>JAZNCK010000098.1:0-41151 GCA_045587505.1 Acutalibacteraceae bacterium
ACTTCTCGGATGGCAAGAATAGAGAATCGGCATATCGTATTTCTCTGCAAGTTTGTTTATTGCTGTGAAAAGACTTGTGAAATTCTTCTCTGTATCAATATTCTCTTCTCTGTGAGCTGAAAGCAGAATGTACTTTTTAGATTCAAGTCCGAGACGTTCGAGTACATCACTTGCTTCGATTTCTTCAAGATTCTGATGCAGAACCTCCGCCATAGGCGACCCTGTCACATAAGTACGTTCTTTAGGAAGACCGCACTCGTGCAGATATCTGCGTGCATGTTCGCTGTAAGCAAGGTTAACATCAGAAATAATATCAACAATACGGCGGTTGGTTTCTTCCGGTAAGCACTCATCCTTACACCTGTTACCAGCTTCCATATGAAAAATCGGAATATGCAATCTTTTAGCAGCAATTGCCGACAAACAGGAATTAGTATCACCAAGAATAAGCAATGCATCCGGCTTAATCTGATTCATCAGTTTATATGAACAGTTGATAATATTACCGACCGTTGCGCCAAGATCATCACCAACTGCATCCATATACACTTCCGGATCCGCCAGTTTGAGATCACGGAAGAAAACTCCGTTAAGGTTATAATCATAATTCTGTCCCGTATGGGCAAGTATTGTATCAAAATATTTACGGCATTTATTTATAACCGCTGCAAGTCGAATAATTTCAGGTCTGGTGCCTACAATAATAAGCAGTTTAAGTTTTCCGTTATCCTGAAATCTTATATCACTATAATCAAATTTAATATCCATGGTAAATCCCTTTCAACAAAGCAATTATTCAACGACTTCAAAAAATGTGTCCGGATGTCCGGGATCAAATTGCTCATTTGCCCACATCAAAGTTACAAGATTCTCGGTTTCAGAAAGGTTAATAATATTATGAGTATATCCCGGCAACATATGAATTGCTTCAATTTTTTCTCCACTGACTTCAAAAGCAAGCACTTCATCAGAGCCGATTTTTCTTTCCTGTATTAGTCCGTGACCACTGACAACTATAAAGAATTCCCATTTTGAATGATGCCAGTGCTGACCTTTTGTAATTCCGGGTTTTGAAATATTTACAGAAAACTGACCGCAATCTACTGTCTTTAAAAGTTCAGTAAAGCTTCCTCGTTCATCCACGTTCATTTTTAACGGAAAAGACACCTTTTCTTTTGGAAGATATGACAGATATGTACTATATAACTTCTTAGTAAATGAATTTTCGGGAATTTCAGGCATAACAAGAGTTGTAGGTTGTTTGTTGAAGGTTTCAAGCAAATCAACGATTTCACCAAGTGTTATTTTATGTGTAACAGGAACAGCACAGTATCTGCCATCATCACACAAAACGGTATCAATTTCATCGAACGTACAGTGATGTTCCCGTCCTTCTAAAGCATCAAGCATTTCCGTAACGAGATCATCGATATAAAGAAGCTCAAGCTGAACATTCCTGTCATTAACTACAATAGGTAAATCATTGGCAATGTTATTACAAAAAGTTGCCACAGCACTGTTATAGTTAGGTCTGCACCATTTACCAAATAAATTCGGGAATCGATAAATCAGAACCTTTGCTCCGGTTTTCTCAGCATAATCAAACAGCAACTCTTCCCCTGCCTTCTTGCTTCTTCCATACTCACTGTCATAACGACCTATGCAAGTAGCTTGAATAGAAGATGAAAGCATAACAGGACAGGTATTATTTTTTTCTTTAAGAGTTTCAAGTAATTCTGATGTAAAACCAAAGTTGCCTTGCATAAACTCTTCAGGGGTCTTCGGTCTGTTAACACCGGCAAGGTTAAAAATGAAATCTGCCTTTGAACAGTATTCACCAAGCAAGGATTTTTCCGTATTGATGTCGTACTCAAAAACTTCATCAATTACAAGATCCGTTCTGGTTCGATCTTTACCGTCACGAATATTTTTCAGACTTGCGCAAAGATTTTTACCAACAAATCCTTCAGCACCGGTTACAAGTATTTTCATTTTTAATTTGCCCCCTTAGCAAGTTCATCCTGAATATAAGCAAGAGCAGCAATCTTTTCTTTAGTTTCTTCAACCGTAAGAAGCTGTGTATTGTTTGAATTAAATTCAGTAAGTATATTACGCTCAGTATCACCCTGAATGAAATACTTATCGTAATTAAGACCTCTTTTATCGCAAGGAACTCTGTAAAAATCACCCATATCGATTGCACATGCACACTCTTCATTAGTAAGCAATGCTTCGCACATTTTTTCACCGTGGCGGATACCTATAATTTTAATGTCATCCTTATTGCCGCCGAAAAGCTCACAAACTGCCTCTGCCTGAGTCTGTATTGTACATGCAGGTGCTTTCTGAACAAGAATATCACCAGACTTACCATGTTCAAAAGCAAACAAAACAAGGTCGACAGCTTCATCAAGAGACATAATAAAACGAGTCATAGTCGGTTCAGTAACAGTTATCGGGTTACCTTTTCTAATCTGGTCAATCCAAAGTGGAATGACAGAACCGCGAGAACACATAACATTTCCGTAACGTGTACAGCAGATCTTTGTTTTGGTTGTTGTTCGTGATTTTGCAACAATTACCTTTTCCATCATTGCCTTTGAAATACCCATAGCGTTAACAGGATAAGCAGCTTTATCTGTAGAAAGGCAAACCACGTTATCAACACCGGCATCAATAGCAGCCGTCAAAACATTCTCAGTACCAATAACATTTGTTTTAATTGCTTCCATCGGAAAGAACTCACATGAAGGTACTTGCTTGAGTGCTGCCGCATGAAAAATATAATCCACCCCGTGCATAGCATTTTTTACTGATGCGAGATCACGGACATCACCGATATAAAACTTAATTTTATCGGCAACTTCAGGCATTTTTGCCTGAAACTCGTGTCGCATATCATCCTGCTTTTTTTCGTCACGGGAGAATATTCGAATCTCACCGATGTCAGTGCGCAAGAAACGATTAAGTACAGCATTTCCGAATGAACCCGTACCACCTGTTATCAGTAATGTTTTATCTTTAAAAAGTGACATAATTATAACCTCCAGTATGTCAATCCGCTTTCGGAGAATTCAGCTATATTATAAATTCCTTTAACGTCAATCAGCACTTTTTCAGAATCGTGACAATCTTTGTAAAGTGCTTTTATCTCTTTAAGGCTGAGATTTTTAAAATCATTATGCGCTACTGCAACAATAACACAATCCGCATCTTTTATATCATTAAAATCAGTAAGAGTAACACCGTATTCGTTCATTGCATCTCTCTCGCTGGCCCATGGATCAACAACAATCGGACTCACCTCATATTCATTCAGGCGTTTAATGATATCATCAACCTTACTGTTTCGTGTATCGGGACAATTCTCCTTGAAAGTAAGACCAAGAATAACTACTTTTGATTTTTTAGGAGCCTGCCCGACCGCAATCATTTTTTTGATTGCTGCATCAGCAACAAACTTGCCCATTCCATCATTAACAATGCGACCGTTAAGAATAATCTGACTATGGTATCCAAGTTTTTCCGCCTGATATGTAAAATAATACGGATCCACACCAATACAATGTCCACCGACAAGTCCCGGACGAAAACCAAGTGCATTCCACTTTGTATTCATACCGTCTACAACTTCATTGGTGTCAATACCCATTCGGTCAAACACCATAGCGAGCTCATTCATAAAGGCAATATTGATATCTCTCTGGCTGTTTTCAACAACCTTGACAGCTTCAGCTGTTTTGATATTTGACACAGGATATGTACCAACCTCAATAACAAGATCATAAACATTCTTTATCTCTTCAAGTGACTCGTCATCCATACCCGAAACAATTTTTCGTATATTCTCAAGTCTGTGTACCTTATCACCTGGATTTATACGTTCCGGAGAGTATCCGACTTTAAAATCAACACCACAGGTCATACCTGACTCTTTTTCAAGAATCGGAACACAAACATCTTCAGTGACACCGGGATAAACAGTCGACTCATAAACAACAATTGATCCCTTAGTCAGATTGCGACCGACAATTTCACTTGCGCTTATAACAGGAGTAAGATCCGGTGTATGATCGGTGTTTACAGGTGTTGGCACAGCTACGATATGAAACTTCGCCTTCTGCAAATCTTTTTCATCAGAGGTAAAGTAAACCGTAGTGTTTTTAATTGCTTCGTCACCTACTTCTTTTGTAGGATCCTTTCCGTTTTTGTAAAGCTCAATTTTCGCTTCACTGAGGTCAAAGCCGATAACATCTACACCTTTTTTTGCAAATGCGACTGCAATCGGCATACCGACATAACCAAGACCGACAAGAGATATTTTTTCTTCTTTATTTACAATATCATTGTACAAAGACATAGTTATTTTTCCTCCAAAATATCTGCAATACGTTTACATGCAAAACCATCACCATAGGGATTACTTGCATGTGACATTGCATCGTACGCTTCCGTGCTTTCGAGAAGCTCCTTGAAATTCTTATATATTACATCCTCGTCAGTTCCGACAAGTTTAAGTGTACCTGCACTGATTCCCTCAGGACGTTCAGTTGTATCTCTCATAACAAGAACCGGTTTACCTAAAGACGGTGCTTCCTCCTGAATACCACCGCTATCAGTCAGAATAAGGTAACTGCGTGCAAGAAAATTATGAAAATCAAGAACATCCAACGGTTCAATAATATGTATTCTGTCACAACCGCTAAGCTCTTCGTCAGCTGCTGCACGAACCAACGGATTCATATGAATTGGATAAATTGCTTTGACATCGGGGTGCTCATCCATAATTCTGCGGATTGCACGGAACATATTGTGCATAGGCTCTCCCAGATTCTCTCGGCGATGTGCAGTAATTATGATAAGCCGGCTATCTTCAGCCCAGTCAAGCTCCCGGTGAGAATAATCTTCTCTGACAGTAGTTTTTAAAGCATCAATAGCAGTGTTTCCCGTTACGTAAATGGTGTCTGAGTCTTTACCTTCATTCAACAGATTTTGTTTCGATAACTCTGTTGGTGAAAAATTATATTTTGCTACAATTCCGACAGCCTGACGGTTAAACTCTTCCGGATACGGAGAATAAATATTATACGTTCGAAGACCTGCTTCAACATGACCGACAGGAATCTGTTTATAATAACATGCAAGTGCCGTAACAAACGTTGTAGAAGTATCACCGTGAACAAGAACAACATCCGGTTTCACTTCATCAAGAACAGAACCGATTCTGTTAAGAATATTTGTTGTTATATCAAACAGGGTCTGTCCGGCTTTCATAATCGAAAGGTCAAAATCAGGTACGACATAGAATGCCTCCAGAACCTGATCCAGCATCTGACGATGCTGACCTGTTACACATACGATTGTTTCTATGTTATCTCTTGATTTAAGCTCATTGACAAGTGGGCACATTTTAATTGCTTCCGGTCTTGTACCAAACACGAGCATAACTTTTTTCATATTCGTGTCCATTACCTTTCTAATGTGGTTCTCAGATCTTATATATGGTATACACCCGGTAAACTACAGATATTGTGACAGTCAAGCACAATCTTACCGTCGAGTTTATCCATATTATCTTTGATTTGATTGTGTTTAACCATAATAACCACAAGATCCGTATCTGCAAGAAACTTATCAAAATCATGATACTGATTTTTAACAACATCTTCAGAAATAAACGGATCATAAACCTTAAGCGGCGCTGCAAGATGTCGCTCCTGACTTTCAAGAAGCTGAAGCGTCGGAGACTCTCGCATATCATCGACATTCTCTTTATACGTAAGACCGTAAAGACCTACACGAGAAACATCTGTAATTCCGTTTTCTTTCATAATTTCATATATACGGTTAAGGACAAAATCCGGCATTCCATCATTTGTTTTCATTGACTCATCAATAACCTTTGCAAGGCTCGGATAATCACCGACAAGGAACCACGGGTCAACAGAAATACAATGACCGCCGACACCGGGACCGGGTTGAAGAATATTAACACGCGGATGCATATTACAGATTTTTATAATTTCATAAACATCCATATTGTCATGGCGGCAGATTTTTGCAAGTTCATTGGCAAAAGCAATATTTACTGCACGGAAAGTATTCTCTACAACCTTCGTCATTTCAGCTGTACGTATATCCGTTACAACAATTTCACCCTGACAGAAGGTTGCATACATATCTTTAATCTTCTGACCAACTGCCTTATCATCAGCACCGATTGTACGGTCATTATGAAGAAGCTCATAAATCATATTTCCGGGAATAATGCGTTCCGGAGCGTGAACAAGGTTGATATCTTCACCGATAACAAATCCGTTTTCTGCAATAACCGGTCGGACATACTTATCAATAGTTCCGGGAGAAACGGTTGATTCAATTACAACCGTAGCACCTTTCGGACAAACTTCCATAACGCTTTTTACCGCTGAAATAAGATAACACGGATCAACTTTTTTGGAGAATTTATCATAAGGAGTCGGTACAGAAACAATGTATGTATCTGTAACCTGATACTCCGCTGAAAACTTTATTCCCGCATTGATAGCATCATTAAAAAGCTCATCGAGACCTTTTTCTTTGAATGTAGTTCTACCTGCATTAAGAGTTGCTACAAGCTCTTCATTATAATCTGTTCCGATAATTTCAACACCGTGTGAAGCAAGCATAAGTGCTGTCGGAAGTCCTATATATCCAAGTCCAATTACATTAATCATTCGGGTCATCCTTTCCTGCAACAGCTTTCAACGCAGTGTTGAAAACTTCAAAAGATTCAGCTTCTTTATCCATAGCTGATATAATAGTATCGTGATAATTACCTGCTAACAATTCATCAGCCTTAGCTTTAATTATATCAAAATTCTTCGACTTATAGTCTGTGCTGAAATACCAATCTTCAAAGCCTAGGCGGGTAAGAACATCAAGCGTTTTCGGTGTATGCTTCTTTCCGAATTCAGTATTAAGATCAATACATATGAGAGGTACACCATTTCTTAGTGACAAGAGTGTTCCGTGGAAAAATGTTGCAAATGTCAGTTTAAAATATCTGAACACATATGCCCATTCGTAAGGTTCAAGGTCATAAAGATTAACATCTGCACCTTTAATATAGTTATAAAGAGAAACAAGCTGATATTTATTACCGTAGAGTTTTCTTGCCATCGATATCATTTCATCAGGACCCATAACACCTATTGAGGGCTTACTGAAATCAAAACCTCGCTGTCGGAGTTTTTTCTCAAGAAGAGGAACATCCACAGGAAGGTCGTTAATATCAAGAAAAACCGTCGGATCACAAGTATGATATGGTTCGGTTTTACAGCCTGTCCACTTCACGAAGTTTTCTGTCGCTTCATCTCTGACTCCGATAAAATCAAAGCCTTCAAAAACTTTACAAACTTCTTCTTTTTCTTCTTCAGAAATTTTAAGGTAATCCATTCCGTAACAACTGGCAGCATAACTGAGTTTTTTAACTTTCAGATCAGCCGAGGCAAAATATGCATTCGGAAAACCTCTGGTCACATAATTCCAAACAGCATCACTGCCGACAACAAGAACATCATAATTACTCTCAATAAACTCATAGAGTTCACTTGTACCGTCACTTATAATAGTTTCCTTGGAAAGAGGTAGTTTTTCGATACATTCCTCAAAAACCTTTGTTCTAATCTTCAGGCGTTTTAATCGCATTGGATCGCCTATCAAAACCAGAACTTTTTTAATGAAAATTTTAAGTGAAGGTGCCTTTAAGTATCCAGCTAATGAAAAAGAATAGGAATTATCAACACTTTCACGTCGATAGTCAATTATCTCTACATCAGCTTCGGGGTATTCATTTTTTAATCTTTTTGAAAGAGAATAAGCCTGCATAACTGCGCCATTATTGACGCTCTGATGAAATGTTAAAATTCCGATTTTCATACACGCTTCCTCCTGAGAAACTTAGGTTTTTCACTCTCGTTCATACCGAAAAGAAGCATCAGAATACCGTATGTAGCCATAAATACTGCCGCTTTGACAATAAAAGAAATCCAAGAACCGCAGAAATACGGATTGATGAAAAAACAGATTAAAGTAGGAATCACTATACAGAGTGAAATTTTGTGTAAAATGCGAAAATAGACCTTCAGCATATTTATTTTTAGTTTTACCTGATAATATATATTAAGTGATAGTACACTGCCGACAACTGTACTTACAGCTGTACCGACTGCAGCAGCGTAATACCCAAACATCTTTGTTCCGATTACGGTAAGAATAATGTTTATTACAGCTGAATATGCAAGAGCAACTGTTCTGAATAACAAAAGATTTTTCGCTTTTAAAATTGCAAGGCAAGTATTCACAATCAATGGAAAAGTAACAGGTACCATAAGTATAAGTGCCAAATAATAGCAATCTTCAAAGCCTTCTCCAAGCCAAAGAGAAAAGAACTCTCTGCCGAGACAAATAAATCCACCAAGTGCCGCACCGAGAACAGCCCACTGTACTCTACCATACTTCACAACCATATTTTCAAGGGCATCAGGAGTTGCACCGCTATACACAACCTTCGTAACACTCGGTAGAATAACTCCTGAAACAGAAGTCGAGCATTGCTCATACATATTAAAAATCTGAATTGCAAAAGAATACACAGTAACGGCAGAAGTGCCGATAACTGAACCGATAACCATATTATCAACATTGCCGTTAAATTGAATAATAAGTGACTGAATAAATAAAAGTATTGTATAAGTAAACGTTTCCTTAAAAACAGCTTTATCCCATGAGTACAGCTTGATTTTGTGCTTGAGAACAAATTTAATATATATACATTCAATAGTAATAATAACAAACTCAAGAACAAGCATCGTTACAACAATGGCAAGTGAATTTTTAAATATCGGGAGAATAATTATGTAAATAAGTATTTTTAAAACCAAAGTCGCAAGTTTAGCGCTATTAGTAAAAACAAAACGGTTATAACCCGAAATTATTCCGAATAAAACATTTTCAAATATGTGAAAAACTACATAACAGACAAGTACAATATATATCTGCTTCGCTCGCATCAATTCAGTAGCAGTAAATGTGTTTGAGTACATCGGTTCAAGCGAAAAGAAAAGAACAGCACCCACAACTGCCATTACAAAAGCCATAACAACTGCCTGTATTACACACATCGCTGAAAAATTATACGAATTGCGTTCATCATTAAGCGCCCTGTACTGTGCTATATACTTCTGCATAGTTCCGCCAAGTCCAAGTTCCATAACAGAAATGGTCGCTGTCATGGCACCGATGGTTTTATATACACCATATTCACTTTCACCGATGGCACCTAACACGAACGGCATTATAACCAATCCGTATATGGAATTGAGAGCAATCAGAACATAAGACAGCATTGCTCCCCACTTGACTTCGCTTTTTGCCATTTTTACTTACCTCGACAAATTTCTCTTTCAAATTTAATCAGTTTTTCAAATTCATTTTCCCAATTGATTTCATCAGAGAGCTTCTTTGCATTTCTCGCACATTTATTATAAAAATCTTTATCTTTATATAGCTTTATAACGGCTTGAGCAAAGGCTTCGGGTGTGTTTTCGGGTATAATTACTCCGAATTTATACTTATCGTTAAGGTATCTGTGTTCCGGTATATCAGACATAATTACCGGAAGCCCGGCAGATGCATATTCAAAGAGTTTATTTGATACCGAAAGCTTAAAATTAAGGCAAATTGCTTCAGTTATTGCAACTCCTACCATTGACTTTGATGCCTTGGGAATAAGTTCCTGAACAAGAACCTTCGGATAAAACACAAAATTCTCACCGCCAAGCTCATACACACGTTTCCTCAGCGACTCTTCGAGTTTACCGAATCCACGTACAGCTAGTTTAACCTCTGGATATGCTTTCAGCAGAGGAATTGCTTCTGCCATTATATCGTATCCTCTGCCCTCATAGAACTGTCCGTGATTGAGAACTTCAAATCCGGGATTTTTATCTTCAGATATAAACTGTTCAGCTTTTAAAGAGCAGTTTGTAACAACCATAGGTTTTTCAATATTATACTCATCTCTGAAGTATTCAGCAGCCGCATTACTGACACAGACCATTTTATCAACTTTTTTGACAAGTCTTTGTTCTTTAAAACGCATATAACCGGCAAAAGACAATTTACTCTTTGAAGTGTAGTTTTCAACGTTGATTTCATGTGAATCATAAACAAGAGCACAGCCTAACTTTTTCGCAGCTTCATAAGCAGGAATCAATGCATTAAGGTCGTTTGCATGTATAACATCAGGTTTCTCTGATATAATTGCATCCCTTACAGCTGTGGTCTTAAGTCTCTCTCTTTTAAGTTTGCGAATTATGCCTTTTTGCTTTCCATCAAACCTACTGTCAATTTCAGTTATAATTGTTTTACAGGGAACAAGCGACATTTTCTCCTCGTCATATCGAGGACACTTCATTCCGATAACAGTTACTTCCTCACCTTGTCTTAAATATTCAGCGATCTGTTTACGCACACGCGGATCATACCAGACTGAGTTTAAAACAACATCACAAACCTTCATTTTAAGCTCCATTCTCGTTGAAAATCAACATATAAAAATACCCTGTTCAAATGTTCATATACAATCAAATTTAGTCAGACATAAAATTCTTAATATCAGAAAACTTTTCTGCGTTTTCTTTTATCCATTCTTCGGACTTGTCCCACCACGTAAGCTCAGTGAGACAGTCAATTTCATCTTCAGTGAAGCGATATCTTATAATCTTTGCCGGAACACCACCGACAATTGCATAAGGCGGCACATCTGCAGTAACAACAGATCCTGCAGCTAATATTGAACCATCACCTATTTTTATACCATCAAGAATAATTACTGAATCTCCGATCCAAACATCATTTCCTATTTTTATAGGATCTTTGAACTCTTGAAACTTCTCATGTTGAGTATATGTAAAACCGCACTGTTTCCCGTTCGAAAAAAATGCCGGATGAGTTGAAACCCAATCTCTCGTGGGATGATTCCCTCTGATTGTTATAACGCGTGATGCAATACTGCAATACTTACCAATGTCGGCACGTATTACACAATTCTCACCTATATATGAAGCATAACCTAAACTGCCGGAAAACTGACTGTTTTGTCCGATTCTGTTATACCCGCCAAATGCTGCAGTAACAGGAATTTGAGTCCCTTTATCCAATCGCACTTGTTTGCCTGCATATTTAATTTTCAGATACAACTTTTTAATTATATTTTTCATTATTCTAAATCACTTCTTTATATGATTTCATTTCCGGAGAAGATGATCTTATGCCGTTCCGTATTGCGCCCCTGATACATATACCTAGCAATAACGAAAACTCTCGACAAGTAAAAAAGCTCGATGAAAAAAACAGCTTCAATACAACCGCAGTAATAAAAATAAAAGCAATTATCCTAAGTTTATCATTCTTTGAAAAAACAATCAGCAACATCAGGACCACAAGACCGGCAAGGAACATTCCTCCAAACAAAACTCCAAATGAACAAAGTACTTCAAGAAAAATGTTGTGTGCATAAGCACCATCAAGGAGTAAACGGTCGGAACCTACGCCGTGTCCAAAAAACGGTCTTTGAGAAATGGCATCCCAAATAACAGACTGTAAGCCACTACGGCCACTGGTATCAGCAATATTTCCCTCATTAAAATAATCAAGAAGTCGCAGATCTTCAAAGCCGAACGATGCCAACAAATCGCCAACTGAATTTACCAGAACTGTGATAATATTTGTCTGCACCACGGTAATTGCCACAGCACCAAATAAAAGATATACAAAAGTCTTGTTCTTTTTTTTATTGGTGATCACGTTGAATACAGTCGCTGCGATTGTACACACTAACGGACCTCTGGTACCTGCAACAAACATACACAGAAATCCCACGGCAATAAATAACCAATCTCTCTTTTCGTTCATTAAAATCAATGCACAAACAAGAATGCACAGACTATACGAGAAATTCATATCATCGTAATGAAGCTCTCTGCCTAAAGCCAAAAACAAAATATAAGATAAAGCACCAATAGCAATACCTACACGTGAAACTGTATTCAATACTTTTAAAAAACCGTCATAATCAGTGACCAGAAGTCCGGGAATAACAAGCATCATAGCACCGAAAAGATTATAAGGTACAAGGGTAACTATAAGTCTGAGATCAAAGCTCCAGATATATTGATTATTGTCGGGAAAAATCAACGATTCTAACGTGCATATAAATAAAGTCAGTGCAAGAACCATAATAGAAATATATAAAAATGAGTTTATGTTCTGCGATATATGCACGATAAAACATAACCATAAAAATCCGTATACTGCATAAGTTATATATTGAGTCGGCAAAAAATTGAGACTATCCAGCAATTTGGTAATTACGGGCAATATCAGCATTATGCATATAAACAGATTTATAAAATCACTTTTCAGTTTAGGTTTCCATGCCATCTGCACGATAGTGAAGCCTCCTAATAAACTAAAGCAATAAAAAACTAATTCTTTATGTTGTTTTCAATAAAGTTCAGAACCTTATTCGCCTGGGCTTTATGGTTCTTTTGTGATGAAACAAAATCCTGCGCTCTTATTCCGATAAGTTTTCTTTTTTCATCATTCAGAGAAAAGAAGTTTTCAAAGTTAGCCATTATACTTTCCGGTTCATTGTCTGCTATAGATAGACAGTAATCAAAATACACTTCCGGTATTCCCGGAAGTCTTGTTGTAAGAAGCGGGGTTCCGGAAAGCATATACTCCATCGTTTTGGACGGAAAAGAGAATTTTGTAAACTCATCATCCGGATTTCTGACATTGACAAGAAGTGCAGCCTCTTTTTCTTTCTTTAAAATCTCTTCTCTCGGCTGTCTGCCAAAATATCTGATACGTGAATCTTTTTTTACACGTTCATTAAGCTTATCGACATAGTCACCGTAACCGTAAATATGTAATTCATAGTCACCTTTGAGCATAGAAAAACCATCAATAAGATTATTAAAACCGTATCGTTCCGATATTGCTCCGGCATACATAATTACATTTTCTTTACGATCAACCAAATCACTTTTTAAGTTTGTATCATCAGCAATACCTTCGACAATTATATACGGTTTTGTCGGTGCAACCTCATCCTTCATTGCCTGCGTAAGATATATGTATCCGTCAAGATCACCCTGAATTTCAATAGCTTTATTAACATAGCGTTCAGCTAATTTTGCTTTTATTCCACTTTTATTAAGATACATATGTTTGGGTAAATCCGGTACAAAAGAAAAACATTTACATCCGTATTTTTTACACAGCTCAAGAATATTTATCAGTACAGGTCTGTACAAAGAGTACAACAACACACACTTATCTTTAACATTCTCATTCTCCCTGAACCAATTTTCAATAAGACTTTTTGAAAACATCCGTTGAGTTGCCATTTTCAGTCCCTGAATATTAACAGTCGGTACCCACGTAACATCATAACTTTGCAATATTCTCTGTTTTTCAGCTCCCCACAGCACTTTTTTGCTACCCGGGAACGATGCTATCATAGGACAGGAAAGAATCGTAATATCATCGGATTTTATGCCGTTTTCAACTAAACCCTTCATAAATGCAGTTTCAAAAGTCTGCGGAGCTGCAGATGCTTTAACACGGCTATTCTTTAAAATTTTTTCATATTCATTGTTATCACTGACAGTTCCGATATAAAGGATTTTCATAATCTTCTCACTTTTTCAAAAACATTTCTGTATATTTTTCTACGGTTTCTTCTACCGCAAGGCCTGATTGAATATACGACACTGCACCAGAAGTATACTGTCGGTATGTATCATTATCCATATCAATAAATCGTTGGAGAGCATTTACAAATAAATCTCTGTCACTAAGATCAATATCGTATCCTGCGAAATCAGCTTCAAGTCCTCTCCATGGAGTATTATTGCTGATTACCACAGGCACACCACAAAGTAAACTTTCGATAATTGAATGTCCGTAATTTTCACTCTCGGTAGGTGACAGGAAAACATGGTGGTTTCTGAGCACAGCACCAACTTCATCATGATCAACAATTCCTTTAAAATTCACCTTGACATTATCCGGTAATTCGGATGCACTATTTTTACAACTCTCTGTATATTTAATATCTTCCTCCGGTCCGTAAATATCAAGTTCCACATCACCACGGACATTATTCATAAGATTTATAGCATAGTCAATATTCTTAATCGGGTGAATTCTTCCTATCATTACAACAGAAAGACTTCCGGACTTTTTATCCAAAAAACTATCTGCGCCTGAGACTTTACTCGGTAAATTCTTTATCTTCCAAATATAATTCTTTCCGAAAATACTTCTGACTGCCAATTCTTCTTCGTCAGAAGTAACATGAAATTCAGTATTATTAGGCATAGTTGCTTTTATACCGCTAAGAAACAAGAGCTTGGCTGTGGCCTTTCGCTTTAACGCAAGCGGCATAAGCTCGCCACGAGGTGCAACAATGATACGGACATCCTTATGAAATTTAGCATACATAAACGCCGCAATACTGTACTCGTAACTGAACAAACTGCTCACATACAATACATCAGGTTTAATCTGTGTCAAACAGGAATAAAAAGCTTTGTTATTATTCTCTTTCAAGTAATAAATATCTGCATTAAACAGACGGTTCTTACCTTCCGAAACATTGCTGTAAGGTTTATCGGTATTTTTATCAAAGAGAATGGATATTACAGACAAATCACATTTGTCAGCAAGATTTTGAACTAAGTTTGTTATGCTGACTGTAGGACCGCCTCTTTTTTTTGAAGGATAAAAACAATGACTTAATATACAAACTTTCATCAGTTGCTAATCCTCCCTTTTTTGAAAAAACTACCCAAAGCAATATCAACACTTTCGGGTTTTATCGGTCTTACTCCTCCACCTGAATGGAAAGTAAGTTCAGAAAAAAATATATCTTCATCAGCAATATAAAAATCAACACGTACAAAATCAAAGTCTGAAGCAAGAATTTCCGCCAAAGAAATAATCTTATCTTTATATTGCGCTACAATATCGTCAACTTGCGCTTCTTCACGTCCGTTCTGCATACCTACACGTGAAAAATCCGTATAAAACAAGGTCTGATGTATCTTGTTGTTTTCCGTATATGTTATCTCAAAAAACTCGGCCTTACCGTAAAAACTATAAACTTTAAAATCTATAAGACCTTTTGGATTGCTTGTATTTACATATTTTTCGCACAAAATCCGTGGTTTTATGTCTCTGTAATTTTTCTCCCTGCTCTTATGATAATAATTGTAAGACAATGCTTTCTGTATTTTTTTACAATCTCTTTTGACATCAAACAACATCTTGTCTTTTACTACAACATTCCAACCGGAACCGTGCGTTGCCTTTAAAACAAAACTCTGAGGCAACTTAGAAAAATTAATTTCATCAACACAATCCCATACACCAAGTGCAGGAACAACGTATTGTGTTCCTATTTTTTCCTCAATATATTTACGTACTTCATATTTATCCGTATAAGCAGAATATGCATATTCATCACAGAACACTTTTCGTGCAAGAACATTCTCGTTAAAAGTACGAGGATTCTTTAAATCTGCCATTTTTCCTGTACGCAGATAAAACAATATTCTGTTAAATATTTCGTCATTTATCAGTTTTGTTCTCTTACCGAACAAAACAATAAAAATCTGTGAGATTAAAATTCTAAATCGTTCCATAATACTTAACTTTCTGCAATAATTTGAGGTTATAAAACTTATTTTACACTATCCATAATAAGATCGTATGCGCGTGAAACATCAAACTGTTCCTTAAGAACTCTAAAACTGTTTGCTTTCATTTCCTCTAACGGTTGTTTATCAATACTGTTAACAAGTTCTGCAAATTCTTCAGGTGAATTACTACGACACCACCAGCCAAAATTACCCTGAATCACAGTCTCACCGATATCAGTACTCTCATCTGTACAAGCAAGAACCGGTAAACCTGCCTGCATATACGCAAGAATACGGCTTGGATAGTTAGGAATTGTAAATCGATAATCAAGAAAAATCAAACCAACATCACATGCAGCCGTCATACGGTCATAATCATCTTTTGGCATCGTCTTCATCAACCGCATATTATCACACTTTGTTTCTTTAAAAAAAGCCTCAAGATTATCATATTCTGCTCCGTCACCAACAATCAGAAAAAACGCATTCTTGTTATCTGTCTGTGTTTTAAGACAATCAATTATAAATGGAATTCCCTGCGGTTTTCCGAGATTTCCACCATAAACATATACACGCTTATCAGCGGGAATTTCGTACTTTTCTCTCAAAAGAATCCTTTCATCGTTATTTAAAATCAGGTCCTGTACCTCAATACAATTAGGACACAATCCTACCTTATCTCGTTTTATGTCAGGATTGTGTCTGAGCAAATACTCAACATTAGCCGGTGACATACATCCGATAGTATCGGAGACACTATAAAGTATTTTTTCTTTATATCTGAAATATCTGTAAATTAAACCTTTGACCCCTCTACGTGAAAGAACACCTATATCTAAAGCATTCTGCGGAAAAATATCCTTGAGCATAAGATAGGTATGGGCTCCATCACGTTTCTTCAGATATTTAACAACATTGCACAAAGTAATAGGTGGTGTTGAATAAAGAACAAGATCAAATACAACGTCAGACAAGTACTTTTTAATTGCCTTCTTAAACAACGACTGAAGCATTATTGTAGAGATGCCTTTTTCAATAATTCCGCATTTTGTGATATTTCCGATCCTTACTCGTAACATCTTTATGCCGTGTTCCTCTTTGAATTCAGTTTCTTTATTTACTCTTTTTTCATATGTACTGATTGCATAAACGGAATGTCCGTTATCGCGGAATTCTCTTAAAAGGTCAGTATATATTTCATGTTGTCTGACATCAGTTAAATTTCCAATTGATAAAAGAAGAACGTTCATCCGGGTGCCTCATTTCCGTTGCAAACAGTAAGTATTCTACAACATCATTTCATACAGTATCAGTGTAATGTTAAGACTCATTTACACTGATTCTTTCTTTTTATGCTTACCTCGTTATATTTCATCATATATATATCTTCGTCATATTCGCCGATTTTCTTTTCATTAGTCTTGCCCTGAATATTATTCAGAATCAATGATATATGATCACATCCGCATTCGTAGGCATGCGGATATCCACCACCGAAACGCGGATTAACTTCAGAAATGTAGTACTCTGAATCAACAGAAAAAATATCTACATCAATCTGACCTGACCAACCGCTTTCTTCAGAAAACTTTTCAATAATGTCAAATAATTTTTTATCTTTAAACGAAACAGCTTTATATGTTTCGCCGGCACGCATAAGAATCTTCTTTTTTGTGAATATTGACACAACTTCTCCGCTGATAGTATCAATATATACATCCGCACCAATTTCCTGTCCATTGAGAAACTCCTGAATCATCAGAGTATCATCATGTGCAAAAAGCAGTTCAACTGTCTCTTTATCGTACACTTTACAGGTTGCAATACTTGCACTACCGCAGACAGGTTTTACAAAAACAGGATAGTCTAACACTCCCGATTCAACGTCAGCATAAAACTTTTCTTTATCAGTGTAGCTTTTAGCACATTTATAACCATGGTCACACAACCACTCAAACATTTTCATTTTATCGAGTGCACGTTCACACCGTTCATAATCAGAACCAATAACCGTAACACCAATATCTGAAAAAGCTTTTTTATGCTTAGCAAGCAGAGATAGTTCAGGGTCAATCAGGGACAATAAGCCGTTAATATTTTCCTTTTTACAAATATCAAGAATTATATCAATGTAATTCTCATCTGTTATTCTCGGTACTTTGTAAAACTTATCAGCTTCATAGACTGCAGGAGCAAGTTCACTCATATCCGTTGCTACTACTTTACCGTTTTCGCCAATTACCTCTTTGAAATACTGAACAATTTTATTTCTTGTTCCTGCACTTAAAATTAAAACATTCATAGTCTCATACCCCTTGGTTATCTTGCTTTTTTCGCCTGTCTTTCTGCTGCAAAATTCGGTTCAACCTTGCTGGTGTCTACCGCTATATCCTGCTTTTTAATAAATTGAAAAACAGTTTGAAATATAATATGTAAATCATTTAAAAAGGTAATGTTTTCAACATACTGCACGTCAAATGCAAGCCTGTTATCCCAACTTACAAAGTTGCGTCCATTAACTTGCGCAAGACCTGTAAGACCCGGTCTTACATCATGTCGGTGCCTTTCTGTTTCAGTATAATACGGAACATACTCCGACAAAAGCGGTCTCGGTCCCACTATAGACATATCACCCTTGAGAATATTCCAAAGTTCGGGTAATTCATCAAGTGATGTGCTGCGAAGAAATCTACCGTATCTTGTCAGTCTGTCCTCATCAGGTAACAACTTTCCGTTTTTATCCTTCTTGTTGTTCATAGTTCTGAATTTAACAAGATTAAAAATTTTCTCTTCACCCGTTTTTTTATCAATTCTACCGGGACGTTGTTGTGTAAAAAAAGGATTTCCTTTCATTTTAACAGCACCGACAACTGTAAGAACCAGTAAAACCGGAGACAAAACCGTCAATGCAATAAAAGAAAGCAAAAAATCTAAAAATCTTTTAAAACACCTTTCGTACATACCTTAAAAACCTCAATCAAAGCAGCTTCTGACAATTTCGATTACTGCATTTTGTTCTTCCTGTGTCATTTTGATATCACTTGGCAAACATAATCCTCTTAAGAATATATCCAAGCCTACACTTTCGTTATGAGCATCCTCGCCACTTAATTTCTTTGAAAAAAAATCATTCTCTCTATAAATCGGCTGCATATGCATGGGCTTCCAAATTGGTCTGCCTTCAATATTGTACTCAGCCAACCTTCTTAAGATCTCTGTCGGACAACTTTTACCCGCTTCTGAGATGAAAGTTGCATCAGTTGCGTTAACTGTGTTCTGACACATTGCCTCTTTATCAATTATCATACAACTCAGCCAATAGTTAGGAACTGAATTTATTTCATCAAAAGGATTCATCTTAACAGGTAAATCCTTAAAGCCTTCTTTATAACGTTCATAGATTGCTTTTTTTCGAGCAATATGCTCTTCAAGATATGGAATCTGGCCACGGATTACACCTGCAATAACATTACTCATACGGTAGTTGTAGCCAAGCTCTTCATGTTGATACCACGGAGCATTTTCACGGCTTTGTGTTGACCATTTCTGAACTTTCTTTGCCGCCTCTTCATCATTAGTCAGAAACATACCACCCGACGAACCTGTTATTATTTTATTACCGTTAAAAGAAATGCAGTTATATGTACCAAAAGTACCTGTTTGTACACCTTTATATGTTGCTCCAAGAGACTCCGCAGCATCTTCAATGAGAATTGCATTATGTTTTCTACATACTTTAAGAAGCTCATCCATCTTTGCCGGTGTACCGTACAAATGAGCAATAACCACAACTCTGACATCCGGATAAACCTCAAATGCCTTTTCAAGTGATTCAGGATCCATATTCCATGTGTCAGGCTCAGTATCTATGAATACGGGAACTCCCTTTTCATAAACTACAGGGTTAACTGTAGCCGCAAAAGTCATATCTGAGCAAAAAACTTTTTCACCCGGTTTTACACCGGCAAGCTTAACAGCCATATGAAGCGCCGACGTACCCGATGCAAGACCAACAGCATACTTGCAACCTAGTTTTTCTCGTATCAAACGCTCCGTTTCAGTTATATTTTCACCGACAGTTGACATCCAGTTTGTTTCATACGCCTCTGTCATATATTTCAATTCCTCTCCGTGCATTGTCGGAGTTGCTAACCATATTTTTTCAACAAATCTTTCCACGGTTACCCATCCTTGTCTTCTATAATAATTATAATTCATTTCAAACCCAGTTCTTTAAACAAACCGGAACAGTCTTCATATGAAACTGATTTGAGATTTTCTATGTATTTATCTTTAAATTTCTTCTTTTTTCCAAACATTAAAGAGCATAAGCGACAAATTTCGCACAAAGGAGCAAGGATTGGATATTTTTCCAAGATCGGATAATCCCTCTTCAAGTAACGGTACGGAACAAAAATTCTCGAAATAATGTACCCGAACTTACCGCCTACGCGTTGATTGTCAGATATAAGCCTTGATTTTTCAGATCCAAAAGCTCCTCCTTTAGTAAGGAAAACCTGCATTTTAAAAGAAGTTTCATTATGTATCTCATCTGAAAACCAAACCCTGCTTAACATCTGAACACATTTCGCAAATTTTAATAATCCAGCCTTTTTCAAAAGTCTTTCAATTATTTCATAATTATAGTTATTTTTGTTGTCTAGTAGCCATAGGTCAATGAACGGTCGGATACCGCAGCCACCTTTTTTGAAATGCTTTGCCATATGCAAAATATGGTAAAAATAAAAAATATTGTCATCAAAACTGAATCTGTATTCCGAGCCAGAATAAGGCTTTGCAGAATCCCATACTTTAGACAAAACATTACAGTATCGTAAAAACCTCTTTTTACCTAACAATTTATAATGCAACTCAAGAGTAATTCCTTCAGCTGATTCGAACACAATATCGTGATCACTCACTCTTTTTATAACATATCCTTCAATGCTGTTCAAAGAATCGATAGCTGACTTTAAATCTTTATCTCTTACAAGAATATCGATATCACAACTCGTACGCATCCAACCTTGAGGATACAAATCGCGGATTACAGCTCCTTTAAGCGGAATATACGGAATTTTGCTTAGTTCTAAGACTTCACACGCCTGTGCAAAAGTAACACACATCTTCTCATATGCATAAACAGCAGAATAAAGCTCATTTTCGAACAATCCTTTCTGAGGGCTGTTCTCAAGATATCCGTGTTTTAATAAAGCCGATGCAACGATATGAGCAACATTGTGTCTGCGAGAAAATAAAAGCAATTCAACCAGAAAATCTTCTGAAAAGCAAATATCTGCAGGTAAGCGAAGAGATTTTCCGCAAACTTCACTGCTTATAAGTTGCATAATTGTTTCGGTAATCTGCTCCATGTTTTTACTCCGACTGATTTTTAATCCTTTTTACTTTAAGCCAAACTCTCATTATCATTGAACGTAACGGAAAAACAATATACCAGAAATTGTTGATAACTGTCCAGTAAACCGAGTCAGCATTTCGAATTTTTCCTTTTCGTTCAATCTCACTAACAATTGCAATTATCTGTTCTTTACTGATCGTTTCACACCATGATTGTGCGTCACCGTTCATTTTCAATTTACCGTCCTGCAGAACCTTTCTCACCCTGTGAAGTACCAACGACCCGTCAGAACGTTTATATAGTAAAATTTTGTTTCTTTTTAATTCATGGTCTGAAAACAACTTTAAATACACAATATCACGCCGACTGATGAAAAACGGATTCATACTATTACCCGAAACACAAAGAGGTACAACCGCACCCTCAGCAATCATATTCTCAATAGATTCAGATACTTCATAGACCGAACAGTTATATTTATCCATAACTCACCCAAATATCGCATCACGTGTGATTTTTACAGCTTCTTCGTCCGGTCTGCACTCAAGCAACCAAACCGGCACGTTTCTTATCAACATATCAAAAGTACTCAGTGCGTTATTGAGGCAAGTTTTGTCCCAATGCGGAAAAAAAACATGTGGCATAAAAACGTCTGTTGCAACATCGTCAATTTTCATAATGCGGTTTACATTCGACTGTCTGAGAACAACTATACCTCTCAGCGGTGCCTTATCATTAAGACAGTACTCAGACGAGCCTTTCCACGGCAAGCCGTAAGCAAAGAATTCGTCATTAACCTCACGCAGAAAAGTTTTATCGCCATTAACTATATCAGCACCCAAAAATTCTTTCCATAATTCAGCCTGAGTCGTTTTTCCGACACCTGAACAACCGGTAAAAATAATACCATTATCCTGATATTTAACAAAGGAAGCATGTACAAGTAATGTATCAAAAAAAGAAAATCTTGAACACAATGCTGCCAGTGGAAGTGTAAAGTCACTATCCTTCTCAGGCAAAAAGAATGATGTTGCCTGAGTCCAGTCGCTATTTGCCAGAAGAATATCTCCGCGTTTGCTTCTGAGAAAACACTCCGATACGCAATCAGTATACTGTACCGAATGGCACGATGATAAGTTATCTGAAAAGTTTATACTCATCACGGGAGTACAGTCAGTTTCCGACCAAAAATCCTTAACAAAAGATACTCTATCTTCCTGCCATAAAATCTGTAAATCAGCAATAGTAACCATCTTATTTACGACGGAAACATCTGAAGTACGCTTCAAATGCTCCTTCATTCTCAACTTTGAACATCAGATCATCATAATAATCTATAAAGTCCGTACCTTGAGCTGTAACCTCAAGCAGATTTGTATATAAGTCTCGGCAACCGTCCTGTGCTGACGAGAACTGAATAACGGCTGCACCGCCGACCTCGTCGACACCGCCTGAAGCCGCAATGCTTTCGTTCAGGTTGATAGCTATAAGTTTACTTTCAGGAACTACATATTTCTTTTTCATATCAGTTTCCTCTCTTTAAGTTATATAAATCACACAGTCTTTTTGCCATATCACAAAAACTGTTGTCTATCCTTTCAGGGTCTCCGCTCTCCGAACAAAGAATTGCCGGGCACCTCTGACAAAACTCTTTCCACTTGCACTCAGCACATTCCTCAGGATTTTTAATGTTTTCAAGTCGTTCGCTCAATTCATCATAATCTTCTTTAAGTCTTCCGGAATACCGGACATACGGTTGACTCAAAAAAGAGCATAACTGCAGATGGCCGTGCCAAGTAACGAAAAGGGATCTTCTGTAACTTGCACACAAATCAAAAGGTCTTTCAGAAGGTGGATATTTGTTCATTTCTAACGTTTCAAGCGTTAATTCGTCAGAAAATTCAGTAAAGTCAAACCTTGATTTTTCAGCTGTGTTTACAGCACCACGAGTAGATTTAAGGACTGAAACACCGTGCTGTACAGCCACACCATTTTCCTTTGCAAACGAATAAATCTTCTGTAAATCCTCGGCATTTTCTCTGACTATTGTGGAAGTCAACTTTAAAGGAATTTCAGCTTCTTTAATAAGACCAATAGCCCTTGAAACTTTAGTAAAACCGTCAGGTACGCCGCAAACTCTTTTATAGGTTTCATCGCTTGCACCGTATAGGGTAATTTTTAATAAAAAAGGCTTTCCGTATTTTTTAAAATTTTCAATTACATCTTCGTTAATCAAGTAACCATTTGATAACACACAAATAAGAAAGCCCATTTTGTTAAGCTGCTCATATATCTGCCAGAACTCAGGATGAGTAAAAGGCTCGCCACCTGTTAAGGTTAAATTAAGCGTTCCCATAGCTTTTGCCTGTTCAGCAATACGGAGCCATTGATCACAATTAAGCAGTTCTCCCTGGTTCTTAGCCTGATCAGGACTAAGACGAACATAGCACATAACACATCTGAAATTGCAGTATGGTGTCAGTTCCATTGTAAGAGTCAGTGGTTTATTATTTTCTCTTGCCCATAAACTAAGACCGGAAAGAAAATCGTTGCTGAAACGTTCACATTCAATCATTGTAATGCACCGTGATCTTTCAACTGTTCAATAAATCTTAAAACATCTGCATAGGCAACCGAAGAGTCGACATCATAATTCTCAGTAATTATTGTTGTTAGACTTTCTGTACTCGCACCTTTTTCGAGTGCTTGCCACAAGAGCTTACCGCTTTCACTCAAAGCAATCATGCCATGGATTTCATTAGTTTGTGTGCCAACCGGGACAGCCATAATCCTGTTACCAATCTCTCTGACTATAAATCCTTCTTTGAGTTTATGCATAAGACTTCCTCCAAATGTATATAATAACCCACTTTCATGCATAAATTGTAGCACAATCGACATATTAAATCAATAGTTTTTTCCTTCAAATAGTAAAAAAACAACAAAACAAAAAAGAGTATCGGCAAAAGCTGATACTCTGGAAAAATCATTATCTTATTTCAAAAAGACTTCCGTTTTCGTCGATTTTATAAACCCTTGTGCAATACTGTAACATACTCGGCCTGTGCGTTGTAATCACGCAGGTCCGATTAGGATAAGACTTCATAATATTAGCAAGAACCTTTTTTTCCGTATCTGCATCCAGAGCACTCGTTGCTTCATCCATTACGAGGACGGGTGCATTGCGTAACAAAGCTCTTGCGATCGAAATACGCTGTATCTGACCCTCAGAAAAATTTACGCCCTTTTCATTTATTGGTGTATAAATACCGGCAGGCAGCCTGTTAATAAAATCCCATGCATCAGCAGTTTTCAACACCTCAACCAAATCTTCATCAGTTGCATCAGGTTTGACTACACGGAGATTGTCAGCAATACATCCCGAAAAAATTGCATTCCCCTGCGGAACATAAGAGCAGAACCGACGTGTACTTTCAGACACCGGGATTTTTTCACTGTTTTCCGTTGACATTGTCATACTTCCGATATCAGGCTCAACCAATCCGAGAATAAGTCTCAGAATAGTTGTCTTACCCTCACCAGAAGGTCCAACAAATGCAATCGTTTCACCCGGCTTGACATAGAAAGAAATATTTTGAACAACAGGTACATCACCGTCTTTGTATGTATAAGTAAGCCCATCACACTCAAGAGTTATACCGTACTTTCCTGCACTCTGAGAAATTATCTCAGTCTTATAATCATCTTTGTAATCTTCAACAGGAAGTTCTGTTATCTCCATTATTCTTCCTGCAGCCGTAGCTATGGATATTGCTGTCGGTAACATCGACACAAGAGCTGAAAAAGAAGAAGTAAGTTTACCGGAAATCTGCAAAAATAAAGTCATTGTTCCGTACGTTATGACTCCTTGCCACAGTCTCCATACTCCCCAACCATAACAAGAATAAGAAACAAGCAGTCCTATTACTGACAAACACAAAGTCATCATAAGTGAAAACTTGCCGTGATCAAGTCTCATTTTTCTATAAAGAAACAGGTAATCCCTTAACTGTCCGACATAACGTTTTGTAATATCAAAAGCCTTAATTGTCTGGATATTCTGGATTGACTCAGAATAAAAAGAGAGAATCTTTCCGTTCATATCTCTGCTCTCTTTATTATACTTGCGGGTCATTTTTGCTGAAAGTCGCGAAGTAAGAACAAGAAACGGAGCACTCATGAAAGCGAACAAAGCCATAACCGGATCATAATATAAAACAACGATAAGACAACCTATAAATTGCGTTAAACGCGTGACAAGGCTTGGTATGAATGAAATTATGCTGTTAGAAAGAGCACCTACATCGCCCTCAATTCGATTAAGTAAATCTCCCGAGTGGTATTTGCTGATATCCTCCCATTTTGAAAACACAATATGTTCATAAACAGTACTACGAATTTCGTTACTGATTTTCGTTCCGATAACGGTTGCGATCCGGGAGGTAAAAGTATTAATAAACAACTGAGCCAGACCAAAAGAAACAGCAAAAACAGCACTTGAAACAATTGTGTCTTTATTGTAAGAAACGACCGAATCTATAAGATATTTAGATGCTACATTCGCACCAAGACCCATTGCTGTACTGATGATACCGATAACAACATAAAAAACGATCTGAAGACGATACTTTGAAATATAGTGAAAAAGCCACTTCCACTCTTTTGACAATGAACGCAATAATGAAGCGTATTCTCCTGTTTTTTTCACAAATACCATCTCCTTTCGTTCTTTTATTTTTATTATTTGTTTGTCTTTTTCCCGGATTGATTATATCCGTACTTTTTTGATCTTACATAATGATAACCGTAATTATACGAATAACTGTAATGGTAGTTTTTATAATATCCGCCGTAACGATAATAACCACCGTAACCGCCAAATCCACCTGCTACACCATTTAGTATACATCCAAGAAAATCCGCTTCCGTCTCCATCATCGAGTTAATACCTGCACGAATAGTTGTCTGCAGCACGGCATCCTCTCTTATTACATAAACAATTGAATCAACGGTCTGTGCGATTATAGAGGCATCCGAAATAACACCGCAAGGAGGTGTATCAACAAATATCAAGTCATATTCCTCTTTTAATTCAACAAACTTACGGTTGATTTCATAGGTCTGCAGAATTTTCTGAACAGAATCAACTCTCGGTTTAAATGTTAGTAAATGAAATCCGAGAGAATCAACAGAATCTATTCTGTAATATTTGTTATCTTCAACTTTAGTTTTCTGAACAGTATCTGAGCCAAGAAGATCCTGAATACCGGAATCTCTGAGATCAACATCAAGAAGTAGTACCTTTTTTTCATCCTTAGCAAAAATTGAAGCCAGATTAACAGACACTACAGTCTTACCCTCCGACGGTGCTGTACTTGTAACCATAACGGTATTTTTGCCTTCTTCAATAAGACCCTGCAAAGAGCCTCTTAATAAGCGTAACGATTCAAAGAATTCATTACCCACCAAAGGATTTGACAGAAGAATACTTGTGTCAATTTCTCGTCTGTATTTTTTAAATACAACCTGAGGAAGAACCGCAATACAACGCTGATTAAGTACGTTGCGGATGTCTTCTTTTGTGCGTATCGTTTTTCGTAAAATCGCGTAAATCATTATCCAGCCTAAACCCAATACAAGGCCAACAAGTGCTGTTCTTGCGACATCTGAAACCCACGCATTGGCGTTTGACGGCATTTCGGGTATGACCGGTTCATTGATCATAACCAACTTTGTGCGGCCGATAATGTAGTCAGCAACCGAAGGATAATTCTCAATTACAGAAAGCAATGTGTAATATGTAAGCTCCGGATCCGAGCCGGTAGCCGTAAGAGTAACCATATTCGTTCCCTGAACACAGTTAGCCTTGACTGATGCAGGCATCTTGTCAACTTCAAGATCATTGCATACATGAGTCTGCAAAATTTTATTGCCGATTATATGAGGGAAAACTGTTGCCAACTGGTCTGCAGTCTCCCTGTCGTAATAATACGAATATGCAGCAATACCATTATCACCTGTAAGAACTCTATTCTCAGTATGAACGGTGAATGTTGCAGAAACCTTATACGAAGGAACAAAACCGACATAGCTCTTATAAAACTGCACCCCACCAAAAACCACTGCAAGAACAAGTGCAATCCAACCGAACTTTATAACTCCGCGCCAGATGTCACTGAGCAATACTCTTATTTCGAACGTTGACTCATTTTTCTCATTATTAACTGCATTATTATTCATTATATATCAACCCTATTCGTTGCGGTTTAAATTATCCAATAAGTTTGCAGAGAAACTTGCGTCATTCTCCTGACTTAAATCAGTACCGGAAACCTTACCCGATTTAGAATAACCGTAATAGTTACTGTGTCCGTAGTATCCTCTTTCGTCAGCACCCATCTGACCAAACAAGGTAAATGGTTTATAAACATTATTGAGAATACAACCCACCAGGTTACCGCCTGATTCAGATATATTAAGGATAGCCTCATTGATATCTTCAACCGGTACACAGTCAGTTCTGATGACAAGTACTGTTGCATCAGCTACCTCAGAAATTGTAATAGCATCAGCAGATACAGAAATCGGAGGAGTGTCAACAATTATAAAATCAGCCTTTTCCTTAAGTGCTGCAAGTGTATTTCCTATAATCTGATTGTTTATCAGAAGTTCAGTATTCTCCCTGCTTTGCTTATTAAAAGCAATTGTAAGAGTACTTTTTCTGTAACGATAGAATTTAAAATCTCCGAGTTCGACTTTCTTGGACAAAACATCAGAAAAATCGGTTTCGATCGTATCGTTAAAATCAAAGATCTTATAAATTGAAGGCTTACGAACGTCAAGGTCAAGAAGAACAACATTATATCCACGTGAAGACAAACCCAACGCAAGATTAGTTGCAACAGTTGACTTACCTTCATTCTCTGCAACACTTGAAATAACAAAAGTTTTCTGATCCTGATTCTTATACATATACTCAAACTTGGTACAAAGTTTCTGATAATCTTCAGTAAATCTCAGGCTTGAATATGCATCATTGATAAGTAAAGCCCTCTTCTTTTTCTTAATCCTCTCTTCTTTTGAAAGATGCGGTCTTTCATGGGATATTGTTCCGATAAGCTTAGAATCAACTTTATCTGTAAAACCTTTTTCTTCCTTCACTGTTCCTCTGAGCAAAGAGAAAAGAACAATCAATCCACCTTCAAACAACATCGCAAGGATTATGATATGCTTTCTGTAAATCATTAATCTTGAGTTAGACGGCATTGTAGGCATTTTTGGCTCAGACACAATGTCTATAACAGAATCGGTAAACACAGCTTCAGTCAATTCAGGATAAACCTCAAGTATTGACATCAGCAACCTGAATGCTAATTCAGGATCCTCAGCTTTAACGGACAAGTTCAAAAGATTAGTAGACTCCGTGATACTTGTTGTGATAGTTCCGTCAAAAGAATCTAAACCGAGATTTTCTGCAGCGAGTTTTTTTAAGGAATTCTGCTTAAAAACATCTGTGAAAATATTAGCCATCTCAACTGAAGCCGTGAGACTGCTGAAAGCGCCGGAAGTACCCATTTTTGAACGAACAACAAGAACTGCCGAGCTTGTATATGTCGGTGTATAAATACTTTTTTCAACAATCTGAATACCCATAAGAGCAATAAGAGCTGTAAGAACTATAGCCCATAAACTACGAACAACATCTTTTATTAAACTGTTCCATTCGAAATTTATTGCCAAACCAGAACCTTTCCTTCTCATTCTTCATCACTCCTCTACAACAACTGTAAGAATTGAATGCCCCTCATATCCGTCGTCAGTTGAAATATAATAATGAACGTTGTATGTTCCCGGCTGACTTGAATCAAAGTTTGTTGAAATCATTAATCCATAATCCTTCATGAGAACACCGTTAACCGTAACATCACCGATATAGTCCTCAAAAAGAGGCTCCTCACCCTTCTTGATATAGATAAGGCTCTTCTTCAACTGAATTTCAGGTGCCATAGTTTCGTTACCTTCAACATGAACTGTAACATCAAGGTAAATTGTATCACCCATACTGTTTGATACCTGTAACGAAACAGTAAATACGCCTGCAGTGTTTCGTATATAGTCAGTTGTAACGATTGTTACTTTATCACTGATGTCACCGTCAATACAGTCACGTGCACCAACAGCCGCACGGATATCCAACGCTTCATCGACAGCATATACGAGAGCTCTTTTCATATAAAACTCCGGCTGAGTATAATCTGTATATCTGGCTGTTCTTGTCTGCTTGGTTACATGCTTATCCGAATCCATAACGGCATATGTTACCGTACAGACACCGGGTTCAATAAACTTCGAAACAGACTCAACTCGAACACTATCTGTAATGTCGCCGTCTTTTTCGTCATAAGCAGTAACACCGTCCAAAAGCACTTCTCTTTTATCCTTTACGCTCATTTCAATAGTGTCTGTTTCAAGTGTAATACTTGGTATTGTTGTATCGGTTTTCATTTTCTCAATAACCGTAAAAACAACAAACGCAACTAACATAAATACAAAAAGTACCAATGTAATTCTTTGTAGCAATTTAACCATAGATGACATTCACCGCATTTCTTTATTATTCACAAAAGTTATAAGTTACAATTTAAAAGAATTTGCATTCATTTCAAAGCTCAAGTTCATACATATAAGCAAAAAGCAAACACTTCCACCTATATTTTGTTAATTTTATCACAGTTCATAAAAAAATACAACAAGAAATGACGATTTATTTGCATTCAAATAAAAAACGATGTCCAAAAACATCGTTTTTCCACTATTCATTACTCAACTGTACCTAACCTATACTGTTCCGTAAAACAACCGATAAACTCATTACCTTCAGCCATAAGTGTTTCCTTGTTCTTACTCTGAATAATAACACCTGCATTAGGTGAATCGTATTCATTCGACGGAGCTATAAAAACATTATCTAACACTCTTATATCATATACATCCGGTCTGAAAATTATATAGCCTCTGCTGTCAGAACGACTTCCGGAAGGACCGTCAAATATATTGTTTCTGATTTCAATGTTATGGTGAGGACAACTGTTATGATGACCTATACCGGGGAAACCGCCACACTTGAATAAATTAGAGTCAAAGAGGATATTACGGCATACCGTGTCATCCTTGCAAAAATCAATAAGATCGCCGTTACAATTATATACAGGACCGTATGAACCATCCTGTGCAAGATCAAGCTGCACCTGCTCATTATAAAGAATATCGTGCATCAGAGTATAAGTCGAACCGTCAAAAATACAGTTTTTTACAACGGCGTTTTCAGTTGAGTTTATTTCAATATAATGCCAAGTGGATCCATGAATAAAACGGCAGTTTTCAATAACTATATTTTTACAGTGAACGGTATTAATCAGCGTAGCTTTTTCGGTGAGATTCTCATTACCGTCAAATATACCTCCTGAAATAACGACGTCATGCGTACCTGAATACCCTTCCCAATCCGGCTCAGAATAAGATGCAAGAAGGTACCTCGTAAGTGGCTTACTTTTATCGCTTCTTAGGATAACAGCCTTATCTGAAAATCTGAGAGATTGGTTTGAATAAAAAATCAACGACGCCGAAACAAGATATATACCGTCAGGGAAATAAACAGTTCCGCCGTTTTTCACCTCATCGATACATGCCTGCAAAGCTTTTGTATCATCATGAATGCCGTCAGCAAACACGTTATTGTTATGTAAAACGTTAACGAATTTCATAATTAACACCTCTGTTAAATTCACAAATATCAAGATCTGATTTGCTGTTGTTTTATATTATAATACAATATTTTGACCGATACAATATCGTTTTGTTTTTTGTTTAGAGAAATATGCGAACCTGTCATAAACAAATAAACACCACCGACAATTCATAAAAAATGTGACAGCAAGTTTCCTTGCTGCCACTGAAAAGTCATCTTGCTTTTTCGTCACCGAAGATAAGCTTATATGTGTTAAGTATACATTTAAAATCAATCCAACAGGACTGCTTTTCGATATACTCAACATCCCACGCAATTTTCTCCTCCGGTCTTAATTCATAACCACCGTTAATCTGCGCCCAACCTGTAAGACCCGGTTTCACACAAAGTCTGTGGCTGAAACCTACGATATACGACTCAAACTCATCGTAAAACACCTGACGTTCGGGTCTCGGTCCCACAACACTCATATCACCTTTTAATATATTCAAGAACTGTGGTATCTCATCAAGATGTGTCTTTCTTAAAAAAGCACCGAACGGTGTAACTCTTTCATCATCTCTTTTTGCCCAGACTGCTCCATCTTTCTCAGCATCAGCAATCATCGTGCGGAATTTATAAATTTCAAACTCTTTACCATCCTTACCCAATCGCTTCTGTGTATATATTACAGGTCCTTTAGAGGTAACCGAAACACCGACAGCAACAACAATAGCCGGCAACAAAAAAATAGTAATAGCTATGACAGATATAACTATATCTCCTATGCGCTTGACAAAAAGAAAAAATTTGTTTGTATTCACTCTTTCGGGTTTCCTGACAACAAACTTTTTTTCTGTTCCGAAATTCTCGACCGACACATGTGTTTTGACAACTTCAGGCTGATCTTCCGAAATAACAATATTAAGTTTTTTTTCTACTGTTACTTCCATAAAAACCTCTTCCAATAAAGTCTCATAGGATTATACCACTTACAGGCACAATAATCAACTGCAAAATTATACAAATAATTCGTTAACTTTCCACACTTTTGCCAAAAAACACAAATTATAATGTTATTTTGAGAAATAAAGGTAACATTTCGATCTTTATAGGAATTAACAAAAAACTGCAATCTGCCATAGTTACAGATTGCAGTTTTTTTATTTTAGAAATTATTTCTTTTTTAATGCACAAAAAGCACAAAATATGCTTGTAATAAGTTTTAAAGACATTGAGACAAAAATTATTGAATTTATCACAGCAGTTACAGTTAATATTTTTCTGTCGCATTCTGCCATTTTCAATAAGATTTTTGCTGAATTAATTTTTAGTCTATTCATTGTCCGTCCCCTCTTTTGTCAGCAATACGCCGTGAGCTATCGCAGGTATGCTTTCACCCTGAAATGAAGAAACTGTTGACAACAATGCTCCTGTCGCAATTATAAGAACTTTCTTCAGTTTACCTGAGTTCAGATCATTCAGTATTTTTGAACACATAACCGTTCCGCAACATCCGCAGCCACTTCCGCCTGCATGAACATCCTGATCATTAAGATAGTAGATCATAAGTCCGCTGTCATTGTGGATAGTACTGATGTCAATGCCATATTCTGATTTTAAAAGTTCATATAACAATTCTGTTCCTATTTTTCCGAGATCTCCGGTCAATATAAGATCGTAGTCTTCAGGTAATGTGTTTGTATCAGTCAGAAAATCATATATTGTCTGTGCTGCAGCAGGTGCCATAGCAGCACCCATATTATTAACGTCTGTTACACCTTTATCTACTATTTTTCCTAAAATTGCTTTTTCAATCTTCGGAAAAGCTCCGGCCTGATTGCATATAAGTGCTGACGCTGCACCCGTAACTGTCCATTGTGAAGTCGGAGTACGCTGACCACCGTATTCAAGAGGATATCTGAACTGTTTTTCTGCCGAACAGAAGTGTGATGACGTTGCAGCTACAGCCGTATCGAATACACCGCTGTTAACACCAATTGCTGCATTTATCATCGATAAAACAGATGTTGAACACGCACCGTAGACTCCGCTGAACGGTATGTCATATCCCCTCAATCCGAAACCTGCACTGCTACACTGATTAAGAAGATCACCTGCATAAACTACATCTGCTTGGATATCTTTGATTTCTGCTTTATCAAGCAAAATTGCGATTGCCGTTTTCAGCAACTTACTTTCTGCCTGCTCCCAGGTATCTTTGCCTTCTGAAACATCATCTGAAATCATATCAAAGCCTTTACCTAAGGGTCCCTCACCCTCTTTTTTACCTACAACCGATGACCAAGCAGTTATTGAAGGCTTGTTTTCAAAAACGATTACATTTCTTCCTTGTCTCATAGCATCACCCTCTGAATAATATAGTAAATCAATCCGAATACTGTTGCTGATGCCGTGCCGTAAGCAATTACCGGACCGGATATTTTAAAAATATTTGCTCCTGTACCCATTATGAAACCTTCCGTCTTGTGTTCAAGTGCAGGCGAAACAACGGAATTCGAAAAACCTGTAATAGGAACAATCGTCCCCGCACCCGCATGCTTTGCAATTTTGTCAAAAATCCCAACACCTGTAAGAATCGCAGCAACAACTATAAGCGTAACGGAAACCATAGCACGGGTTTCCTTTTCATCCATTCCGAAATGTTCAAAAATCATAAACAGCAATTGACCCAGACAGCATATTCCACCGCCCACAATAAACGCCATTATACAGTTAAGTATCAACGGTGAAGCCGGCGAAGCTTTTTTTACCATTTCATTGTATTTTTTATCAGAAATATTCATTTTATCTCCTCTGGTTCTTTTTAAGATTAGTATTCGCTTGTTTTGTTAAATTTTTATAGGAAATAAATTCATATTTATTGATTTTTGCGCTTTAAATTGATATACTGAAAACAACTTAAATAAGGGAGGCGAAAAAATGCTTTATCCTAAAAATAAAGATAAAACATTAAGTAAAGAACTTTTTAAAAATCCTACTTCAGAATACCGCTGCACTCCTTTCTGGGCGTGGAACTGTGAGCTTAAAAAGGATGAGCTTGAAAAAGAAATTGACTTTATGAAAGAAATGGGTATGGGTGGATTCCACATGCACACTCGTGTTGGTCAGTCAACGACATACCTTTCAGATGAATATATGGCTAACATCAAAGCCTGTACAGACAAAGCAAGAAAAGAACAGATGCTCTCTTGGCTATACGATGAAGACAAGTGGCCCTCAGGTTTTGCCGGTGGTTTAGTAACCAAGAAGCATGAAAACAGGCAAAAATTCCTGCTCGGTACAATCAATCCTGAACATGCAAGCGGAGTTTTTCTCGCCAAGTACGATATTAAACTCGATATAGACGGATACCTTGAATCATACAGCAGGATCGGTGAAAATGATGAAGCTGAAAATATGGCGTGGTATGCTTTTCTTGAAACACAGAAACCAAATCCGTGGCACAACCTTGAGACTTATGTAGACACTCTTTCTAAATCTGCCATTGACGATTTCATAGAAACTACACATGAAAGATACAAAGAAGTAGTCGGTGACGATTTTGGTGGTGTTATTCCGGCAATTTTCACCGACGAACCTCAGGTTTACCATAAGACCTGCATGGATGCTTCGCTGGATTTAGAGGACATCAAGCTTCCGTTCACTGCTGATTTCAACGACACGTACAAAAAAGAATATAATGTTGACTTTTTTGATACCTTACCTGAGCTTGTGTGGGAGAAAAAAGATGGCTGTCACCTCGCAAGATACCGCTACCACGACCACACAACAGAAAGATTTGTTGAGGCTTTCTGTGACAATGTAGGCGGATGGTGTGATAAAAACAATATTCTTCTGACAGGACATATGATGGAAGAGCCTACACTTGAAAGTCAGACATGTGCAATCGGTGAAGCTATGCGTGCATACCGTTCTTTCGGTCTTCCGGGCGTGGATATGCTTTGTGATTTCCGTGAATTCACCACAGTAAAACAGGCTGCAAGCGCAACACATCAGTTCGGATATCCCGGTGTTTTGAGTGAACTGTACGGTGTTACCAACTGGGACTTCGACTTCAGAGGACATAAACTTCAGGGAGATTGGCAAGCAGCTCTCGGTGTAAGTGTACGCGTACCTCATCTTTATTGGGTATCCATGCGTGGTGAGGCAAAGCGCGACTATCCGGCATCAATCGGACATCAATCCTCATGGTACAAAGAGTATTCATACATTGAAGATCATTTTGCAAGAGTAAATACAATGATGACACGCGGAACAGCCGACATAAAAATCGGTGTTATCCATCCGATTGAGTCCTACTGGCTTCACTACGGCCCGACTGATAAAACCGGAATAACACGTGATGAAATGGATGAGAGATTCAAACAGATTACCGACTGGCTGCTCTACGGTACACTTGACTTTGATTATATATGTGAATCATTACTCAAAGATCAATTCAACGGTGCAGACAAAACGTTCAACGTCGGAGAAATGGCATATGATGTTATTGTTGTTCCTGCCTGTGAAACGCTCCGTTCTACAACCCTCAAAGTGTTGAACGAATTCGCTGAAAACGGTGGTAAAATAATTTTTGTTGGTGAAGTGCCGACAATGGTCGATGCTGTTTTATCAGATGAACCCAGAGCCCTTGCAGAAAAATGCTGTACAATCAGTTGGAGCAAAGCAAAACTCTTCAAAGAGCTTGAACCTTACCGCACAGTGGAAATTCGTGGTAAATGGGCTCATCCTTCAAGCAATCTTATGTACGGCATGAGAAATGACGGCAACGGTAAAAACCTCTTTATCTGTCACGTTAAGGAAGCTTTCAGAACAGCAATCGATGAAAAAGAAAAGTATAAAATCACAATTAAGGGTGAGTATAAGCCTGTGCTTATGGATTCACTTACAGGTGAATCAAGTGACTATCCTGCCGCATATTACAACGGAAATACCATTATTGACTGGGAGTGCTATTCACAGTCAAGCATACTTCTGAGACTTGAACCGGGCAAGGCTGATGCACCTGCCATCATCACAGAAGCGAAGTGTGAACCCGAATATCTCCCGGACTGTATGGAGATTATACTTGAAGAGCCAAACGTATGTGTTCTTGATATGGCTGAATGGAAAATTGACGACGGCGAATGGCAGGAAAAAGAAGAAACACTTCGTCTATGCGTTAAAGCAAAAGAACTTCTTAACCTCTCAACAGACTCTATTCACGGTGTACAACCGTGGGTTATGGGTAAGGTTGAACCTAAAAATACAATTACAACTAAAATGACTTTTGTTTCTGATATTGAAGTTGAAAATGCTATGCTCGCTCTTGAAGACTTTGAACAAAGCGAAATCATATTCAACGGGAATACGGTCGAAAAAGTTTCACAGGGTTATTATGTTGACTTCTCTATCACTAAGGTAAATATCGGAAAAATCAACAAAGGTGAAAATACGGTTATCGTTACCAAACCTTTTACTGTAGTATCTAACGTCGAAAATATGTTTATTCTCGGAGACTTCGGTGTACAGGTACTCGGCACTTCAGTAAAAATCATTGAGCCGAACAAGAGCATTCATTTCGGTGACATAACACATCAGGGTCTCCCCTTCTACGGAGGTGTGATGACGTACAGATTCAAGATCAACGGCGGTAAAGATACAAAGCTTTGTCTCGGCCTTTTCTCTGCACCATGCGTTTGTGCGGATTTAGACGGCAAGAGAATTGCTAACCTTTCACTTTCTCCACATTCGGTTGACCTTGGTAAACTTACTGATGGTGAACACATACTCGATCTTGTGGTATCTCTCAGCAGAATCAATACTTTCGGTACACTTCATATGTCTGACGGAAGTCGCAGATGGTTCGGTCCTGACGGATGGTACACAGAAGACGAAGATTGGTCCTATGAATATATGTTGAGAAACGCCGGTCTTCTTACAGCTCCGCGATTATATAAAAAATAAAGATTATAAAAAACGTGTTTTGCTTTCGCAAAACACGTTTTTTTACAGATTATTAAGTATTTTTAAAACACAACTCAATTCTTCCGGTTTAATCTTTTCTATAGGTTTGTCGTTGATAACGCAATCAGCAAAATACTTTATCTCATTTACATAAGCATCACTTTTAGGAAGGTTAATATCTCCGGTATCTCCCTGTGCCTGATTTAAAAGATCAATTTTCTCATCATCTTTCAGATAAATCATCATTTTACCATTTTCATTGGCAACAAGCGCATCTTCAAACTGGAAACGGAACTCTGCCGTAAACGGGTAGCACGTTGAATACCAGGAAGCTTCGGAATTGATTGAAAATTCACCGAAATCATAACTAAGACTTATGAAATCCTGATTAGGAAGTTTAGAACGATACTGATATGCAACTTTCGGCATTCCGAAAGCATATACCATAAAGTCAAGATCGTGGATATGAAGATCAAACGGGACAAGTCCGCTTCGTTTTTCATCCATCATCCAACCGTCCCAGCTCCACTTAGGATAGCCTCCAAGTCTTATCATTGTTCCTGAAAGCAGTTTACCGTACCTCTTTGTGTCGTAAATATCCTTAAGAAGTTCATATTCAGGCCAGAAACGCAAAACCTGTGCAACCATAAACTTTACATTGTTTTTCTCTGCAGCAGCATAAACTCTTTCTACGTCTTCTTCTTTTAATGATATGGGCTTTTCCGTAATAACATTGATTCCTCTCTCCATCGCTTTTACAGCAAAATCTGCGTGCAGGTATGTAGGAAGACAGATATCAAGAATATCCAGTTCTTCCATTTCGAGCATTTCATCAAAATCAACATAATGACGTTTATTATCGTATTTTTCCATTCGTTCAGGTCGGATATCGCACAATGCGACAAGCTCTGCTTCCTCCATCTCTTCCCATGCAGGGATGTGTGCACCGCTTATTCCTCCGACTCCTACAATGCCGACTTTTAACATAATATTTCCTCCTGATATATCTGTAAAAAAACAGCCACCGAAGTGACTGTTTTAACTTTTATAACTTTGAAAAACCAAAATTATTTATAAGAGCATCAATCTTCTGCTTCTGTTTACAAAGCGGACATTCATGTGCAGGTACGTTAAAATATCCCGGAATATCATTCGGGTCAAAAACAGAATTAACTGCGTATCCGCCACATTCTTTTTTTGTTGCGAAAATCGAAGCAATACCTACAACATCGCCACCGTAATACTTGATTGCTTCAATTGCAGAATTTGCGGTATAACCGGTTGCAACCGAAACAGCAAGAATGAGAACATGCTTACCCATAATCATCGGAGCATAGTTATCTCTGAAAATAAGCTGAGATGAACCTGTCATCTCCGGAGTAACCACATAAATGGTCTGGTGAGCATTTATGTTCATAAAGTTATTCTTTGTCAACTCATCTGCAAGGCAGGTACCGATAACTTCAGTTCCGTCAAGGCAGAGAATTGTATCAATAACCTGAGTTGTGTAACTATAGTTTCTGCAAAGCTCTTTCGCAACCGCCTGTGCTTCAGAGAGTCTCGACTTCTGAGCAGCAACGTCAATATAATAGTTACTGTGGGAATGGTTTGAAGCAAAATGGCCTTCAAGTACACGAAGGAACAAATTATTGCTGTTGGTTTTAATTTTGATTACATTTTTTTCAGGCATATAAAACACCTCTTCTAAAGAATTGTTTACATAACTTGTGTATGTATTTAGCATTTTACAATAAATGCACAATAATTACAATACTTTTTTGAAATTTTTATTATTTTTATATAAGTTTATGTGTGTTTTTTTGCACTAACAAAAGAGTGAATTGCGTTTATGCAACTCACTCTTATAATTTACCTTATTCCGTAATTTTCAATAATATAATCCATATCCTTATCACCTCTGCCTGAAAGGTTAATAAGAACTGAGCCGTGATCCATTGTCTGTGCAAGTTTCATACCATAGGCAACAGCGTGTGAACTCTCAATTGCAGGAATAATACCCTCAAGACGTGAAAGCTTAAAGAAAGCATCAATTGTTTCGTCATCGTTAATAACGTCATACTTTACTCTGCCGATTTCCTGCAGGAACGCATGTTCAGGACCTGATGAAGGATAATCAAGACCACTTGCTACTGAGTATACCGGTGCCGGATCACCGTTCTCATCTTTGAGCATAATGCTGTTGAAACCGTGCATAACACCTTCTGTACCGTACTTAAGGCTTGCAGCATGATCACCGAGCTTTTCGCCTCTTCCGAGTGGTTCAATTCCGTATATATCAACAGGATCGTTGAGGAACCCTGCAAAAAGTCCGGCCGCATTACTTCCGCCACCAACACAAGCTACGATTGCATCAGGAAGATGTCCTGTCATATCTACAAACTGTTCTCTTGCTTCAATGCCGACAACGCTCTGGAAATCACGCACCATCATCGGGAACGGATGAGGTCCTAGAACCGAGCCGATACAGTAAATGGCATCGTTATACTCCTTACTGTATGCATCAAATGCTGCATCAACAGCCTCCTTGAGCGTCTGAAGTCCATGCGTTACCTCAACAACGTTTGCACCGAGAATCTTCATTCTTGCAACGTTCGGAGCCTGTTTTTTGATATCAACAGAACCCATGTAAATATCACATTCAAGTCCGAAATACGCAGCTGCCGTTGCGAGTGCAACACCGTGCTGACCAGCACCTGTTTCTGCGATAACTTTCTTTTTACCCATATACTTTGCAAGAAGAGCTTCACCCATACAGTGATTGAGCTTATGAGCACCGGAATGATTCAGGTCTTCACGCTTTGCATAAAGCTGTACTTTTCCGCCAAGTGCGTCAGAAAGTCTTTCTAAGTGCGTAACAGGGGTCGGTCTGCCCTGAAACTCCTTTCTGATTCTGCGAAGCTCAGCAATAAACTTTCTTGACTGACAGATCGAGTAATACGCTTCTGTAATTTCAGCCATTGCAGCCTTGAGTTTATCATCAACATAAACTCCACCGTATTTACCGAAATATCCGTCTTTATCCGGATAATTGTTAAAGTAAGTATCAAAATTGATTCCGTTTAAATTCATAACACTTTCCTCCTGAAAATCTGTTATCTGACAAGGAAAACAAAAACGCCCCTGACAGAATAAATTAATCTGTCAAGGACGAATAAAACTTATCCGCGGTGCCACCTTGTTTCACGGTTTGCCGTGCACTTTTAAGATACTGACATATCTTCGTCAACTAACGTATGACTTCACGTTGCAGAATACTTTGCCAAAAATTGACATTTGACTGCACCCTCCGCGGTCCATTTGACGATTTGTTTCTTACCTGATTCCAGCAACACAGGCTCTCTGCAAAGTCATTATCGCCTTTATCTCCGCATCAACGGTTTAACTTTAATTTGGCTTATTATATCACCACAGTTTTTAAGTGTCAAGGGTATTCATTAAAAAAACCTGAGTCAGATTTTATCAAAATACTTTTTAATACACTCAACAACACGTTTTCTTGCCGTCTGAGCATCACCATCAAGGGTACAGCCCGCAGCTCTCGGATGACCGCCACCATCCATCATAGCACATATTTCCGAAACGTCTATTCCCTCATGACTGCGCATTGAAACCTTGAATGAACCATCGGCCTTTTCGCGCATAGTAACACCGACCTGCACTCCTTCAATCTGTCTCGGTATAGAAGCAATCGCGTCAACTTCGCTTTCATCAGAACCGCTTTCCCGAAACATATCCCGGGTGATTGTTATGAATGCACATCTGTCATCAAGATACATTTTCATTGACTCAAGAGCAAGTCTCTCAAGTGCAACATAAGTTCTGGTTTTCGTTTCAAACATCAACGTATTTATTTTGCTGTGTTGTGCACCGGCTTCAATCATATCTGCAGCCATACGCAGAGTTCTGGGCGTAACATTTGAATATCGGAAACAACCTGAATCTGTCGAAAGTCCTGTAAAAATATTGTTTGCAATACTATCAGTAATTTCAACACCCATTGCCCGTATAACTTCAAGAATTATCTCGCACGCTGCAGCTGCAGCCGGATCAAGAAGTGTTCTTTTGGCATAAAGTCTGTTTGAACCATGATGATCGATGCACAGGTCTACCCTGCTGCCGAAACGTTCCTCAAAATCTTTACCAAGAAGTTTTGCATCGGCAACATCAACTGCAATTATATTGCTGAATGTCACATCTTCCACACACGCGTTACCCATATAGCCGTACTTTGCAGGTACGGGGTCACCGCAACGTACAGTGGCTTTTTTACCGATTGAAGTCAAAGCTTCGCACAGCGCAAAACCGCAGCCTAGAGTATC
>JAZNCK010000099.1:0-6326 GCA_045587505.1 Acutalibacteraceae bacterium
GCGAAAACATTGAGAAGGACAAATTTCTGACCCTTGTACTTGCTTTCAACCATCATTCTTGCGGCATATGCACCGTTTGCGGTAACGATTTCTTCGCCGTGAACATTGTTGATAAGGAAAACCACTTTCCATCTCTGCATAATATTTCACCTCCTGTTACTTTGATAAATCAACAGTACCAGGAGGTGTGGTTTATTTTAAGGATATCAATAAAGAATTTTAGGGTTTTTGTATGCTTCTTCAAAATTTTCGTATTTCAACACGGAAAAATGGCAGTTTTTTTATATCGGGTTCAGTTCTGAGCTTGAAAAGATAATCAGGCCCCGTTTTTCTTGGCAATGTTCTGAAACCCTTATCTTCTGTTCTCCGCTAAAATTAATCCAAACAGTTAGTTGGTCTGAAAACAGCAAAACCTATGTGAGGTAAGCATATGAGAAAGTATAGATATATCAGTTTAGGTTTGATGGAAAAGTATTATATCACACTTTATGTCCAATAAAAATCCCTTTTGATTATTCAATATCAAAATCTGCAATCTCGCTGATAATTTCCTTCTGGCGTTCATAGAACAGCAGCTCTTTATTGTGGGCAAAGTATTCCTTGCAGCCGTAGCGGCTGATGAAATGCACACCATAGAAGCTTATTGTAAGCTCTGTGACAAGAATCAACAGCTCTTGCCCGTCGTTAAACACCTCTTCACAGAACTTGAACACATTTGAAAGCTTTTCGCCTGCTTTTTGGGCGGCAGTCTTGAGTGTTGCTGTACGGCTGTCGAAATCCTTTTTGAGCAGCGCAAATTTAGCAGTAAAATCCGCAGGCTTTTCTTTGCGGATGAGCGCAATTTCTTCGTCAAGCTGCGCAACGGTTGTGTAATAAATCTGCTGCATTTCGGTTGAAAGCGAGGAAGAACGCTTGCCGTTTTCAATAGCCCGGTTGTATTCTGCCTGCTGGCCTGTAAGTATTTCCACAGCGGTTTTGTTTTTTGCGGTGGCAGCTATCTTGTAGGTTTTGAGTACATTGAGCAGCTCCGTGTGCACCTTTTCTTTTGTGTAAACATCACGCATTTCGAGCGTAATTGCATCGATAAGCAAGCCAAGAACAGCAAGGCGCTCGTCAAACTTGCCGTTCTTCGCTCTTGTTTTAACTTCGTCATCTGCCTTGCCGGCAAGAATTGTATCGATTTTATAATCTGCCTTGTACTTATTGAACAGGTCGTAATAAATTGCAAAATTCTTTGCAATCTTTTTGTTCTGCAGGTACTGCGAAACAAGTGTCTGGTCAACCTTGAGTCCGTGCTGTTCATAAAACTTGATCATATCGCTTAAATCTGACCAGCCACGGGCAGTAACAAATGTCTTTCCGTCAACGGTTGTTTCGATTTTGTAAAAATCGTCACGTTTGACATCGAGGTAGGTTGTGATAGAAGCGTGGATTCCCTTTTTATATGCGTATTCTTTCCATACGGCATAATCGGGCTCAACATCAACTCGCTTAAGTCTGTCCCATGTTACGATATCAAATTCACGCACGGAGTTATTGTATTCGGGCGGGTTACCTGCGGTAACAACAATCCATCCGTCGGGCACATTATGCCTGCCGAAAACCTTGTACTGTAAAAACTGCAGCATCGCAGGCGCAAGAGTTTCCGAAACACAGTTAATTTCATCGAGGAAAAGAATTCCCTCTTTGAGCCCCGTGCCTTCAATCATATCGTAAACAGAAGCGATTATTTCGCTCATTGTGTATTCTGAAACGCTGTATTCCTTGCCGCCGTAAATCTTCTTTTCAATAAACGGCAAACCGAGCGCCGACTGCCTTGTATGGTGAGTCATAGAATAAGACACCAGACCGACCCCCATTTCCGACGCAATCTGCTCCATAATAGCAGTTTTACCTACACCGGGAGGGCCCATCATAAATACGGGGCGCTGTTTCTCAATCGGAATTATGTAGTTGCCCAGATTGTCCTTGGTAAAATATGCTTTTATGGCGTTCTGAATCTGCTCTTTAGCCTCTTTGATGTTCATATTTTTACACCTCTTGTTAAATGTTGGTTTTCTTGAAGTTTATTGTTTCAAGCCTTATGCAGTCTATGAAGGCTTGTACACTGATTTTTGTAATGCTGTCGGGTACGGTTATGCTCTTGATTTCAGAGCACCCCTGAAACGCATAGCTTCCGATTTCGGTCACGCCTTCGGGTACTCCCACATCTGTTTCAGTGCCGAAATAGTTATACAGCTTGTTTTGGAATACCACAAATCCGTTTTCGTCCGCAAGACCCGTACAGCCGTCAAAACAGCTGTCGCTTATGTTTGTAATGCATTCCGGAATATGTATAAACTCTATATACGGGTTTGAAAGCGACAGAATGCAGTCGACTTTATACTTGTTGATTTCTTCGGGGATGATGAGTTGGTTTTCTCTACCCTTGTACCCCTTTATTGTTACGGTCTGACTATCATGCTTGAAACTGAGCACAAATCGTCTTCTCCAGTCCTCAAGCGTGAGTTTTTTGATTCCAAGCTCTTTTTCAAATTTCGTGTTTTCGTGCTGTTCCTGTTCTTCAGCTGAATAATGTTCTGCCTTATACTGCAACAGAAAAGCAGTAACGCCTATTGATTCTTTGGCGTCAGCTATGTAATCATTAAGCTCGTCAAGCTTGATTTTTTTAGGGTACAGCGAAAACAGATTTTCGACTATTGCCGGCTTTTCAGCTTTTACAGCAAAACTTATAAGCTTTGCTTTGTTAGCCTTCATTTTTCTGCCGAGTGAAGCTTCGCTTTTAACAAAGTCAAGCTTTTTTTCAAGCAGAGCGGCAAGCATAATGATGCTTTGTTTTGAGTGGAAAATCCTTGACTCAAAAGCTCTTAATATACCGACAAAATCTGAATCGTTTTCAGGGAAAACAATATCTGTCAGATTATCACAATATTTGAAAGCATTGTTATCGGCACCAAGAGCAAATGATTTAAAATCAATCTGTGTCAACGATTTGCAGTTTTCAAAAGCACTGAAATATATATTGGTTATTTTGTCAGACATTTTTACAAATCTTAGGTTTTCACAGTTTTTGAAGGCGTTGCAATCTATGGTTTTCACGCTGTCTGATATAGTGACGGAAGTAAGGCTTGAGCAATCGCGGAATGCACTTGCATCAATAGTTGTTACACTGTCGGGTATTGTGACAGAGGTGAGTTTTGAACAACCGCAGAACGTATCCCATTCAATAGTAGTTACACGGTTTGAAATAGTGACAGAAGTAAGGTTTGAACAACCGTAGAATGCACCTGAGTTAATAGTTGTTACACTGTCGGGTATCGTGACAGAAGTAAGGCTTGAACAATCACGGAATGCATTTGCATCAATTTTTGTTACACCATCCGGAATAACAATGGAAGTAAGGCTTGAACAATGATGGAACGCATTTGAATAAATTGTTATTACACTGTCCGGAATAGTGACGGAAGTAAGGCTTGAACAAAAGGAAAATGTATTTGCCCCTATACTTCTTACACCGTTCGGAATAACGACAGAAGTAAGGTTTGAACAATCAAAGAAGGCATAAGCATCAATATTTGTTACGCCGTCGGGAATAACAACATCTCCGCCGATACCTGTATACTTAGCTAATACACCGTTTGCAATAACAAAATTGCCTTCATATTTTAATTTTGAGCATCCGTCAAATGCACCATTGCCAATACTTGTAACACTGTCAGGAATGGTTATACTTGTAAGGGATGTGCAGCTTTCAAATGCTTTATCACCAATGCTTGTGACGCTGTCAGGAATGGTTATACTTGTCAGGGATGTACAGCTTTCAAATGCCTTATCACCAATGCTTATGACACTGTCAGGTATGGTTATGTTTGTCAGTGATGAACACCGCGAAAATGTAAGACTGCCGATACTTGTTACACCGTCAGGTATGGTTATGCTTTCCAGGGCTACACATTTGTAAAACGCCGATTCACCGATACTTGTTACGCTGTCAGGAATGGTTATACTTGTAAGGGATATGCAGAATTCAAATGCCATATCGTCAATGCTTGTAACACTGTCGGGTATGGTTATGCTTGTTAGTTTTGTGCAGCTGAAAAACGCCGATTTACCGATACTTGTTACGCCGTCGGGAATAACAACATCTCCGCCTTCGCCGATGTATTTAGTTAAAATACCGTTTCCTATTACAAAATTTTTTTCGTTGCTCATTTTATGCGCTCCTCATATCTCGTCTTTCTGCAACACCAGTTTTATTGCCCACGGTGGTACGTCGTAATTGTTGTAATTATCATCTATAAAAACAAAAGCTGTGTCATAAACCGGTTTCTTTTCAGGGAACGTACCATAACCATCGGTAAAGTAAAGAAGCCCTTTAAGGTTTGTGAATTCTTTTTCATCAATAAGCTTTTGCGTAAATTCAAAAACGGGTCTGAAATCTGTGCCGCCTCCGCCGAACAGCTTCATGTGTGCAATATATTCGTCAAATTCATCCTGCGTTGTTATTTTTACGTGTTCTTGAATTTTGGCGTCGCATTGAATTATGTGCAGGTTGATTCTTTTTGCAAAGCTTTCTGTGCTTTTGAGTATGTTGAATGTTTTTTGCAGGAAGGTATGTACAAGGTCGCCCGAAGTTGAGCCTGAAGTATCAATTGCAATTACAAATTCTTTGATCTGCTTTATGTCCTTGTATTCGAGCGGTTCGATCAGCGGCATTTTGTCATACAGCTGTAAGCCGTAGGTATAAAAGATATAGTCAAATTCATCGTCGTTGATTTTCATTGCCTCGTTCATTACAGCAAACTTTTTAAGAAACTCGGTGTAATCGTATTTTTCACGGTTGACTTCACGAAGGTTCTGCATAAGATTGCCGGCAATATCACCTTTTTCTTTTGAAAAGGTTTCGATATCAACCTGAATTTTTTCCGAAATCTCTTTCCACAGCTCGTTCTGAATTGCGGAAAAGCTGCTAACCATATCAGAGGAATCATTTTCCGAGTTACCCTGATTGCCGCCTGAGCTTTGAGAGTTGTCCTGATTGCTGTCTTTATCGCCGTCGTTGTTACTGTTGCTTTCACCGTTACCGTCACTTTCACCTTCGCCTTCGTTCTTGCCCTCACCGTTGCCGAGCTGTTGCTGCTTTTGCTCTTCTGACATATACCATATAGAGTGGTCATCGGCGCAAAAGACTTCGGACATCTGCCGTGCTTTTGCAAATGCCTTTGGATCGGAAGAAAAATAGTTGTACAGCTTTTCTGCGGTAATCATTGATACATCGTTTTTAAGTTGGTTGATATACTGTATCTGTGTTGTTTCCCTATCGGTTTTTGTGGCGGAAAGTCCAAGCTCTGTTATGATATTTTCAACCGCTATGTCGCAGGACAGATTCCACAGCTCTCTGTTTAGCGATGGATTCATAAACATATGGCGGTAAATGCAGTGCAGAACCATGTGCAAATAATCACGCACCGCAGTTTCCTTCTGCTTTTTGAAAGCGGAAAGCACATACTTCGGGTTATACGCAATATTCTTGCTGTCAGTCATAATTGTGGAGAAATCGCAGGGAATAAGCTCAAACTGACTCAGTGCCGCATCAAGAAAACGCAGATGAACAAGCAGCGTATTTCTCGAAAGCACAAGCACTTCTCTTGCCAGGCTTTCGGCTTTTGTAAGAGTTTGCTTTTCCAAATTCAAACACATCCTTAAAAATGTTACCTGAAATTTCCATTTATTATAATATACAGAAAAGGTTAATACAACTGTATATTTTATATCACATATAATGTCCCGAAAAAAGGACACAAAAAAGCAGGCCCGAAAGCCTGCTTTTTTGCTGTTGTTTGCAACAAAGGCCAACAGACCGGTGTTTTTACGCAGCGGTCTGTTGACAAACAAAAATGAAAAGAGGTAAGAAAAGTAAAACGCTTGGAATTACGAAACTAATTTATATATTGCCTGCTGTTTGGGTGAGCTTCTGCCAGAGTTTTACCATAGCGAAGGTATCGAGCTTACAGTAGGCGAGCAGGCTTTTTCTTGTGAAAGCAACTTCATCGGGGGACATACGCTTCATTGCGCTGAATGCACGTGCTGCCTGATCGCCCTTCTGGACACCTTCAAGGTTGTGGTAGTCGAGTGACGGCTCGTTGGGGTAAAGCGCAGGTAGAACATACTTGATGGAGTACGATCCCTGCATTTCAGGCAGGTAGTAGTGCTTTTTCTGGAAAGGAATCATAAGGTCCTTGATATTTGCGTGAATGTTCATCAGGTGGTCGGCAAGGTCGGGATAAATCTCGGCCAGCTTTTTGATGACATTCTTTTCAAAGCTC
>JAZNCK010000100.1:0-8891 GCA_045587505.1 Acutalibacteraceae bacterium
CGTAGTTCCCGAGGCAAGAGAGGCTCTCGACCGTTTCAAGATGGAGGCTGCTTCTGAAGTAGGTGTTAACCTCAAGAACGGTTACAACGGTGACCTCACATCTAAGCAGGCTGGCTCTGTCGGCGGTCAGATGGTTAAGAAGATGATTGAGTCTTACGAAAAGAACATGAAATAACATTGATTATTTCTGAATAAAAAAGGTGCTGTTGAAAAACAACAGCACCGAATTTTTATTTACCATGTAAGAGTAAGATTAAGACCGTTTACTTCATAATCGATAATACCCTTTTTGCTTTTGAGTGCACCGAGTACTGCGTCAAGCATCGCCTGATCTCTCAATGAAATTGTTGCAACAATTGTAAGAGAGTGAGGAAGGTATGCTGTATCGCTTACCTGGAAACCTGTTACCCACCAATGAAGCTCTGCAGGACGTGAGAAGAGAAGATCATCTCCGTGATAAACGTCCATTGACATAACAAGCATATCCTCGTTCGAACCGCAGTCATAGAATGAGCCTATTGAGCCTGCATCACGTGTATAAATGCCTACCTCACCGCCGTTTGCGATTGCATAGCGTCCTTTCCAGAGCTGGAACATCCACTCTCTGCCATCGTAATCAAACTTTATGCGCTGAGTTGTATAATGGAAGAAGAACGGTGTGAGATAGCAGAAAATGTCGTAAAACATATTGAATCCCATTTCACGCTGCCATACGTCAATACCTGTGTAAACAACGTTGTCATCAAGGTTCATATAATAACCGAGAAGTGCAGGTTTACCGTCTCTGCCAACAAAAGCATTCGTATTCGCATCATAGAAAATTCCGGAATACATATATTCTTTTCTTCCGTCACGGTATGTGATTTCAATGCCGACCTCATAGAGACCCGGTTTTCCGTCAGCAGGCTTTGTCAGAATCTGAACTTCGTCAACAATTCCGAGCCAAATAGAAACAAGACGCAGGAGTGTACCTGTAACTCCGCCATTTTCAGCATACGCCTTGTTTGAAAGGTCATTAAGCATAGCCTGTGCTTCAGGAATGTTAATTTTGAGTGTTGAAGTCACAACTTCAGCATACTGAGAATGGGGGAAATTTTTGTAAATAAGGCTGAAGTCAACGCCTGAGGTTTCAAGAATCTTCTCAACAACACCGGAGAGTAACTCGTCTGTAGTGATTACAATTTTTTCCTCATTAAAAATCTTGAATCCTGCAATAGTATTCATCTGCTCATTGATAAAAAAGATTGTTTCAAGGAAGGAACCGATATTGAACATCGGATAACCGTTTTCCCATATATTTACAACATCAATCTTTTTCTTGTTCTCTGCTGCTGCATTAACCGGAACGACAACAACAGAAAAAGCTGTAATAATTGCAAGGAGCATCGCTATAATTTTCTTTTTCATATTTCCGCCTCCCAAAGATAGTGTTCCCATTATATTACAAAAAAGGAAATAAGTCAACCAAAACTTTTTTACCGTATCCGACACTCTTTTCATTGCAAAAAATATCGTCTGATGCTATACTGATTTTACAGCAATTAAAAGTGAGGGATTGTATGTTCCATTTCTTTGTTTCGCCCGAAAACATAACAGACAGTCAGGTAACAGTTATCGGTGGAGACGTTAACCATATCCGTAATGTTCTTCGAATGAAGGTCGGAGAAAAATTTATCGCTAATGACGGTAACGGTGCAAGCTACTGTTGTGCCATTAAAGAGATTTATGACGACAGAGTCGTTGCTGATATTGAAGACGGTCAGCTTATGAGTAATGAACTGCCTGTCAGACTTGTGCTTTTCCAGGGACTGCCAAAATCAGATAAACTTGAATTGATCATCCAGAAAGGCGTTGAACTCGGAGTAAGTGAAATTTACCCCGTAGAGATGAGCCGCTGCGTCGTCAGACTGGATGACAAAAAGAAAAAAAGTAAAACGGCACGTTGGCAATCCATAAGCGAAAGCGCTGCAAAACAATCAGGCAGGACGGTCATTCCTGAAATTCACGAGCCTGTCAGTTTTGCTGACGCATTAAAGATTGCAGAAAACTATGACCTGTTACTTGTTCCTTACGAATGTGCTGACAGTATGTCCGCATTGAAAGATAAACTTGCGACAGTTAAAGAGAATATGACTATCGGTATTTTCATCGGCCCCGAAGGCGGATACGAAGAATCCGAAATTGAAAAAGCTAAAGCATCAGGCGGAGAAATTGTTTCTCTGGGAAAAAGAATTCTCCGCACGGAAACAGCAAGCATTGCAACACTCGCAATATGTATGTTCAACATTGAGTCTAATCTTTTATAAAGGAAAACGCCATGTTACCACAGGAATTTTTATCAAGAATGAAGAACCTGCTCGGTGAAGAATACGATGCATTTTTAAATTCGTACAACGAAACACCCGTGCGGTCTTTCAGAGTAAATACAAATAAAATAAGTGAAACTGAATTTTTAAAAATCAATCCGTTCGGCGGAGAAAAAATCCCCTTTGCCGATAATGCGTACTACTTTGATTTTGACAAAATCGGCAATCATCCCTACCATCACGCAGGTATGATTTACATTCAGGAGCCTGCTGCGATGAGTCCCGTTGCAAGCGTTGACATCGGAAGCGATTGGAAAATTCTTGACCTTTGTGCCGCACCCGGAGGCAAATCCTCTCAGGCAGCAAGCAATCTTAAAGACGGTCTCATTGTTTCCAACGAAATCGTGCCGTCACGCTGTAAAATCCTGACAGGTAATATAGAGCGTCTCGGTTTCAGAAACGCTATCACCACCTGTGCCGATGCCGGAAGACTTTCATCTCTTTTTGGCGAGGAATTTGACCTTGTTATTGTTGACGCGCCCTGCTCGGGTGAAGGAATGTTCCGCAAAGACGAGACTGCAATCAACGAATGGTCGGTCGCAAACGTCAACCTGTGTGCAGACAGACAGGAAGAAATTCTCGGCTACATACATTCACTCGTCAAAGAAAATGGTTATCTTCTCTATTCAACCTGTACTTTTTCTTTGGAAGAGAATGAGATGTGCATCGACAAGTTCCTTTGTGAGCATCCGGAGTTTGAGCTTGTCCCCGTTAAAGAATGTGTCAGAAAACACACAGCAGACGGAATCAACTTTGACGGATGCAAAAACCAAAACATTAACTTCTGCCGTCGTTTTTATCCTCACGTTTCAAAAGGCGAGGGTCAGTTCGTTGCATTGATGAAAAAGAAAATTGGCAACGGAATTACTATAAAAAGAGAAAACGCTCTTGAGGAAATACCCAAGAACGAGCAAAAAATTGTATTCGATTTTCTTGATTCAACGCTCGAAAAATACGACAGAAAATGCGTTAAGAAATATAAGGAAAACATTGTGTATTTCGAGTCTGATTTTGTTGTTCCGAAGGGAGTCGCATTCTCTTGCGGTATAACAATCGGCACGGTGCAGAAGAATTATATTCAGCCACACCACCAGTTCTTTATGGCAATGGGCAAGGATTTCATAAGGCAGATTAACCTTACACACGAAGAGGCAGAAAGCTATCTCAAGGGTAATACAATCCCCTGCGAGTGTGAAAACGGCTGGGCAGTTGTAACGGTCGACGGTTGCTCGCTCGGCGGTGCAAAAGCCGTTAACGGAACGGCGAAGAATCATTATCCTAAGGGACTCAGAAAAGTTTAAGGTAACAAATCGAGTTTGGCAGGGATGTTTTACAAAATATATATTCACAAAAATAAAGCTGTGTCGATAATAACTTTCGACACAGCTTTAACAGTTTATTGCATTTCAAGAGTTGCCTGAATCATTTCTTTCAGATTTTCGATTAACGTTTCCGGCTGCAACTCCGGATTGGAAATTATGTTTTCAATTAAATCCGTAAAGGTTTCCGGATTTAGTACTGTTTGTAAAAACGGAACTCCCATCTCCATAGCCAGAAACGGAATACAAACGACGGCTATCAATGCCACAGGGATAGCTCCCGTAAGTGCTGCGAGAAAAGACATAAGCTTACCTCCTTGATTCATTTTTCTTTATAATATCATACCCACGAAAAAAATCAAGGTTTATTTTTTCGGAGAGCCGTACCATAGGCAGTGACGGGAAAAGGCAGAAACGAACAAGCGTTTCTGCCTTTTGCTTTAATCTTTAAAGAAATATTCCTCCACCGTTGCACACAACGCGTGATAAACAGGGAGATGAAGTTCCTGAATCATATAAGTTTCATCTTCACCAACCACGACAGAAATGTCGCAGATTTCTTTGAGTTTCCCACCTGTTTTACCCGTAAGAGCAAGCGTGGTGATGCCCATTGACTTTGCAACTGCAGCCGCAGCAAAAACATTCTTTGCGTTGCCCGATGTGCTGATGCCGAGGAAAACATCACCCTTCTTGCCGAGTCCGAGCACCTGCTGTGCATAAATCATATCAGGGTCACAATCATTCGCAAATGCTGTTGTAAGTGCAGCACCGCTGTTAAGTGCAATTGCAGGCAAGCCCTGCTGCAACTTATCAATGCTCAGCGTTGCAAGTTCGGGCACGGCAGTAAGCATCTGCGACAGCGTCTTTTCGGAAAGTTCGCGTTTTTTCAAAAAACCTTTCATCAGTTCGCCCACGATGTGCTCCGCATCTGCACAACTGCCACCGTTGCCGCAAACCAGAAGTTTTCCGCCTGATTCGTAGCATTCTATAACTGCATCACAAAGCTGACGGATTTCTTTCTCATTAGCTTTGAGTACGGGATAGCGCCATATAAGTTGTGTGACATAGTCCATGTTAATCATACAAAAAATCCTCGACATTAAAATCGTCAATTTCTGCAAATTCGTTTTCGCCTTCGATTTCGGGAATCTGCGCAATAACCTCAAACTTTCTGCCCTGTGACCATAATGACGGTGTGACACGGATTGTATAGCCACAACCACCGGGTGTCAGCCATTCATGCATTGAAGCCTCAGGCAGCCCGAACATTACAAGCAAAGCCATGATAACTCCGCCGTGGGTGACAATCGCCGTCTTTGTGATGCCTGACTGAATAACACCGTCGATAACCTTGATCATCGTCTGTGCAATACGGTTTGAAAACTCCTCGTTGCTTTCGCCAAACGGAGGGTTGACTCCCTTCTTGCCTGCAAGCCAATCGGGAAAAACAGGGTGATTTTCAAGTTCTTCTGCTGTTTTACCCTCAAATTCACCGAAGTTGTATTCGATAAAACCGTCAATCAGAATCGGCTCACAATTCGGGTAGATAAGCTTTGCGGTCTGCGTACAACGTGACAAGGGACTTGAAAACACAGCTTCAACATTCGGATATCTGTAATCCTTTTTCATCTGTGCAATCTGCTCTATGCCCTCGTTGCTTAACGGCTCATCGATGTGACCGATGTACTTTCCGCCGACATTTCCTGCCGTGAGACCGTTTCTTATAAGTTGGATATAGTAAGATTTCATTTTGCTTTATTGTTCCTTTTATTCCTTTAACATCGCTTTATACATTTTAATATAAGTGTTTGCTGAACGTCCCCAGCTGTAGTCACATTCAAGCGCGCGCTGAACAAGTGCTGACCAGTCATAGTTATAATATACCGTCAATGCACGGCGGATAGCGTCAAGCATATCGTGAGCATTGTAACTCTTGAAAGTAAAGCCGTTACCCTCACCGTCACCACAGTCAGAAATGGAGTCGCGAAGGCCGCCTGTTTCACGGACAATCGGCACTGTACCGTAACGCAGAGCAACCATCTGTGAAAGTCCGCAGGGTTCACTCTTTGACGGCATAAGGAACATATCTGCACCCGCGTAAATCTTACGTGCAAGGTCAGGAATGAATCCGATACGGAGTCCGACCTTGTCGGGATATTTTGCAGCAATTTCCCTGAAGAAGCTTTCGTACTCATAGTCGCCTGAGCCGAGAACAACCAACTGCATCTCACTAGTTGCAAGAAGCTCGTCAAGAATACCTTTTACAAGGTCAAGACCCTTGTGTGCAACAAGGCGGGAAACCATACCGACAATCGGCACATCCGCCCTGACGGGAAGTCCCATTGCCTGCTGTAAATCTTCCTTGTTGAGCTTCTTGTCCTCAGGATTCTTTGCAGAATAATTTGCTCGGATACTCTTATCTGTCTCAGGGTCATAACCGAGAACATCAATACCGTTAAGAATACCGCTTAATTTATAACGTCTTTCGTTAAGAATTCCGTCAAGTCCGTGTGAATACCACGGATCAAGGATTTCGTCCGCATAGGACTGGCTGACTGTTGTTACCTTGTTTGCACATTCAATTGCACCCTTCATAAAGTTGACACAACCGTCATACTCAAGAAGTGAAGCGTGTTCTGCAGGAATGCCGAGAACATCTTCAAGAATTTCTCTGCCGTAAATACCCTGATACTGAATGTTGTGGATAGTGAAAACAGTTTTTATGTTTTCGTAACCCGGTGCATTTGCATACATTGCAGAATAGTAAACAGGTGTAAGGGCTGTCTGCCAGTCATTACAATGAATGATGTCGGGTTTGAAATCAATGTGCGGAATAATTTCGAGGATAGCACGTGAGAAAAATGCAAAACGCTCCGCATCGTCGTACTGACCGTAGATTGTATCACGCTTAAAATAATACTGATTATCAATAAGATAGTAAATAACGCCGTTATACTTAGCTTCGAAGATACCGCAATACTGACGGCGCCATGCAACCGGGACACAAATGTGAGTGATGAACTTCATTGTGTCCTTCAATTCCTGACGGATTGTATCATAAAGCGGCATAACAACACGGCAACCGATAAGTCTTTTACGGAGTGCCTGAGGCAGAGAACCTGCAACATCACCAAGACCGCCACTCGCCATAAAAGGCAGAGCTTCACTCGCTGCGTATAAAACTTTCATATTTCAACTCTCCTCTCGTCAGATTACAATGTCCTTACCTATATAGACGGGGAACTTCTCATCGCCTGAAAGAACTTTATTCGGCTTGATGACAACGTTCTTGTCCGCAACAACACAGTTGAGGTTAACGTCATCGCCGATGTATGTGTTCTGCATAAGCACACAGTTTTTGACAACCGCATCCTTACCAACGTGAACACCGCGGAAAAGGACACTGTTCTCAACCTTACCTTCAATTACGCAACCGTCGGCAACAAGTGAATTTTTAACATCCGAACCGAGGCCGTAGATTGCAGGAACATCGTCCTTAACTTTTGTATAAACAGGCTGTGTGCGGCAAAGTGCGTTTCTGTTTTCTTTATCAAGTAAAGCCATATTAGCTTCAAAGTAGGACTGCATACCGTCAAGCATCTTGACAAAGCCTGTTACCTCATAACCGTAAATCTTGAGCTTTTTGACATTTCTCTTGAGAATATCGTCTGTAAATGAATTATATCCAAGACTGATTGCTTCGTTTACAAGTCTTTCAAGCAGAGACTTTCTCATAAGCACGATGTTAATCGAATAGTTAGTTTCACCGTCCTTGAGTCTGCGTGAAACTGAGCTTATTTTGCCGTCCTCTTCAACATCAAGAACTGCAAGTTCTGCAATATCAGGTGTCTCGCCATTGACATACGCAATTGTTATATCTGCACCCTTCTCCTCGTGGTAAGCAAACATCTTCTTTAAATTGAAGTTATAAAGTGCGTTACAGTCGCACAGAAGAACATATTCTTCGTCAGAATACTGCAGGAAGTTCATAACACCTGCAATAGCTTCGATTCTGCCCTTGTAAAGACCCGTGTTTGCAGAGTTAAACGGAGGAAGAATATAAAGACCGCCGTTCTTTCTGGAAAGGTCCCAGGCACGGCCGTTTCCGACATGGTCCATAAGTGACTGGTAATTACTCTTTGTGATAATTCCGACTTTACCCATTCCGCTGTTTACCATTGCAGAAAGGTTGAAATCGATAAGACGGTAACGTCCGCCATAGGGCACAGAGCCCATTGAACGCATCGATGTCAGTTCATTGAGATAGTTATCAAAATTGTTTGAGAAAACAAGTCCGAGTACATTATTGGCTCTCATCATTCTGCCCCCTTTACATCTTCGCCTATCATAGCCTTGGGTTCAACGCAAGCACCCTTGCCGACCGTAACATTCGGGCCGACAACCGCTACACCCCAATCGTCAATGTTTGCCACATCCTCAGGTCTCTTACCTACCTGAGCGTCTGCTTCAACAACAACGTTTTCAGCAACGATTGCGTACTGAACCTTTGCACCCGACTTGATTACACTGCCGGGCATAATGATTGAATCTTTGACAACCGCACCCTCTTCAACATCAACATTTGCAAAGAGAACGGAAAAGTCAACTTCACCCTCGATTTCGCAACCCTCAGCGATCATTGAGTTCTGTACCTTTGCAGTGTCTGCAACATAGTGCGGACAGGTTACGGGATTCTTTGCATAAATCTTCCAGCTTGTGTCTGTAAGGTCAAGGTCAACCTGAGGATTGAGAAGGTCAAGATTTGCCTCCCACAGGCTGTCGATTGTTCCGACATCTTTCCAATATCCGTCAAATGCGTAAGCAAACATTCTCTCGCCTGCCTCATGCATTGCAGGGATAAGATCGTGACCGAAGTCGTTACTTGAGGACGGATTTGCTTCGTCATCAAGAAGATACTGACGCAGTTTCTTCCAGCTGAAAACATAAACACCCATTGAAGCCTTGTTTGAACGGGGATTCTTCGGTTTTTCTTCAAATTCGGAGATAGAGCCGTCCTCGTTTACGAGCATAAGACCGAAACGCGAAGCCTCCTCCCATGGCACTTCAAGCATAGCGATTGTACAGTGAGCATTCTTTTCCTTATGGAAAGCGAGCATCTTTGAGTAATCCATCTTGTAGATATGGTCGCCGGAAAGAATAAGAACATAATCAGGATCATATCTGTCAATGAAATTGATATTCTGAT
>JAZNCK010000101.1:0-6517 GCA_045587505.1 Acutalibacteraceae bacterium
TGCTGTACCGAGTGAAGTTACGATGTAGCAAAGACCGAGGGCAACCACATTGCCGCCGAAACCGTAGCCGATAACTGCCATTCCGATATAGCCGGCTGCAGCCATAAGAAGAGAAAGCTTATAAATGGAACGGTTATTCATAAACTTCGAGCAAATCGGAACAACAAGAATACCGAGAACTGAACCGACTGTTCCCATAAGATTGAATGTTGACTGTTTCGCAAGTCCGCCGCCGACTTCTTCAAAGTAGAAAGCACTGATACCTGAAGTCATATAGAAGCCTGCATTCGAAATCATAGCAAACAACATAAAAATGAGAAGCTGATCGTTATTTTTAATAACGCTGAGCACAGTTCTAAAAGAGAATTTTTCATCGCTCTTTATTACATTTCGTTCTTTAGTAACCGCAACACAGATTACTGAGAATACAACGAGCAGAACAGCAGCAAGCATTGACCACTTGCCGAAACCTTCTTTAAGAACATTCTGTGGAAGCTTATCGAGGTCATCCTTAGCTGCACCTGCAAGCAGCGGAACCATAATCGGAGTAAGAATCGAAATAATACCCTGACCGAGACCAGAGAATGCACGTGCAACTGTTGAGATAAGATTTCTGTCCTTCTCTCCGCTTGCCATTGACGGAATCATTGACCAGTAAGGAATATCCGCCAAAGTATTTGTCATACCCCAGAGAACATAGAAAACAGCAACATAAACCATCATCCATACTGAACCTGTTTTAATCCCGGGATTATTAAAAAGCAGACACAGAACAACTGCATTGAGAAGTGCACCGCGAAGAATCCACGGACGGTATTTACCCATTTTGCTGTTACAACGGTCAACAATTGAACCCATCATCGGGTCGTTGACGCCGTCCCAGAGTCTTGCAAGAGGAGTAATTATAAGAAGGAACCACGGGCTGATGCCAAGAACCTTTGCAAGGTAAATGGAGAGATATGAGTAGAACATACCGTAACTAAGGTCAAGTCCGATTGCGCCAACGCCGTATCCGACACCTTCTTTAAATAATTTTTTGTTCATAGTTTAAACAACCTACTTTCTTTATGGTAACGAAACATTATCCCAGTATATTTTGCTATTGTATTATTTTACCACAAAATCATCAACAGTACAATAGAAAAAATGACGCTCTGAAAAATTTTCAGAACGTCATTTGGAATTTGCTTTATAAGCTTATCAGCTGAGAGTAATCTTACCAACAGAAATTTTGAGGATAATCAAAGCATCTGTTGAGTTGATCTTTGTATCACCGTTAGTGTCTGCATTGAACAAGCCATCCGGTGAAATATAAATCTCTTTGCCGACAGTGTGCTGAAGAACAAGAAGTGCATCAGTTGAATTTACTTTTTTATCAAGGTTTACGTCGGGATATACCTTATCCGCTACTGTGTTCTTTTCGTATGACTGACCGCAGACTGTACAAACCTTATGCTTGGTACCTGTCTTGTCGTATGTCGGACGCTTGTCGTAAACCCACTCGCCTGACGGATGACCCTTATGAGCAATAGTCTCGCTGTAAGTATAACCGCAATGTGTACACTTACATTCGTTCACACCGTCTTCTGTACAAGTAACTTTCTTGACAACTGTTTTATTAACAGAAGCGTGGTCACAGTAAACTGTGAAGCTGAGATTATAACCTTCACCGTAACCGTCGATACCTACAACATATACCTTTGCTGTACCTGATTCAACGTTATCAACATATACTACTTTAAAATCTTTGCCCTCCTGAACCTCTGCACCGTTGTTGAGTGTAAGTATTACCTGAGGTTTAAGCGGAGCACCTGTATAGTCAAGCTTTGTTTCACAAGTTGCCTTACCGAGAGAAAGGTCCTCAACATACTTGTACTTTGCATTCATTTCAGGGAACTTCTTTGCAATAATACCGGGAAGAGCTGTGTTACCTTCAACAGTTGTAAACTCAATACCGAGAGCTGAACACATAGCGAATGCACCGTCACCGATGGTGGTTGTATTCTTTGAAATCTTAACTGCACTCAATGTATAGCAACCGTAGAATGCTGTTCTGCCGATTTCTTTAACATTGAAAGGAATTTCAATAGATTTAAGGAATGCACAGTCGTAGAATGTGTTAGCATTGATCTTTGTAAGACCAAGGGGTAGCTTAACATCTGCAAGAACCTGACAGTTTTTGAATGCGTTTGCACCGATGGATACAACTGTATCAGGAATGCTGATGCTTTCAAGATTTATACAGTCACTGAACGCATTATCTCCGATTGAAGTAAGGTGCTCAGGAAGAACTACTGTTTTAAGTTCAACGTGTGTTTCAAAAACACCCTTTTCAATTCCTACAACGGGAAGTCCTTCGTGCTCTGACGGAATTACAAGATCATTAACAGTTGCACACTGATAAGCTGTAATCACGTAACCTGTACCTGCGCTGTTCTTTTTGAAAACAAAGTCCTTGATAGAGTTACGGATAATCTCAAAATCAGTGTCATCGGCTGTTACTGTAGAAGTAATGTCCACATAACCTGAATTTCCTGCATCCTTAACATTAAGGTCTAAAGTTGCCTTACCGTTAACAGCTGTACCTCTGACTTTGAAAGTAACAAAAGCAAATGTACCTTCAAATTTGAAGTTATTTGAGCCTGCCAAAGACCAGGAAACAACACCGGGATTCTTTGAATACTCAGAATACACCTTACCGTTGATCTGCTCTTTAAGGGCAGCTTCAAGGCCCGGACCTCTTTCGAGACTTACAAACTGAAGCTTAGATTTGTCGTAATTAAGTTCAAGATCAAGTGATGCGATTTTGTTGCACTGTTTTGGGAAATAAACTGTTGCAACAATAAGCTCGCCCTGCAGACAGCTGGACTTATTTACTCTTACAGCGATGTCAGCATCTGCCGCAAACGGTACAACCGCAAGAACGCTGAAAGTGAGTACAAGTGCAAGAACTGCAGATAAAACTCGTTTTGAAAACTTTCTCATGTTTATCACCTTTCCTTTTGAATTCAATAATATAAATGCATTCACTTATACACATTGAATTTTATACCATTTAGTATAAAAAGTCAATTGTATTTATCCAAAATCTTACTCGTTTTCTGAATTAAGTAATAAAACAAGTGCAAAATAATTGATTTTTCTGTTTTTGTTATATATAATTCATTATACAATCATGTTTCAGGAGGGACATTATATGGCAACGAAAAACTACGGCAGACTCATTAAAGTTTTGCAGATTGCATCAGGTATTTTTATGCTTGCAATGGTTGTACTTTGCATTTACCTTACACAGAAGTATAATATCAAAGTTTCAAACATCCCTGCACTCAGCGAAAAAATTCAAGGCGGCACAATGACGCTCGCTTTCGGGTTCATTATTTTCTCTGTTGTCAAATCTTTTGCCCTTGTTTTTCCACCTGCAGTTGTTTTTTCGATCTGTGCTTATATGATGCCGAATTACTGGGTTGCACTCGTTATTAACATCGTTTCGGTTTTTCTCAGTCTTTCAATCCCCTACTTTCTCGGCAAATTCACCGGCTCAGGAATGGTTGATACACTCAAATCAAAATTCAAAGCACTAAAAAAACTCGACGATTTTGCCGGTGCGAACGAAACTGAAATGACTTTCGCAGTCAAACTTTCAGGAGTCCTGCCCGGTGACCTTTCAAGCCTCGTTTTCGGTGCGATGGGCATTTCGTACAAGAACTATATGATAGGCGCAAACCTCGGAATGCTTCCGCTTGTTATCGTTTACACACTTTTCGGTTATGCGCTCAGAAGTGTCGGTGAAAAGCCGTGGGTTGTTGCGATTCCCGTTGTTGTTATTGTTGTTTTCGTTCTTGCAGCAGGTCTCATAACAAAGAAGTTGATTGCCAAAACAAAGGCTGCAAATGCAGATAAAAACTGATTTCCTGCTCACTGTTTGCATACAGCAGAGTTTACATCAATGGTTACACTGTTATAAATCTTATATTAAGCAGAAAAGAAACGGCAAACCGTTTCTTTTTCTTTTATAAGTCAAACCTCATATATATGGTTGTATCCATCGGACTGTTGTTGTATTTTTCTATCTCGTAAAAGCCTATATTCTTATACATTCTGATCGCCGTGCGTAAAAACGGTAAAGTATCCAGCAACATATATTTATAACCGATTTCTCTTGCGTCTGATATCAGTCTTTCGACGAGCATCCTGCCAAGTCCATTACCTCTGAACTCAGGCTTTATATAAAGTCTTTTCAGCTCACAGTTACTGTTATCAATCTTTCTTAAAGCTATACATCCTGCCAACTTACCGCAATAGTACAGTACGTACATTCTGCCGTCAGGCATACCGTATTTCGCTTCAAAATCTTCAAGTTCTTTATCGTATTGCTGAATTTCAAGATATTCTTTGAACGACGGGTCATTATCAACCAGCATTTTCATATATTCGGAAAACAAGCTCCTTACCTCTTCTGCCCTTTCGTAAGCAGACACTATTTCTATTTCCATTGTTTTTCTCCTTTCGGTCGATAACAAAGATTTATCAATTGAAGCTTCTGACCCAATTCAGCAAAGAGCCGTGATGTGTATTTTCACGCACTGTGCCCAACATATACTCTGTTACGGGTCCGTTTCGCCTCATCTTTTCAAGAATTGCTGCCTGAAGCTCCTCCACGGACATTTCTTCATACGGTTTATTAAGATTTATATCTGTCAGCTCCGGAGTAATATCTTCCTGCTTAGCGTCAACAACAGGTTTCTTTGTTTCCTCTTCCGCAACTGTTTCTGACGCAGTAGTTTCATCAGGAACTACCGTCGTTTTGATTAGCTCGATTTTTTCGTCGTGTATCTCCGCGGGTATCCAGATTTCACCGTAATTTGCAGATACTTTCACCTGAATTTGTCCGTTATTCACTTGAACTCGTTCACCTGTCAAAGCACCGACATATTCTGTGACATCAGAGCACACAAGGTTCATAACGGCAGCACTGTCACTGTTGTTAACCGTAACGATAACAGATTTTCCGTCAAAAGTTCTCTCGTAAGCAAAATGAGTCGTCTGCAATTCCAATTCCTTATAATCTCCGTAAATGAGAGCAGGTGTGTTCTGACGAATCCTGCCGAGTGCCGCAATAAGCTGTGTACAGGAATTGGTTTTTATCGCATTCTTATAGTCTTCGTAATTCAAAGCCGGACGCAAGGAATCGTCCGAATCGCGTTCTTTTTTTCCGTCAATTCCGAATTCAGAACCGTAATAGATTGACGGAATACCGGGTAAAGTATAAAGCAACACATGTACCGGAACAAAATGTGCTTTATTATTCAGCTTTGTATAAATACGTTCCACATCGTGGTTATCAACAAAGGTATACAGCTGAAGGCGGTTACCCGTCATATCGCCCACGTATTTGATTGTATGTGCAACTTCAAAATAATTGTGGTCATTGTGTGCCGAGTACAAAGCCTTGTGAAGCATATAATTCGTTACGGAATGGAGAGTTCCGTCATTTGCCCAACGCGAATAATTACCGTGAATGACTTCACCCATAAGCCAGAAATCAGACTTAACTTCGTTCGCAGTCTGACGGAGTGTTTTCATATAATTAAAATCCATAACATCCGCCGCATCAAGACGAATTCCGTCAATATCGAATTCTCTCACCCAGAATCGGATAACGTCGCAGATATACTCCCTGACCTCCGGGTTATACTGGTTGAGTTTTGCAAGCAGATCATATCCGCCCCAATTTTCATAAGAGAATCCGTCACCGAAAGAATTGTTTCCCCAAAAATTAACATTACAATACCAGTCTTTATATCGTGAATGTTCTCTGTTTTGCTTAATATCCTGAAATGCAAAAAAATCACGGCCCGTATGGTTGAACACACCGTCAAGAATTACACGTATCCCTTGATTATGACATTCTGCTACAAAATTTGTCAGATCTTCGTTAGATCCGAGTCTGCTGTCTAATTTTTTATAATCCGTTGTTTCGTAACCGTGACCGACTGATTCAAAGAGAGGGCCGATGTAAAGAGCGTTACATCCGATTGCTTTGATATGAGAAATCCACGGCAGTAAGGTGTTAAGCCGGTGTACAGGCTCCCCGTACGGGTTCTGTTTAGGTGCACCTGTCAACCCTAACGGATAAATATGATAAAATACAGCTTCATTGTACCACGCCATATTTTTCCTCCAGATTAAATAATATATTTCTTGTATCAATTATATCACAAACCATATTGAAATACAAACAATACTGTTCCCGGAAAGTTTTTTCTTTCCGGATAATTTCGTCTGAACTAAATTAAAAAGCAGAGCCTCACCCATTGGCGACGCTCTGCTTTTTGTGTTTACAGCTCAATTTAGCAATAAGCAGATAAATTGGAATTTGTTAAATTGAAATCACAGCTTGTACAAACTGCTTTGGCCTTTCGGTGTGGATGCCATGTCCGCAATCAAATCGCTCGATTTCCATATCTTCAATCAAGGCGTTGACCTGTTGCAAATCCTCATCGGATAATGCACC
>JAZNCK010000102.1:0-17432 GCA_045587505.1 Acutalibacteraceae bacterium
CATCACACCGTATAACGTTCCGCTTACGGGCGAACTTCTTGACGGATTTGATCATTCAGCATATTAAAGTTTAAAATATAGGAGGACAAGCCAATGTTAACACCGGCAAAAATCAAAAATCATCATTTTGAAGCAGCGGGACGAAACGCTTACAAAGCAGACAGTGTAGACAGCTTCTTTGAGGAAGTTGCAGAGTCTTACGAGCAGATGTTCCGTGAAAACGGCGAAATGTATAAAAAGATCAGTCTTCTTGCAGAAAGACTCGAAGAATACAGAAACGACGAAGACAATATCCGTAACGCTCTTCTTACAGCACAGCGTATGTCTGAGCAGATTCAGCGTGAAGCAAAAGAAAAGGCAGATGCTTTGCTTGCAGAGGCTGAAACAAGAGCAGCAACTGAGCACGCACGCATTGATGCCGCATCAAACGAATTGATGGCAAAGGCTACTTATCAGGCAAAGGCACTCGTTGAAGAAGCCCAGAAACAGGCTGAAAAAGTTATCTTTGACGCAACATACGAATCAAAGGCTGCAGCAATCTCTGCAAGAGATGCGATGATCAAGGAAGAAGCAGCACTTGAAATGATGAAGACTGAGGTTACAAAGTTCAAGAAGCAGATTCTCGATATGTATGCAGAGCAGCTTTCACTTGTTCAGAGTCTTCCCGAATTGGTCTACGAAATGGCTGAAGAGGAAGATGACGAAGTTGAGGTTGAAATCGTAGAAGTTCCCGAAGAACCCAAAACCGAAGAAGTTGTTGAAGAAGCACCGGTTGAGGAGCCTGTAGCAATTGAAGAAGAGGAAGAAGTCGAAGAAGTCGAAGAAGACGAAGTTGATGTTGCAACTCTTCAGCAGATGATTGATGAAACAGAAGATACTGATGCCGAGGATGATCCTTACGTTGACGATGATTATGAAATTGAAGTCAAAGATGAAGAGGATTTCGATGAAGAACCCGGTGAATTTGTCCTTCCGGAGATTGATGAGGAAACAGACGAAGAACTCAACAAAATTGTAGATAATTATACAGAAGACATCAAGGCAGAAAACGGAGATATCTTTTTCGCAAGTGCGAAGAAAGATGAAAACGGCGGTTTTAAAGTAAATCTCGACAAGCTCTCTTCTTACGGTGAAGCAGAAGAGGAAGATGACGATGATTATCTTGATGAACTCGATGACGATGAGTTTGACGATGACGATAAAGGCGACGGACTTGCATCAAAGTTCAAGGGCTTTTTCAGAAAATAATGGCTAAAATAATCAGTGTGATTGCAATTGCGGTGCTTACCGCGATCGATCAGATTATAAAATTCTTTGTCGAGCGTGATTTGCAGCCGATACATGAATTAAGTTTTATCGATGGCTTTATCGGTTGGCAATATGTCCGTAATACAGGAGCTGCGTTCGGTTCTTTCAGTAATAACACGGTTCTTCTTTCAGTTTTTACGGGTATTGTTATTGTTGCAGGCTTGGTTTTCCTGCTTATTGGAAAAATCAAATCGAAATTCTGTCAGGTTTGTGCAGTGTTGATAATTTCCGGCGGTCTCGGTAATCTTATCGACCGTGTAATGCTCGGTTATGTTATTGATTATATCGAAGTTCAGTTTGTGAATTTTGCTGTTTTTAATTTTGCCGACATTCTTGTTACCTGTGGTTCATTTATGCTTATCGGATATATGCTTTATGACATTTACCGCGAAAGAAAGCAGGAAAAAGCAGGTGATAAAAATGGATGAAATTATTATCACCGTGCCCCGGGAATTTGCCGGTCAGAGAATTGATAAAGCTCTTTCAGTGCTTACTGACTACACTCGCTCACATATTCAGAGAATACTCGAAAACGGTGAGGTAACCGTGAATTCAAAGGTTGCTTCAAAAGGATATAAACTCACGGCAGGGGATGAAATACGTTTCACCGAACCTGAACCCGTTGAGATTGAAGCTAAACCTGAAAACATTCCTCTTGACGTTTTATATGAGGATGATGATCTTCTTGTTGTGAATAAACCCAGGGGAATGGTTGTTCATCCTGCGGCAGGAAACTACAACGGAACACTCGTCAATGCTCTACTCTACCATTGTGGTGACAGCCTTTCAGGGATCAACGGTGTAATCCGTCCGGGTATTGTTCACAGAATAGACAAGGATACAAGCGGACTTCTGATTGTTGCAAAAAACGACTTTGCCCACGAAAGACTTGCAGCACAAATAAAAGAACATTCTTTTAAACGGCAGTACAGGGCAGTTGTTCACGGTGGTTTCAAAGAGCCGAACGGAACGGTAGATGCCCCGATAGGCAGAAGCCAGAAGGACAGAAAGAAAATGTGCGTTACCGACAAGAATTCGCGTTCGGCGGTTACCCATTACGAAGTGCTCGACAGCAACCGGAAATTCTCATATTTAAAAGTTACTCTTGAAACAGGCAGAACTCATCAGATAAGAGTTCATATGTCGCATATCGGTCATCCTGTGGCAGGCGATCCTGTCTACGGTCCTAAAAACGGAGTAACTTCACTCGCAGGCCAATGTCTGCATGCCGGTTTAATAGGATTTGTTCATCCCCGTGACGGCAGATACATTGAACTTGAAGCAGACTTGCCGGAATATTTCAGAAACTTTTTAAAAAGCCAAGTTTTAGGGTAAACTTACCCGTTATTATATTGGAGGTGTTATTTTGGACGCAGCAACAAAAAAACAGTTACAGATCAAAGCATGCAATGTACGCATGGGCGTAATTGAAGGTGTGTTCAATGCAAAATCAGGTCATCCGGGTGGCTCATTGTCGGTAACAGATATTCTCACTTACCTTTATTTTGAGCACATGAATGTTGATCCGAAAAATCCTAAGGATGAAAACAGAGACCGTTTTGTTCTTTCAAAAGGTCATACAGCACCGGCACTTTATGCGGTTCTTGCTCATAAGGGCTTCTTCCCTGTTTCTGAGCTTAAGAATCTCCGTAAACCGGGCGCAATGCTTCAGGGTCATCCGAGCATGAAACTCACTCCGGGTGTTGACATGAGTACAGGTTCACTCGGTCAGGGTATCTCAACAGCAGTCGGTATGGCACTCGGCGGTAAAATCGACAATAAGGACTACAGAGTATTCACTGTTCTCGGTGACGGTGAAATCCAGGAAGGTCAGGTCTGGGAAGCAGCAATGTTCGCTGCAGCTAAGGGACTTGATAATCTCTGTGCAGTTATTGATAACAACAATCTTCAGATTGACGGTTCAGTCGCTGAAGTTAATTCACCTTATCCCATTCCCGAGAAGTTCCGTGCTTTTGGTTGGAATGTAATTGAAATTTACGGTCACTCCTTTGATGAAATCGATGCTGCTTTCAAGGCAGCGGCAGAATTCAAGGGTAAGCCGACAGCAATCATTGCTAAAACTGTCAAGGGCCAGGGTGTTTCCTTTATGGAAGATCAGTGTTCATGGCACGGTACTGCACCAAATGCAGAGCAGTATGAACAGGCAATGGCAGAACTTCAGGCAAAACTTGCAGAATTGGAGGCATAATAATGGCAGATGTAATTAAAACCGCAACCAGAGACGCTTATGGCCAGGCATTGGTTGAATTGGGTCAGAAGGACGAAAGTCTTATCGTTATGGATGCCGACCTTGCAGCTGCAACAAAGACAGGTGCTTTCAAAAAGGCATTTCCGGAGAGATTTTACGATGCAGGTATCGCAGAAGCTAACCTTGTAGGTGTTGCTGCAGGTCTTGCAACAACAGGTCATACAGTTTTCGCAAGTTCATTTGCAATGTTCCTTGCAGGTCGTGCATTTGAGCAGGTGCGTAACACAATCGGTTATCCTCATCTCAATGTAAAGCTCGGTGCTACTCACGCAGGTATTTCTGTTGGTGAGGACGGTGCAAGCCATCAGTGCTGTGAGGATATCGCTCTTATGAGAACAATCCCGGGTATGGTTATTATTAACCCTGCGGACGATGTTGAAGCTCGTGCAGCTGTTCTTGCAGCAGCAGAGTATGAAGGTCCCGTTTACCTTCGCTTCGGCAGACTTGCAGTGCCGAGATTTAATGATCCCGATAACTATTCATTTGAAATCGGTAAGGGAATCAAGATGGCTGACGGTGATGATGTTACAATCGTTGCTACAGGTCTTATGGTAAACGAAGCAATGATTGCAAAGGATATGCTCAAGGAAGAGGGTATCTCTGCAAGAGTTATCAATATCCATACAATCAAGCCAATCGACAAGGATATCATTCTTGAAGCTGCAAAGCAGACAGGTGCTATTGTTACTGCTGAAGAGCACAGTGTTATCGGTGGCCTCGGTGCTGCAGTAGCAGAAGTTGTTTGTGAAGAGTATCCGGTGCCCGTTGTTAAGGTCGGTGTTGAAGACAAGTTCGGTGCATCAGGTCCTGCAGTTGAAATGCTTAAGATTTACGGTCTTTGTGCATCCAACATTGTTGAGAAAGCCAAGAAAGCAATTTCAATGAAATAAATTTTATTCTCCGGCTGCTTCGGCTCATACGGAGCAGCCGGGATGGAGTTTAGAATGAAAAATAACGACGAATTCATAGTTGATGACAATAGTGAATACGACGATGATGCTCGGGCTGTGAATGAGTCTGAGCTTTTGCCAATTTATGAAGCAATGCATTTTTCGGGCGATATACAGCCCGTTGAGAATGTTGTAATTTCTGAATATGAAAAAACATCTTCAAAAGAACGTGGAGAAAATAAAAAAACAGACATAAATAAGAAAACAAACCCGATTAAATCGGTTTTAAATACAGCACCTGAAAAAGTTATAGCTATCGCAGTTGCCTTGCTTGTGGCTGTCGGAGCGATAATCGGTGCAACAGTAGGAATACTTACTGAATCAACAAATGAGCTGCCTGCTAAAGCGGTCTATTCTGTTGGTTCTGAGATGCAGTTGATGCTTGATGACGGTGATGTGTTTTCGCTATCTGAGGCACAGGAAGTCAGGGTTTCTGACGATGCAATGAAGCTGTGTTACAGCAAGAATACTTCATCAAAAACAGGCAAATTTGATTTAAAAACAGTTGATATTTCAAAAAGAAACTCTTTGAAAAAAGGCGGATTGCTTATCGATAACGGTGTTGATGAGGGTTGGCAGATGAGTTCGGACGGCTCTTTTATATGTTACGCTAAGACCGTGTCAGATACAAAAAGTTTTTATCTTTACAGTGTTGCAGATGGAAAATCGCAGCTCGTTTCTCACGAGGTCGAAGAAGCTTTTCTTCCGTCAAACGGCGATGTAGTTTATTTCACCCGAAAAACAGGTTCGCTTTACTCACTTTACAGATTGCGTTACGGAGAGGAAGCACAAAGCGTTGCAAACGGAATCAGTTATGTCAATTTCTGTGACTCGGATAACGGTTTCGAAGTGCTTTATACCGTACAAACAGGTAACGGGACAAATGTTGATGTATTTATTGTTAAGAATTTCGATGTTCCTGTTGAAATCTGTTCAGATGTCAGCGAGGTATACGCAAACGAGTATTCGTACAACGGCAATCTTTACTTTTTTACCAAGAACAAATCCACTGTCAATTGGCAGGATTTTATAAAAGATTCTTATTCTGAGAACGATGTTACCATGCAGCGTCCGGTTGAGGGCGACTTTATGATTGAAAAGGGGTTCATTTTCAAGCGTTATGTTCTCGATACGGTTGCATACAATGCAGCAAAGAAAAAGTTCGAGGCGAAGCAGCACCGCGATAATATTCGTGCTGAACTTGACAAGATGAACCTTGGTCTTTCTGTCAAGGGCGATTATACGTGTTATGTTTATAATGGCCTCACCACTAAAAAACTCGCTTCGGGAATAATGCTCGACAATGTTGTGTCGTATGCTGTAACCGAAGCACCCCGTATGATTTACAGAAAGTCTGTAATATCAGTTGAAAATAAAATTACAATGGATAAATTGATGGAAATTTCGGCTGACGGAAATATTTCAGATGCCATTGATTATGTAAGTGATACGGTCAGGGATTCGTATTCTCTTTCAAATGACTGTATATACACATGGTATGACGGTACAAGAGTACTTGAATACAGTATTGACGGTTATAAAGCTGACAAAACCGCATTTTATCTTGCTTCAGGCAGTGTTATGTATGCACTTACTGACGGTGAGCTTTATTACAGTGAAATTTCCAAATCCGGTTTGACCAAGGGCACACTTGTGGATACAAATGTTGTTACATGCTCTTACGAAGAAGGCTTTATGTATTACGAAAAGGCTACAAATCCGGATGTGGTGTCACTTTACAGACATTCTGTCAAGGATTCAAAACAGCACCTCTGCGATGATTTGTATTCTTATATACCTGTAGGTGAAAATTTTGTTATGCTTCTTACCGGGCAGGGTGCAGACAGTGAATTAGTTGATATCGGCATCTTCTCTGACGGCAAATACACTGCAGTTGATACCGATGTATCGCTTAAAAGCTTTGTTTATAAAGACAAAGATTTTGCTTATACAAAGAATATCGGCTTGTCCGAAATTAATAATGCAGGTGAAATGTTTATTTACACACCTGAAGAAGGCATAAAGAAATGCAGTGACAAAGTCACACGTATAATTTATGTCCACTAATGTTTAAAGGAGGCAATACCGTGAAAGAGGATGTTTTGTTCAAACGTACTCCGTTCGGCGGTTTTGACCGAATCGAAGTAATCAGTTATATCCAGCAGCTTAAGACAACTCAGCAGAAATATAAACTGATGCTCGACGAAAAGGATAGTCAGATTTCGGATCTCAGATCACGTTCGGAAAGTCTCGAAAAAGAAAATTCAGAACTGAATTTTTCTGTTGCAGAGAACATCAGAAAGATCGAAGAACTTGAAAATGAGATTGAAAAACTGAAAGAGGAAAAAGAAAAATTCAACTCTGCAGGAGATGTCGGCGAGACTGTCAGAATGTGTGATGACCTTGTTGACACCGCTTCTGATACAGCAAAAAAACTTATCAGTGCAGCAGAAGAAAAACTTGATAATGCACAGAAAACTGTGGATGAAATCATCAAAGAAATTGAAAGCCGTGAAAAGGTGACTCCAAAGCAGGCGAAGGATTTGCTTAAGAAATTTGCAGAGAGGTTGAAATAATGGCAGAGCATATTATTGATACCGCACAGTTAAAGGAACTGGCACCGATTCTGCGTGCAGGGGACAGGGTGATTCTCTCTGGTACCGTATACACTTCACGTGATGCAGCACATAAGAGAATTGTCGCTTTGCTCGAAGAAGGCGGAGAACTTCCGTTTAACCTTGACGGTGCATGTATATATTACGCAGGTCCGACTCCGGCTCCGGACGGATTGCCGATAGGATCGTGCGGACCGACCACATCATGCAGAATGGATCCGTATGCACCACTGTTAATTGATAACGGACTTTCGGCAATGATAGGCAAAGGTGAACGTAATGATGCCGTTTGTGAAGCGGTGATGCGTAACAAAGCGGTTTATCTTTGTGCAATCGGCGGTGCAGGAGCACTTGCAGCAAGGTGTGTTGAAGAGTGTGAAGAAATTGCATTTTTTGACCTTGGCTGTGAATCAGTAAAAAAAATTAAAATCAAAAACTTTCCGCTTATTGTTGGCATTGATTGTCACGGCGGAACGATGTTTAAGTAATATTGGAGGTTAAAGCTATGAAAGGTATTATTCTTGCCGGAGGTTCAGGTACAAGACTTTATCCGTTAACGATGGTAACCAGTAAGCAGCTTCTTCCGGTTTATGATAAACCGATGATTTATTATCCTTTATCGACACTTATGCTTGCCGGTATCAGGGAAATTCTTATTATTTCTACACCTGACGACACACCGAAGTTTGAAAGACTTCTTGGTGACGGTCATCAGTTCGGGCTCAAACTTTCTTACGCAGTTCAGGAAAGTCCCGACGGACTGGCACAGGCTTTTATTATCGGTGAAGAGTTTATTGGTAAGGACAGCGTTGCGATGGTGCTTGGTGACAATATTTTCTACGGCAGCGGCTTCGGTCACATGTTAAGACAGGCAGCCAAGAATAAGGACAGAGCAACTATTTTCGGCTATTATGTAGAGAATCCCGAGCAGTTTGGTGTTGTTGAATTTGACAAGGACGGCAAACCGATTTCTATTGTTGAAAAACCTGAAGTACCAAAGTCGAATTACGCCGTTACAGGCCTTTATTTCTACGATAACAAGGTTGTTGAATATGCAAAGAATCTTAAACCGTCAGCAAGGGGCGAGCTTGAGATTACGGATATCAACCAGATTTATCTTGAAAACGGTAATCTTGATATCAAGCTTATGGGCAGAGGATTTGCATGGCTTGACACAGGTACAGTTGATGCCTTGACTGATGCTTGTAACTTTATCAGAACAATTGAAACTCTTCAGGGAATAAAGATTTCCGCACCTGAAGAAATTGCATATAATTCACGTTGGATCACTAAGAAAAATCTTCTTGAATCAGCAAAAAAATATGGCAAATCAGCCTATGGTCAGCACCTTCTGAAGGTTGCTGAAGGTAAGATCATTTACTCCGAATCAGGTGAGCGTCCGAGATGGGGTAAGGAAGAATAAGAGGTAGTTTTTATGAATACAATCAGAACTGAAGTTGATGGTGCAATCATCATTGAACCTGATGTTTTTGGTGATAACCGCGGCTGGTTTATGGAATCTTATTCAAAGAAAAAACTTGCAGATGCCGGTATTGATATTGATTTTGTGCAGGACAACCGTTCATTTTCGGCAGAAAAAGGTACATTGCGCGGACTTCATTGTCAGCTCAATCCTACTGCACAAAGCAAACTGATTACCTGCATCAGAGGCACAATTCTTGATGTGGCAGTAGACATCAGAAAGGGCTCACCGACTTATATGAAATGGGTCAGTGTTGAGCTTTCGGAAGAAAATAAAAAGTCATTCCTGATTCCAAAGGGCTGTCTTCACGGTTTTGTAACGCTCACAGATAATGTTGAGGTTATGTACAAAGTTGATGAGTTTTACTCTCCTTCGGATGACAGAAGTATCCGATTTGATGATCCTGCACTCGGTGTTGAGTGGGGTATAGAAAATCCGATCCTTTCACAGAAAGATATGAATGCACCACTTCTTTGCGACAGTGATGTTGAATTTTATTATTAACAGGGTAGTTTTATGAAAGTACTTGTAACAGGTTATAACGGTCAGCTCGGCTACGATGTGGTAAAGGAGCTTAATAAAAGAAATATTGAATGTATCGGAACAGATCTTCAGGATTTTGATATTACTGACCGTAATGCAACGCTCGATTTTGTGAATAATTATGCTCCCGATGTCATTGTCCACTGTGCTGCATATACAGCGGTTGACAAGGCAGAGGATGACACGGAAATGTGTCGAAAGGTAAATGTTGACGGCAGCGAAAACCTTGCTGTTGCAGCTAGAGAACTTCAGGCAAAAATGCTTTATGTCAGCACAGACTATGTTTACGGCGGTAACGGAGATGAACCGTTTGAAACAGATGACCCTACCGACCCGAAAAGTGTTTACGGCAAGACAAAGTTAGAGGGAGAAAACGCTGTTAAAGCTCTTGTTGACAAACATTTTATAGTTCGCACCTCGTGGGTTTTCGGCATAAACGGAAACAATTTTGTTAAAACAATGCTTCGTCTCGGTGCACAGCATGATGAGCTTTCCGTAGTTGCAGACCAGATCGGTTCACCGACATATACTCCCGACCTTGCCCGACTTATCGTTGATCTGATACTTACGGACAAATACGGTACATATCACGGTACCAATGAAAACTTCTGCTCTTGGGCAGAGTTTGCAGAGGCTATAATGTCTTTGGGCCACAGAAAAGCAAAAATAAGGCACATCCCTTCAAGTGAATATCCTGCAAAGGCACAAAGACCGCTTAATTCAAGGCTTTCTAAAAAGTGTCTTGATGATGCAGGCGTTGAGCGTTTGCCTTCATGGCAGAATGCACTTGAACGATATATAAAAGAACTCGGGCTTTAATTAATAAAGGAGAAAAAATGAAAGTTTCACTCGTTGTTCCTTGTTATAATGAGGAAGATGTTATTTATGATTTCTATAAAGAAGTACGAAAAGTATTTGAAAACAAAATAGACAGTTATGAATTTGTTTTTGTCAATGACGGAAGCAAAGACAAGACTATTGATATTTTAAAGGCTATCCACAAGGTTTCCGATAACGTAAAGGTAGTCAATTTTTCCCGCAATTTCGGTAAAGAGGCAGCCATGTATGCCGGCCTTCAGCAGACTTGCGGTGAATATACCTGCGTAATAGATGCAGACTTGCAGCAGCGTCCCGAAGTGGTGCTTGAAATGGTAGAGATTCTTGATAATGACAGTTCTGTTGACTGTGTTGCAGCTTACCAGGATGAGCGAAAGGAAGGGAAGGTTCTTACTCTCTTTAAAGACTCTTTCTATAAACTGATGAATGCCATCTGTGAGATTGAATTCAGAAAGGGTGCAAGTGACTTCCGTCTTATGCGTCGTACAATGGTTGACGCAGTTCTTAATATGACTGAATATCACCGATTTTCAAAAGGTCTTTTCTCTTTTGTCGGTTTTAATACAAAATTCATACCCTACGAAGTGTGTGAAAGAGTAGCAGGAGAGTCCAAATGGTCATTCTCAAAACTCTTTATTTACGCAATTGAGGGTATTGTAGGTTATACAACAGCACCGCTTAAGGTAGCTTCTTTTGCAGGTGTAGGATTTATTCTTGCAGCGTTTTTATATCTTGTAATTGCTTTGATTGCAGGTGCAGTAACAGCAAATATAACTTCGGCAATTGCGATTATAACGCTGATTTTATTTACATGCGGTGTCCAGCTTGTTTTTATCGGCATTATCGGAGAATATCTTGCGCGAACTTATATGCAAGGTAAGAACAGACCTGTTTTTATTGCGAAAGAGATTCTTACCTATGAAGAAAATGATTGATTATAGAATTTGACAGCAGGTGAAAGATATGAAAGCAAAAATTACTCTTGCAAAAGAATTCAGAATAGGTGAAATAGACAAGCGTATCTACGGTTCATTCGTTGAACATCTCGGCAGAGCTGTGTACGGCGGAATCTATGAGCCGGGACATCCCACAGCGGATGAAAAGGGACTGCGTAAGGACGTTATCGATCTTGTAAAAAAGCTCAATGTTCCCGTAGTGCGTTACCCCGGCGGTAATTTTGTTTCAGGTTACAACTGGGAAGACGGTGTCGGTCCTGTAGAAAACAGACCTAAACGTCTCGAGCTTGCCTGGGGCACAACCGAGCTTAACGAATTCGGTACGAATGAATTTTTGGATTGGTGTAAAAAGGCTGACACTGAGTGTATGATGGCTGTTAACCTCGGTACAAGAGGCCCCGAAGAGGCTCGTAACCTTGTTGAATACTGTAATCATCCATCGGGTACATATTGGTCAGATTTAAGACGTTCTCACGGTGTTGAAAATCCCCACAATATCAAGCTCTGGTGTCTCGGCAACGAGATGGATGGACCTTGGCAGATGGGAGCAAAAACTGCTGTTGAATATGGCAGAACAGCACTTGAAGCATCCAAACTTATGAAGTGGACTTCACCGGGAATAGAGACAGTCCTCTGCGGTTCATCAAGCCGTAATATGTCAACTTTCGGCAAGTGGGAGGCAGAGTCTCTTGAAGTTGCTTACGACAGCATTGACTATGTTTCACTTCATCAGTATTACGGAAATCACGATGATGATGTTATGAATTTCCTTGCACTTACAATGCAGTTGGATGATTTTATCTATTCAATTATCTGTACCTGCGATTATATAAAGGCAAGAAAACGCTCAAAGAAAACTATCAACCTTTCATTTGATGAATGGAACGTGTGGTATCATTCAAATAACGCAAAGTTTGAAAAATGGAGTGTTGCTCCGAAACTTCTTGAAGATATCTACAATTTTGAAGATGCTCTTCTTGTCGGCTCAATGCTCATCACTCTTCTTCGTCACTGTGACCGTGTAAAAGTTGCTTGTCTTGCCCAGCTCGTTAATGTAATCGCACCTATTTTTACCGAAACAGGCGGCGGAGTATTTGAGCAGACAACATATTTCCCGTTTATGCACCTTTCAAACTACGGCCGCGGCTCGGCTCTTCTCCCGTTAGTTGATTGCCCGAAGTATGACAGTAAGGATTTTACAGATGTTCCTTACCTCGAGACTATCGCAACTTATGACGAAGAAAACGATGAAATGGCAATCTTCTGCGTTAATAAGAGCACAGATGATTCAATGGTACTTGACGTCAATCTTATGGACTTTGACGGTTACAAGCCTTGTGAGTTTATTTCAATGGACGGTTATCACAGAAAAGACGAAAACACCTTTGATGATATCAAGGTCAAGCCTCATAACAATCCCATACCTGAATTTGACGGAAAGTTGCTTCAGGTTGAGCTCAAGCCATTCAGCTGGAATGTTATTCGTTTAAAGAAATAAGGTGAGAATATGCCCTATTTATTTGTGCATTTCAAAGAAAAAATTACTCCCGACGGTGAGCAGGTTTATTTCGGAATAAGCCCTGACGGTTACAACTGGGAAAAAGTCAACAACGGTAATCCTATTCTCACAAGTACCAAGAGTGAAAAAGGATGCCGCGATATTGAAATTGTCAGACTTCATACAGGCGGTTTTGTGATAATCACAACCGACCTTTGCATAGCGTACAGAATGGATGAGAATTATAATGTTGACTGGAAAAAGGTCAACTCTTCAGGAAGCAAGAAGCTCTGTATGTGGAGGACGGACGATCTTGTGAATTTCTCAGATCAGGAGTTCATTTACTTCGGCATAGATGATTTCGGCTGTCTGTGGGCACCTGAAGTATTCTTTGATGAGGATAATGAGGAATATCTTATTCATTGGGGGTCGACTGTGGCTGAAGATAATTTTACTCATATGTCGATTTACTGCAGTACAACCAAGGATTTCAAAACGTTTACAGAGCCAAAGCTGTATTTCACAAAGAAAAACGAAATCCTTGACTCGCATATCACAAAGGTAGGGGACACATACCACTTGTTCTATAAGAACTCGTCAGATCCGCCGATGAATATGCACGCAACATCAAATAATCTCTACGGTCCGTTTGAACACGATAAAAACTTTGAAGAGTATATGGATAAAGAGATTCATAATCCCGGCTCATACGAAGGCCCGACAACTTACACCTTGCCTGATGGCAGATGGTGTATGATGCTTGATTTCTTCGGCTGTGAAAAAGAAAAAATGGGTTATGTGCCGTTTGTTTCCGCAAAGCCGGGTGATGCAAATTTCACCCGTGCTGACGAAGAATTCACATTCCCTTACGGCTTTAAGCACGGCAAGGTTATCGAAATAACCGAAGAGGAATATCAGAGATTAAAAACTTACAGTTAACAGTAAAAAGGAAGTATCATCAGGATACTTCCTTAATTTTAAAAAAACTATTGAAATTATTTTTCTTTATTGTTATTATATGCATGCTATTTATGTGAGGAGGTTTTTTATGAAAAAGTCAATTGCGCTTGTTCTCAGCTTAATTATGTTTATGCTCGGAACTTTCTGGGCGGCACCCGCAACGTTTGCAACTCCTGACGGTGCGGATATTCCCGTAATTCATATTATGGGTACAGGTCAGGATGTTTTCCGTATTGACGAGAACGGAAATGAGAAAAAAGTTTTTCCGATTGAAATTCCGGAAGGCTATATTGATGAAAAAGCAGAGATTATGCTGCCTGTTTTTGCAAAAGCATTTTTTACACAGGAATGGGAAGAGTTCTGTGACGTTCTTTACGAATGTGTTTCCCCGATTTTAAGCGGTTTCGCTCTTGAGCCGGACGGTACAACAGGCGGAAAATCATACATCAAGTGGGGTTGGACACGTGAGTCTTTAAGAGATAATAAGAATCAGAACGGTCAGTACGGTGCAACGAGCTATTTCTTTACCCACGATTGGCGTCTGTCACCATACGATATCGCAGATACGCTCCATCAGTATATTGAGGATGTAAAATACGTAACAGGTGCCGATAAAGTTGCTCTTTACGGCAGATGCTTCGGCTCTAACATTATTGCTGCATATATGGACAAATATGACGGTGAGCACGTAAGTGATGTTGTTCATTACTGCAGTGCTGCATACGGTGCAGTGCAGATAAGTAAGCTCTTTACAGGTGAAATGTTCATCCATCCCGACGGTGTGGAAAGATATGTCTATGACGTTGATCTTGAGGTTGAAACGTATGTTATGGACCTTATCAGAGCTTGCGTAACACTTATGAATAAGACATACGGTCTTGGTATCGTAAGCTGGGCTGTTGAAAACGTTATGAAGGATATTTACCTCGATATTTTCCCGCGTATACTTATCGAAAGCTATGGATCAACCCCGGGATATTGGAGTATGGTTAATGTTGACGATTATGAGAAAGCGATGGATACTGTTTTCTACGGTGCAGATCTTGAAAAGTACGCAGGTCTTATCGAAAAAATTGAAGATTACCGCAATAATGTTCAGCTTCCTTTTGCAGATAACGTGCAGAAGCAGATCGATTCAGGAATTGAAGTTTCAAATATTGTAAAATACGGCTTGCAGAGCGTTCCTCTTACCAAGAGCTCCGATGAATTGGCAGACGGAACAGTTACCGTATTTGAAAGCAGCTTCGGTGCAACAGCTTCACTTGCTGAGGAGACACTTTCAAAATCATACATCGAAAATGCAATCGCAAACGGCAACGGCAAGTATATCTCACCTGACAAGCAGATTGATGCTTCAACCTGCCTTATGCCGGACAGAACATGGTTTATTAAAGACCTTGGGCACAAGGTTTTCCCGTCTTGCGTCAACGGACTTGTAAGTGATATTATCAATCACGAAGGATTTACCGTAAACGATAATCCTGAATATCCGCAGTACCTTGTATGTGACGTAGAGCAAAATACACTTACACCGATGACAGAAGATAATATGAACACGACAGAACGTTGGGAGACAGATTATTTCGAAGCTCTTGCAACTTTCTTTACAAACCTCGTTCAGCTTATCAAAAACCTTATAGCATCAGCAGAATAATAAAAAGAGGCAGTTTTTTGACAAAACGTCAAAAAACTGCCTCTTTTATTATATCATTATCAATAAAGCTTGATTCCACCGAAAGGTCTGATTGAAAGTACGTGGCAGGAACCGTCGCCGTAAACAGCCTCGATTGTTGAACGGAACTCTTCGAGCATACCGTTTGGAACGAATGCCTGAATTGTACCTGCAAATCCGCCGCCGTGAACTCTCCATGCACCCTTGCCCTTGAGCATCTCTTCGCAAAGCAGAAGTGCAACTGAAAGTCCTTGCTCCTGAGGAGCCTTTGTTGTGAATACGTTCTGATTGTACATATATGAGGAACGGCCGCTTTCGATAACGATTTCTTTGAATGTTTCAAAGTCGTTGTTTGTAAGAGCCTCAACCTCTGCAACAGCACGTTTGTTTTCGTTATAGAAGTGAACCGCACGAAGTACCGCACGGTCACCGCAGGATTCACGAACCTGCTTGATGTGTGCCATAAATTCAGCCTCGTCAACATCGCGAAGGACATCCTTACCGAATACACCGGCAGCACTTTCCATCTCACCGCGGACAGCTGCATAATCGTCTGTAAGGTCAGCGTGGCTTCCGCCTGTATCAACAATACAAAGAGCGTGACCGCAGGATGCAAAGTCAAATTCGACCTTGTTTATAACAGGTTCTGACGGGTCTTTGAAGTCAATTGTGATAAAGCTGCCGACGGAGCTTGCCATCTGGTCCATAAGTCCGCAAGGTTTGCCGAAGTAAACATTCTCAGCATACTGTGCAATCTTTGCAATATCAACAGCGGAAACATTGCCTTCATTGTAAAGATGGTTAAGAATTGTACCGATAAGAACTTCATAAGCAGCAGAGGAAGAAAGGCCTGAACCTGCAAGAACGCAGCTTGCGCTTGCAGCGTTGAAACCGCCGATATTGTAACCGTACTTTTTAAAACCTGCACACATACCGCGGATAAGACCTGATGATTTGCCGAATTCATTCTCGTGCGGTTCAAGGTCGGAAATATCAATTTCAATCATACCGTGACCAAGCGATTTCTCACAGGCGATCATATCATCACGCTTTGCTGCTGCTGCAACTGTGTCAAGGTTAACACTTGCTGCGAGTACCTTGCCGTGGTTATGGTCTGTGTGGTTACCACCGACTTCTGTTCTGCCCGGAGCACTGAAAAGCGCGAGATTATCGTTGTCTGCGAAAAGCTCAACGTAAGCATCAATGATTTCGGCGTCGCGCACTTTCTGTGCTTCAACAGCATCATCTGAAAGATAAACTTCTTTAAGTCTTGCATCAAGTTCGCCCGCAGCGAGCTTTGATTTGAGTTCAACTGAATTAGCCATTAGTTTTTTTCCTCCTGTTGCTTTGTACTTGTAAAAATTTATTTGTTGCTATTGCTGAAATACTTACGAGTGTAAATAAAAGAATAAACGGAACAAGGAACGGTGCCGAAAGGGGATTAAAGATGTTGCGACCGATAAATGTATATGAAACAAGAAGCGGTGCAAAACCTAAAAGTGAAAGACCTATATAGTCCCTGAATCGGAATCCCATCGCGCCGTAAAGCTTGCTGACAAGATTTATGGGGATACCGGGGACAAATCGGAAAAGCGATAAAAGCCACGGATTTCCCTTACCGTCATTATCTTCAACAAGGTATTTAACCGTTCTGTTACGGTTCAGAATGTTTTGTATGCCGTATGCTCCGACTCTCGTACCCCAGTAGTAACGGATAGAATACAGAATCACAAGACCGATAATGTTTATTGGCAATGAAAAATATGCAGGAAAAACGGTACTCGTAATAGCACATAAAAGTGAAAGGGGATACAGGTAAATGGGGAAAAGTGCTTTGAATGCATACAGAAAAAGAATTACAAGAAAAACACTTGCCTTATCTCCGATATTTTCAACTGCATATTCTGCACGAAGCAGATAATCCTGGTACGTCTGATACCACATCTGAATCTGCTCATTACGTGAAAGCACGAGCAAAACTATGAGAAACGCAGTCATAAGAATACTTACCGTCGCAACAATATTCAGAAGAGATCTTATATGTTGCTCTTTAGTCTTTTTGATTTTGCTCGCCTCCTTTGCACATTATCCATAATATTATACCTTTTTTTGACCTCAAGGTCAATATATTATTTGTCGTAAAATGACTTATTTGTTTTATTGACTATATAAAAAAATTGTGATATCATTTATATGGAATATTTTGTGAAATGAGGTATAAAAATGGATTACAAAGCAAAGTATCAGGAATGGCTCGGTTTTGATGATGAGACAAAGGCAGAACTTGAAGCCATCACGGACGAAAAAGAAATTGAAGACAGATTTTATAAGGACCTCGAAT
>JAZNCK010000103.1:0-8740 GCA_045587505.1 Acutalibacteraceae bacterium
GTTTTCTTTAATTTCTTTTCTTTTTTCTTCGGTTCTTCCGAAAGTTCCTGACCGTTGTTTTTAACCTTTTCTCTCTGCTTTGCCTCGTTAATTTTCTTTTCCTTAGAAGATTTGATCATAAGGAAAATGAGGAGAGCACCGAGTATCGGAGCTGCAACGGCAGGCGTAACGATAAACGGATCAATCTGATATGCCTCGGTGATAACATTGATTTTCTTTTCTTCCTCAATGTTTTCAATTCTTGTTCCTCGCACAAGCATACGGTGAGTATTGATTCCGTAAGGCGTACAGGTTACAAGAGTACAGTAGTCCTGGCCTTTTTCAACACAAAGGTCATCAATCTGATTTGGCAGAACGATAAGAACCTGGTCAACCTGATATGTAATTGTACGGTCAAGGATAGTTATTGTAAAAATATCACCGACCTCAACCTTATCAAGGTTAGTAAACAGCTTTGCAGAAGGCAGTCCACGGTGTGCAGAAAGCACAGAATGAGTATTTACACCGCCGACGGGAAGACTTGAACCTTCCATATGACCGACGGCAGAGTTAAGAACCTTGTCGCTTGTTCCGTGGTAAATCGGAAGCTGAATTTTAATCTTTTCAATCGTGATGTAACCCATCATTCCGTCACCGTTTACGTCGAGGGTTGAATAATACCGGTCATCAAGCTCGCTGTATCCGACAAAAGGAAACGAAATTTTTCTGAGCTTTCGGTTATAGTCATCAGCCTTATCAAAATACGCCTGAAAGTCTTCGGGGGTAAGGTTTTCGATTAAACTGTCGTAGTTCATAACAGCCTTCGACTGCCTTTTCTCGTTCCAGAAATCACTTATCGTCGGATAAAGCAAGACACACAAGCCAATGAAAAAGATAGCAACCAAAGCTATAGTTGAGCTCAGACCGCTTTTCTTTTTCTTAGTCTTTTTCACTTTTTTCTTTGTGTTTTCTTTCATAATATATTTCTTGATTCTTTTAAAATTTTCAACGCTCCAACCGACTTTCGGTAACAGCGGTCAAAACTTTAATTGTATTTTCGGGATTACCCCTACCGGCAGGGGGCCGGTAGAGGAGTTTAGTTTTTACTGTGCAGCATTTGCCGCGGGAATCTTATGATTCTTCGGAGTTATCAGAATCTTCTGATTCCTCGGAACCGTCAGATTCTTTATCCTTTCAAGCAAATGTAGACATTCTCTTCTTTGAAACAAGAATTACGAATGCTGCAAGCATAAGGAGACCGCCAACGATGTAGAAGATTGTTGTACCGATGCCGCCTGTTTCAGGGAAGAGACCACCGGTCTTATTCAATACTTCAATTGTTGCGGGTTCTGCATCGTTGATTTCATACTCAGCTGTAAGTGCAGCGTCATCGTATGTGCTTGTGATAATTACATCAATATCCTCAGCAAGCTTGTTATATCCTTCGGGAGCACTAACTTCGTGAAGAGCGTATGTGCCTTCGTCAAGGCCAACGATGATAAACTTACCGTTTGCATCAGTTAAGATGTCTGTAATTGTACCTTCAGCATCTACCTTATATGTAGGAACTGCAGCATCTGCTACCTCTGAGAACTTGATGGGATTGCCGTCCTTGTCGAGGAGCTGGAATGTAGCGCCTGCAAGAGTTACTTTCTGGTCGCCGTCCATTGTGTACTTCAAAACATCCATTTCCCATGTGTATGTAGATGTCTTGTGCTTCTGTGTTTCCCACTCGCTCTTTTCGCCTACTGAAAGGTAAACTTCGTTGTCGTTACCGTCTTCTTCGCCGATTGTTGCATCCTCGTTAAGAGTAGCTGAGTAGTAAACTGTGATTGTGTCGTCCTGTGCAAGAGTTGCGATATAGCTATCTTTGAACACGATGTCAAATGTGTGACCGTCTTCAGGAGAAACAACTACTGTGTAGTCAGATGCATCAACAACACCATTCTTGTCTTCTACACGTACAGAATCAGGATCAAATGTAAGACCTTCTTCCATTGTATCGTGCATGATGTAGTTAACAGCGCCAAGACCAACTTTGATTGTTGACTTATAGTTAACAACCTGGTCGATGTCAGCGTCGTTTACCTTGTACCAACCGTCTTTTTCATCACCGATTTTGCTGTCTTCCTGAACGTACTTGTCAATGTCAGGCATTTCGTTCTTTTCAACTGCTGTAAGCTCGTTGCTTGCTCTTGTAAGAGCACCCATTGTACCAACAGTTGTGTCGATTGCATAATAACCAAGGTCAAGACCATCGAACTCAACTGTTGCGCTGTCAGCTGTTGCTGTAGCTGTTGCAGCGATAGTCTTATCTACTGCGTAATTGAGAGCTGCCTTTGCAAGAGCCTGATCAACTTCTGTAACACCTTCTTTAAGCTCTACTGTTACCTGCTCTTCGTCGCCTGTACCTACAATAACAACTTCAAAGTAGTCTGTTGCCGGAGCTGTTGCAAAGAAATCTTCCCAACCAGCTTCGATTGTGTAGATACCCTTGTCACCGGCTGTGTTAGACGGTGTGAAAGCGAGCATCTTATAGATCTTGTAGTCAGCACCGGGAATCGCGTGTGTAATTGTGATCTTGCCGGCATCTGCTGCAAATGCGAATGTTGTTCCCATTGTGAGAACGAGTGCGAATGCTACTAAAACTGCAAATAATTTCTTCATATCTTACTTCCTTTCTATAATTTAATTTGCAATTTTGTTTTTTTCATCATATTCGGGTCAGCATAGGGAAACAGTTAAAATCCGAGCCCGTTTTCAGCCGGATTATCGCCGCCCCTTCGGCAAAACACAAACAACCCGAGAGGCTTTATTGTGTTTTGCCAAGATTAACAACCTAATTAATTTCTGATAAAAATGTCCCCCTGAAACAAAGTTTTCAGAAATTTCAGTGGCTTAGGGTACAGTAAACCTTTTTCTTTTCAAACCCGATACGTCCAAAAAGCCGATTCAAGAACGACTTTCAGACGGGTTCGGATTTGTACTGTTTCCCTAGCCAAGGAGGTTTTTAAGCCTCCTTTCCCGTTTACGACGAATCAAACTATACAAAACCGGAACTGCCGTTATAGCAAAACCGATTGTTGCCGTGAAAAATACCATACCACCCGTTTCGGGAATAAGGAAGCTTCCCGAGAAGTTTTCAATTGCGATAAGGGTGGTAACGCTTTGGATAAAGCCGTCCGTATCCGTATCGTAGAAATAGAAATACACGGGCTTATCCAAAAGCTCATATCCTTCAGGTGCGACAAGCTCAACGAACGCGTACGGTCCGCCGGGGGTAAGGTACTGCGATTCAACGTTGACTGAGCCGTCTGCGCCTGTTGTGTAAGAACCGATATAGGTGAGCGTTATGCCGTCTTCGGTGACTATCGTCTTCGAAACACCTGTCGGCGGTACTGCACTCGAATCGCCCATCTGGCCGTAAAGTGCGAATTTTGCATCCGGCAGTCGGGCATTTGTCAGTCCGTCCTGCTTTAGGAGCATAATCTCATGGTTTGAACCCGAGGCGTCGCCACTGTGTTCTTCTACCTTGAACACCGCATCGACCATATCTGTAACCTCCGCCTTGCCGTCAACAACGATTGAGTTGTTAACCGAAACGTAGCCGCTTTCCGTTATAAGCGTTTGATAGTCGATGATAATATGAAGCTCATCGGGGACTACGAACGTCAGCTTGTTGCTAGCAGGGTCGTAGGTAATATCGTAGGTATATCTGCTCTGCGCCGAGTCGAAATCAACCCAGACGTGGCTCTGCTTGTCATAATACTGAAGCTTGATTGAATCCCAGTAGACGGAAAGATTATCCGTCATCGTATCTTCAACCGTCAGCGTTTCCGAGCCCTCGAGAATATCCAGCGCTCCGCGGTTGATATGAACGCCGAAGTCGAGCGTTGATTTATCCTGCACAACATGCTTGTCGAGGAGTCCCGTTTCAAATTCGACCATTTCATCCGCAGGACCTGAGGTATTGTCCGCATTCCACGTCAGCTCAGCCACATTATCAAGCTGCAGCTTCGAATAATCGGTCGTATTGATATATTCATCCTTGAGCTTAAGCTGATAGGTGTAAATGTGCCTACCGCCCGCACTGACCATTTTGTAATACTCTTCAAAGTTTTTTGTTCTTTTAATATCCGTCCAGCTTACTTCATCGTTGAAATCATAATAAATCAGCTCATTTGCAGGAATTTCAAGAGTGTTACCGTCCGCCGTACCGTAATATTTATATTTAGCATACCATCGGTTATCGTTCCATGGGTCATACGCAGTCAGCGTAAGCGAATCCTTTACATATTCAAGCTTTTCGTCAAAGGTGTCGTTGAACACAACGTTCCATGTGCCGCTGTTCAGGTATCCAGTGTTACCGCCCGAGCCGGGAATTGTGTTATTGAACACAACCGTGTAATCAATAGTGCCGTCCTCATTGACCTGCGCCTTCTTGGTTATCATCGGAGAATACTTATAGTTTACACTGGAAACCGCCGTGATAGCCTGCGTAAAGTTGAGGTAAGCTTCGTTTGCTAAAGAGTAGCCCTCAAAAAGCACATCCTCTACCGTCTTCTCTCCGTTCAGCTCCCCTGTCCAGTTGGTACCGGTTTTTGCATCGAACGGAAGCTTATAGGTTATCTTAAGAGTTGCATCCTCGTCCAGTAACCATTTTGACGATTCATACGTCTTATCTGCTGTGTTGAACAGTATGTTGAACGTGTGATGCAGATCTCCGTTTCCGGGAGCAACGAGCATATACGTGTTCTCAGCGGGTTGACCTTCAATATAAGGCGTAAAGGTTATTACCTGTCCGCTTTTTGTTGTTGCGGTTATCACGAGGTCTTGCGGGAAGTTTTCGACGTAGAGATATCCGACTTCGTTGTTGTAGCCCCAGAATGCCGCAAGGTCAGTCAGGTAGAAGTAACCCCAATCCTTGATTGCCTTGGAAACATCAGCCTCAAGTGTAAAGTTGACATATTCGCCGTCGTCACCGCTTGCACTCTTTTTAAGCTCGGGAACAAATCCGATAACGTCTGCCGTACCATATGTGCCCTCGGGTTTTGTGTTGATTACCGCTTCAACCCGGTTTGTGTGAGTTGCCGTCTCGCCTTCGTCAAGAGGCGGGAAGGTTGTGTAATAAACAAGATCAAACGCATATCCCGAAGGAAGCGGGAACTGCATCGAGGTGTTGCCGTTGGTATTCGTTATAGTAACGTCTTTCCACTCGATCGTAGAGTCGGGATAGATTTTGTTGCCCCACTGATCGTAGCGAACCACCTTAATCGGTTCAGCCTGATAATATTGAAGTCCCGTGCCGAGTGTATCGATAACGACCGTGCCCTGAAGGTCTTCTGCAGTCTTTCTGATGCCTACGCTCCATTCGATAACGGGGATTTTGTTGCCGTTTGCATCCTCGAGAACAGCCATTTTACCATCTTTCTCGATTCTGTTGAATTCAACCGGAACCCAGTCATCATCGTACTTGTTTTCGATTGGACCACCGTTGGCGTTGTTGCCGAAAGCGTTCGCCTGATTCCACATACCGCTTGAATCCTGAGTAAGAACATTGTCATTGAATTGTGATTTATATTTAATAAGGAAGCCTTCACCGACCGAAAAATCAGGGAATCCCGAAAGCGTGAATCCGCCGGGTGCCCATTCGCTCGGGTGATCGCTTATTGTCGGCTGAGGAACGATCGGATTACCGTCAAGGTCGGTTACCACTATCGTATCGCGGAGTGCGTGGTGATTTTCCCAGATATCGTCCTGGATAACGAGATCCTTAACAAGACCGTGAGTTGCTTCAACCTTGATGGTGAAATCAACCGTAGCATCCTCGTCATGATATTCGCCGTGTGTCTTTTCAATCGACACACCCGCATTACCGTCAACATTGAGGTTAATGTGAATATCGTCGTTAAAATCAACCTCTGTCTTGTTTCCCGACTGCGTTTCCGCAACCGTTGCGCTGAAATCAATTACGAAGTCAACGTTCGAATATTTATCAACGAAGTTCACTCCGCTTGCATCATCGTAGAACCTAACCTGCAAAAGTCCGTTTTCGTCAACAAAATACTCACCGACGTCCTCAATCATACCGTTTTCTGTCTTTGCAGAAATTTTATGCCAGCTGTCGAACCTGTCACAGTGAAGATTTGACGGAATCTGATAAGTCAGCACGCCGTTCGCATTATGCTCGAACTGAATCCACTTATTACCCGTGTTAATTTCGCTGAATTCGAGAGAAACGATGTATGACTGTCCGATGTAAACTGTACCGTTGTTCTCGATAGGGTTACCTGTCGTATCCTTGAACACAGCGTTTGCAAGCTCACCTGTAAGGTCAGATGTGTAGGTGATGTTGCTGTTTGATGCCACCATCATTACCAGCGGTTCACTGTCATATATGCTCTGTACGGCAGAGCGCTTGAGATTATATGTAGTACGGGTTGCCTCGTTCGGGATATAATGCACAAGCTTACCCTCAAGCACGGGGCGGATTGTACCCGTTTCGTTTTGATTTTTTTCAGCGTTTGTGATGTTTTTCGCCGCAGAAAGCACACTCGTTTTGCCGTAGCCTAAAACATTTTCGGCCTTCTTCGTGACAACGCTTTCAACCTTGCCGTCAACATCACCCTCTATAAATCCGAAGAGCGTTGCCGATTTGTAAGAAACAATGCCCGTGCGGTCAGCCCTGCCGTCCGCATCCGTATCGAAGAAGACGACATCACCTCTCTGTCCGTCATAGCTTTCAGCAGAGGCATAAGCCAATCGGTTCTCCCACGCAAGTCTCAACGACTCGGCAGATGCACTCGACAGGCTTTCTGCACCGTTGATGTTCGCATGACCGATACAGAAAGAAACAAACATCGTGTTCCATTCGCCGTAAGGACTTCCGTACCATTCACCGTAACGGGTGTAATTATTCTTTTCAGCGAATGCATTGTATTCATAGTTGCGGTCGCTTTCGCTGTATCCGACCTGCGACGTTGCAACAGCAACAAGATTTTCTGAAAGATTGTTTGTGATTGTTATATGTTCTAAGGTTTTCAGCCAGTCTGCTGTTGTTTCCATGTCAACTGTCTTGTCAGGGAAGCATTCTGCAGTATGAGTATGCTCAGGCTTAAGGCAGACAAGCTCGTCACCCGAATAACAGCTGCTGACATGAGTATGCTCATCAAGCTCGCACAATGCGTCACTCGTAATCGTAATACCGACAAGCTTAAGACACCAGAAAACTGCAATTGCAACAATAACAGCAATAACAGGGAACAAAGCAACTATTCTTTTGTTGCGCACTCTGAACAACTTATGGTCTTTGAGATATTCATGATTCACACCTGACATAATTGCTTTCCCCCTTTCTGTTATTTTTTCAGCAAATTACTCCTGGGTTTTCTGTTCATCAGGATTTTCGATATTTTCCTGATATTCTTCATAATCTATGTCGCCCATCTTCTCAAAAGGCCAGATTCTGAAGAATATCCTGCCGACAATCTGTTCGGAGCTTACAAGTCCTACAACTGAGCTTCGGCTGTCGATTGATGTAGAACGGTGGTCACCGAGAATGAAGTAGTGATTTTCGGTTACATGAAACGGAAAATCGATATCACATTCACCGAGAGCACGGTCAAGAATGTATGGTTCGTCCAGCAATTCATCATTAACATAAACAAAACCTTTTTCGTTAATGAGGATTGTATCTCCCGGTACACCGATTATTCTTTTTATAAGAAGTTTATTCTGATAAGAGAAGCAACAAAGCTGTCCCCTTTTCAGATTTGGTGTTTTTATAAGAACAACAATTTCTTCGTCATTAAGCGTCGGTTCCATACTGCTTCCCTGAATCTGAAGAACAGGCAAAGCAAGCGTTGCAATAAGCACGGCGATAGCAGCCACAACAATAAGCGAAGAAAGAGTACTTTTCAGCACCTTCTTGTACTTACGGCTGTATTGCTCTTTAGCAATCGCTTTTTCGATTTGCATCGACGTGGGAAATTGAAGTTCTTTTTTCTTTCTTTTGAATGCCATTTATTAAAATTTCCTCCGTAAAGAAAGTAGAAGAATTCAAATCATTTTGTTTTTGATTTAGGTTTATTTTTCTCTGAACGTTTGGTTACTTTCTGAACTTTTGAAAAAAGATTAAGAATTGCCGGCTTTTTACCATTCGGTTTCTTCAGAGCGACAAAATTCTTTTTCGGTTTTTGAGCAGAGCCTTCAGTCATCACCTTAACACTTTGTAATGCTGTTTCCAATTGCTTTGCAGTTTCGTTAAGGAGCACCGCACTTTTTTCTATGCTGTTTTCCTGTTTTGCTTTTTCAAGTTCTTCTCTGAGTCTTTCGTTTTCACGGGTCTCTGTAAGAAGAAGCTCCAGCAATTCAAGTCGGCTTAACCTTTTTAATTCTTTGTCAGTCACAAAATCAACGTCCTTATATACTAATAAATAGAGATACCCATTTAATGATATCACAGTCAGGACAAATTTTCAATGAAATCTTTTCTTCTTTTTCAGAATATTTTATATGAAAAGATAAAAAACAAATACCCCACCTTAAAAAGTTGGTTGCAAATACTATCTTTCATTACAAAATTAATTCTTACAAAAGTACATATGTTTGCAATTGAAAAAACAGGAATTTGACATTCAAATTCGTTAATATTACCGGGTTTGTCGGAGTGTTTTTAACGCTTCAAATCCCGCCACTCCGACCATAAAAATAAAGTCAGGAAACACTAGGTGTTCCCTGGCTTTTTTCTTTGTTGTGTATG
>JAZNCK010000104.1:0-11808 GCA_045587505.1 Acutalibacteraceae bacterium
GGAGCCTGAAAGAGTCATTTCATCGGCAAATTCTTTGTCTGTAGCGTTAAAGTCAACGTAATCCTTGACCCATTTTTTTGATAAAATCATCTTTAAAGCACCTCCTTAAAACTGGCTGAGAAATCTTACGTCGTTTTCATATAAAAGACGCATATCATCAATGTTGAATCTGAACATAACAAGTCGCTCGAGACCGAGACCGAAAGCAAAACCGCTGTAGATTTCGGGATCAATACCGCCTGTCTTGAGAACCTTCGGATGAACCATACCGCCACCGAGGATTTCGATCCAGCCTTCACCCTTACACATCGGGCATCCCTTGCCCCCGCAACGGAAGCAGGAAACGTCGATTTCACATGAAGGCTCTGTGAACGGGAAGTGGTGAGGACGAAGTCTTATCTTTGTATTCTCACCGTAAAGCTGTTTTGCGAATGTTTCGAGACAACCCTTAAGGTCACCCATTGTGATTCCCTTGTCGACTACAAGACCCTCAATCTGGTGGAAGAGAGGAGAGTGTGTTGCATCAACTGCGTCAGAACGGAAAACACGTCCGGGAGCAATAATGCGGATAGGGGGCTGTTCTTTTTCCATAACACGGATCTGCATAGGAGACGTCTGTGTACGCAGAAGCATGTTTTCTGTGATATAGAATGTATCCTGTGTGTCACGTGCAGGATGATCCTTCGGAATGTTGAGTGCTTCAAAGTTATAGTAATCCCACTCAACCTCGGGGCCTGTTGCAATGTTGAATCCCATACCGAAGAAGATATCCTTAACCTCATCAAGAACGATTGAAAGCGGATGTTTGTGACCGATTTTATTCGGCGTGCCGGGGATTGTAACGTCAAGAGTCTCTTTTTCAAGAGCTTTTTCCATTTCGATTTTCTTGATTTTGTCTGCTGATTCAGTGATAAGTGTTTCGATTTCACTTCTCACTTCGTTAGCGAGTTGTCCCATAACGGGTCTTTCTTCCGGGGAAAGCTTACCCATCTGCTTGAGAATAGCAGTAAGCTCACCTTTTTTGCCGAGGAACTTAACACGGATAGCGTCAAGCTCTGCACGGTCCTGAGCGTTGGCAACCATTTCGACTGCCTGAGCTTTGATGTTTTCAAGCTGCTGTTTCATTGTTTTCACCTTTCTTATATATTGATAGTTAGTATTGAGACGAAAAAAGACTCCGTCCCGATAAGGGACGAAGTCGAATACTCCGCGGTACCACCCTTGTTTTTGCCTGAGCAAACACTCTTGCACCCTTTAACGGAGGTGAACCGTCACAACCTACTCTTTTCAGCCGTGCTGCTCCAAAGTGAACTTCCGCAACCTTACGCATAAATGACCTTTCAGCAAATGGTCATTCTCTCTGAATGTATCGGGATGCGTACTCTCTTTTTCATCGCATTAACTCCTGCTATTCTAACATATACAATTGAATAATGCAAGAGTTTTTGTTGTAATTTTTTACGGTTTCTTTACGGATATATTAAGGCCCAAAGCACAAACCGCAAGTATCAGAAGCATAATGAATGGAGCTGTGTATCCACCCGAGGAACTTAACAGACTGTTTGAGAAATTTGCAATAAATGCTGCAAGAATCAGATTGAAATTAGTAAGACTGTAGTTTGTAGAAAAATGCTTCTGTCCATAGAATGAAGCTGTGAAAGCAGATGTCATTGTAGGGCACGAACCGTATGAAAGTCCTGTCAGACAAAGACCGATAATGCATACGGGAAGAGAATGTAACATAACGGCAAGAAGGGTTATACCTGCCGCAAAAATCGTGAGGATATTTGCCGAAATCATTGTTGTGCGGCGACCGAGAGCATCATAAACTGCACCCGTGAGAATTCTGCCGAGTCCGTTGCAGACGGAAAGTACACCAACAAGCGTTGTTGCAAGTGTAGGGGCTGCATCAACAGAAATTACAAGATCTCTTGCGAAGCTGATAACCGAATTACCGACTGCAGTGATGAATGCCATACACAAAAAGGCTCTCCAGAAGGTAAAGCTTTTAAGCATCTCTGACGTTGAAAAATCACGGACTTCAAATGCTTCCTTGTTTACGGATTTTTTCTTTTCAGGTGCGGGGAATTTAATGTCAGGATTTGGCAGACGAAGAATTATTCCCGCAATAAAAAGAACGGCAGCTATAATGATACCGAGCAATATATATGTCTTGCTCCAACCGAAAGAGGGATTATCAAAAAGTACGCTGATTGTGTTACCGAGAAGCAAGGTGCTTACACCGAATCCCATCATAAGACAGCCTGAGCACAATCCTTTCTTATCAGGAAACCACGAGCAGACTGTTGAAACCACAACGTTATATGAAATACCGATACCTGTACCTGCAAGAATTGCATATGTAAGGTAAATAAGATACGGTATACCGTTTCCAAGCATACCGGTAGAAATAAATCCGATACCAACAAGTGTGCCTGCGATAATAAGCGTTATTTTCGGGCCGATTCTTTTGCAGATAAGACTTCCGAAAAATGCACCCAGACAGAAAAAGCACATGGTCAGCGTAAAATTGAATGCAAGTACCGAATCTTCCCATCCGAAGGATTCCTTAAAAGGTATTTTAAGGATTGACCACGCATATAGTACGCCTGAAAAAAGCATTGAAAAAACACCTGTTGCGAGATAAAACCATCGTTTATTTAGTATTTTATCAGTTGTCATACGGCAACCTCCTTAGAAAATCCGTTGTAGTATAACATGAAAAGAGAAATAAGTAAAGCACATACATATAATATTTGACAAAATACCGTGATTGGTATATAATCACTAAGTTGAAATTTTTTAAGAAACGGTGATAATATGTCAGGACATTCAAAATGGAGTACCATCAAGCGTAAAAAGGAAAAAACAGACGGTGCAAGAGCAAAGGTTTTTACGAAAATCGGACGTGAAATTGCTGTTGCAGTTAAGAACGGCGGACCCGACCCGTCAGTAAATACAAAGCTTAAGGATGTTATTGCAAAGGCTAAGTCAAACAACGTGCCTAACGATAACATTGAGCGTATCATCAAAAAGGCAGCGGGTGAGGGCAACTCAGATAACTACGAAGAGATCATGTATGAAGGCTATGGCCCTTCAGGTATCGCAGTTATTGTCGAAGCTCTTACAGATAACCGTAACCGTACGGCAGGTGATGTTCGTCATTACTTTGATAAGTTCGGCGGAAATATGGGTCAGAGTGGCTGCGTTTCATTTATGTTCACACGTTGCGGTGTTATTATGATTGAAGCTGAGGACATTGACGAAGAGAAGCTTATGGAAGATGCACTCGAGTCAGGTGCAACCGACTTTATCACAGATGAAGAGGGTGTTTTCGAAATCCGTACAGAGCCGAACGACCTCGGTGCTGTCCGTGATGAGCTTGAAGCTAAGGGATACAGCTTCCTTTCAGCTGAGGTTGAGTACGTACCCGACACATATACAAAACTTACAAATGAAGATGACATTACAAACATGACCAAGATGCTTGATATGTTTGACGACAACGATGACGTTCAGAATGTATGGCATAACTGGGAAATGGATGACTGATATTTTATAAAGTTGAAGCCGTGGCAATCGTCACGGCTTTGTTTTTTGAGTATTTCAATTGCTCTGCCTTTCTTCCATTCTCTTCCAACAAATAAAACCGTACATATCGTTAATAAAGAATACCGCAAAGCACATAACCATAGGCAGATAGGAAATATCTTCGATTGCCGCCAACACCCACAGCACAATCAGCACAAGGTCGTTACAAGCATAACCGAGTGCAAAGTACGGATTGCGGTATGCGGTCAACGCTGCAGCAATGTAGCTTGTAAGAACGGAAACAGTGCTCGGGAAAAGATTAGCGGTATTGAATGCTCTGAGGATAAAATAAAAGCAAGCAGTTACCAGAACGGAAGAAATGATAAGAAAAACAATTTTTCTTTTATTCAGTTTACTTACCTCAACCTCAGTGCTTGTTTTATACGGGTGTCTTAACCATGAAATCAATGATATAACAGACATGGGTAATGTCATTCCGAGATAAGTCAGCATTTCTCCGTAATAATCAAATCTGTAAGATATTACACCGTATATTAAGCAGAAAATTATCATCAGCACCTGTCCGAAAGCAAAACCGCGTGCCAGAAAAATCAGTGAAGTCACTCCGATAAGCGATGCGATAAGTGACAGTACATTACCGTCTTTTGAAAGAATGAAAGAAACTACAATAACTGCTACAGAAACTAACCAGAGACAGATTTCAAATTTAGTCAGACTTTTCAATGCCTTAAGAATATTCATAAACTCACTCCAAAAAAATAACACCCGTCCTGCATTTCTTCAAAGACCTAATGAAATGCAAACGGATGCAAAGCATCACACTACCCGGTGGCAGTTGATTTTCAGTTTTCTGTATTATAACAGAAAATATTGCGCTTTGCAATAGTTTAGTTCTATTGATTTTGCGATTAAGTATTGCTATAATGATTACATCAAAGAGAAAAGGAGAGGTATTGTGACTTTACTCAGAAGGATTTTCAAAGATACCCCTGAAGGTTGGGCAACCAACTCTATCGAGCGTAAAAGCTATTATGCCTTTTTTATAGGTCAGAATGCGATTTATGCACTTGTAACATCGTATCTTACTACATATTTTATGCTCATCGGTGTTGACCTTACAAAAGCGACGGGAATTATGCTCGCTATCAAAATCTGGGATGCTGTCAATGACTGCCTCTTTGGTGTGATTTTTGATATGGTTAAGTTTAAAAGCGGTAAAAAATATCTTCCGTGGCTCCGGGTTTCACTGGTGCTGATAGTGGTCACAACAGTTCTGATGTTTGCGGCACCGTTTAATTCGAGCAGTACCACAAAACTTATCTGGTTTGCAATAAGCTATCTTATCTGGGACACTGTCTATACTCTTTGTGATGTTCCTATTTACGGAATTATCACATCTATGACAAAGAATATCTCCGAGCGTAACTCAATGATGGCTTACAAGAGCATCTGGGGAGGTGCCGGCGGTACGGTCACTTCTGTGGTTGTTCCCGTGCTTATCAGTGAAAGAGTAGGCAGTACGTATCTTGTTGCTGCACTTGCGGTTGCAGTAATTGCCTTTGTTACAATGCTTCCGTCCTGTATACATCTTCAGGAACGCTACACACCGCCGAAAGAGGAAGAGAACTTCTCTGTTTCAAAGATGTTTGTTTATCTTTTCAGGAATAAGTATCTTCTGATTTTCTATATAGGTTTCTTCTTCTATTCGAGTGTAAATATCATAAACGCACTTAATATGTGGGTATCGTTCTATCTCTTCAATGATAGCTTGTTCTCACTGGTTGTAGGTGCATTCAGTGCTGTACCTTCGGTTGTTCTTTCAATAATAACCCCGAAGATTCTTACAAAAATCGACAAAATGGTACTCTTTAAATGGTGTACACTCGGAATTATTGTTTCAAGTGTTATTATGTGGGCGATAGGCTATCAGAGTATTATTGCTTTTGCTGTTCTGTCGGTTATCCGTTCGATTCCGATGTCACTTTTCGGCTGTGTACTATTTATGTTTACACCCGACTGTGCCGAATATGGGAAGTTCAAGACCGGTATCGATGCGAAGGGAATTACTTTTGCAATCCAGACATTTATGTGTAAGCTTACGGGTGCTGTTTCGGGTTCAGTCAGCCTCTTGTGGATGGGCCTTGAATACACGGGTTGGATAAATGTTCCGGCAGAGAATTTTGAACAGCTCCAGGCTCTCAATGTGCAACAGTCACCGCACGCACTGAACGTGTTGTGGTTTGTCTATGTAATGGTACCGGCGATCGGCTATTTATTCTCCTTACTTGTATGGTTGTTATATAACCTCAATGATAAGGATGTTCAGATTATGGCAGACTGTAATGCCGGTAAGATAACGAGAGAGGAAGCAGAATGCAGGCTTTCAAGAGCATATTAAATTTCAAATCAGAACACTTTAGTGTTTTACCAATATTCTATCAAGGTGATTTTTTATGAAACTTTCAAAATATATAGATCCGACAATCGGCAATGTCGGTGCAGAAGAAACTGATTATTCCCACGGTGGAGGAAAAACACACCCGGGTGCATGCATACCGGGAGGGTGCGTTCAGCTGTGTGCGGATACGGTAACCGGTGGCGATAACGGTACAGGCTACAACTATTGTCAGAATACAATTGAGGGGTTCAGTTTCAACCGTATGAGTGGTATCGGCTGGTATGGTGATCTTGGCAATCTGCAGGTAATGCCCGTTATCGGAGAAACTGATCTTCGCAGCGGTACAAACGAATTCTTTCCGCTGACAAAAGGTAAGACCGGTTGGAAATCAGGCTTTACACACGAAAAAGAAACGGCAACTGCCGGCTATTACAGTGTGTTTCTTGACAGGTATTCAATTTCTGCGAGGGCAACTGTTACTCCTCATTGCGGTGTGCTGGAATTTACATATCCGGATGTCAATGACAAAAAACTCATTTTTAATTTTTCACGCCGAATCGGTGGTAAGGCCGATCGGGTGAAGATTAGAATAATTGATGCGACTCATCTTGAGGGTGTGCTTGAGTTTTCTCCTAAGGGAGGCGGGTTCGGCCACGGTCACGGTAAAATTGAGTATAACCTCTATTTTTATTGTGAACTTTCAGTTCCGTATGCAACTGCTGATTTTTTCAGCGATGAAAGATTTGTTGAATTTGAATATGAAAAAACAGGAGAAGATCTGGGACTTCTCCTGACCTTCGATACCACAGAAAAAGTAACTCTTAAAACTGCGATCTCTTATGTTGATGTTGACGGCGCAAAACGTAATTTTACTGAGGTTGTTGATAAGAATTTTGATCAGATTCATACAATGGCAGCGGAAGCGTGGGAGAACGCTCTCTCTTGTGCAACAATTGAAACGAATAACGAAACCGACAGAACCCTTTTCTATACTTGCCTTTATCATGTTCTGCTTGACCCGAGAATCTGTGCTGATGTTGATGGCAGATATACAGCAGCTGACGGCACGGTAAAGAAAGATACAGATTATATACAACGCACAGTATTCAGCGGTTGGGATGTTTATCGCAGTGAATTTCCTCTTCTCACCCTTATTGCGCCGGAAACCGTTAATGATGAGGTTAACTCTCTTCTGAGTATTGCTCTTGCGAAGAAATCTTCATTTCCGCGTTGGGAGCTGCTGGGAATAAACGCGGGTTGTATGGTGGGAGATCCTGCTATCAATGTTATTGCAGATGCATACATAAAGGGTATCCGTAACTATGATATAGAAAAAGTTTATGAAATTGCGAAAGCGGGATCTATAGGAGCAGAAACTCTTTTCGGAAAGCCTTTTAACTGTATGCGTAAGGATTGCGATTTCCTGAATAGAAACGGCTTCAAACCGGAACTGCTCAGCGTAACTCTTGAGGAATTGCTCAGTAATTTCACTCTTGCTGAGTTTGCAAAAGCTTTAGGTAAGAATGACGATGCGGAATTTTTCTATGAAACTGCAAAAAAATATCCGGTCAACTATAATCCCGAAACAGGTTTTATGGGACCTAAATATGAAGACGGAAGTTTTATGCCTCTCGATGAATTTGAGTATGATACTGACGGCTGTGTAGAAAGCAATATTTATCAGCAGTCGTGGTTTGTTCCTTATGATATCAAAGGCCTTTCTGAACTGTTCGGCAGGGACAGATTTATCTCTTTGTTAGAGAAATTTTTTGAAAGAGCAGAATTTTCTGCATTATGGAATGATGACTATAATCATTCAAATGAACCGTGCCATAACCTGACACACTATTTTAACTATATGGGATTACCGGAACGTACGCAGTATTGGACCCGACGTGTACAAAAAGAAGCATATAGGCTCGGTGCTTTCGGATTTTGCGGAAATGAGGACGTTGGACAGCTTTCTGCCTGGTATGTGTTGTCTGCACTCGGTTTTGCTCAGGTTTGTCCGGGTGTACCTGTTTTCGAAATCAATTCACCGTTGTTTAAATCATATACATTCAGGCTGAATAAAAAATATCACTCTTGCGATATCTCGGATGTTTTCAGTGTTGAGTGCAATAATGATCCGTTGGATTATCCGTTTATCGAAGAAATTTATCTCAACGGTAAAAAACTTGAAGGAACAAGCATCACTTATGCGCAAATTACGTCCGGTGGTAAATTGGAATTCATTATGAAGAAGTAGTGGTTTCGTACGGGTTTTTCAATATGCTCAATCCCGGGAGCATTATTATCAGCCGTGTCTTAGAGACGCTCTATACAATCCTATAAAATAAACAAACAGACTTGTGTTTTGATTTCACAAGTCTGTTACTTCTTATAGGGTATGATCCGGTTTAATGTTTTCATTAACGTAATCTTCAATAATTTTACCGTCGCTGATACGTATGACTCTATGTGCTTTTTCAGCTATTTTATCGTCATGAGTGATGAGAATTATTGTTCGTCCCTCGGCCCAGAGTTCATTGATAATCCGCATTACTTCTTTACCTGAAGCGGAGTCAAGGTTACCGGTGGGTTCGTCAGCAAGTATAACGGGAGGTCTTGCAGCAACTGCACGCGCGATTGCGACTCTCTGCTGCTGACCGCCTGACATTTCGCTCGGCAGGTGATTCATTCTTTGCTCAAGTCCTACTCTTGTAAGCGCATCTACGGCAAGTTTTTCTCTTTCTTCCTGTTTCATGCCTCTGTATATAAGCGGAAGTTCAACATTTCCTTTTGCTGTAAGACTGGGGATGAGATTAAAACCTTGGAAAATAAATCCGATTTCCTGATTTCTGATAGTGCTTAACTCATCATCGTTCATATCTTTGATGTCTTTGCCATCAAGGATATATGTTCCGCTTGACACAACGTCGAGCAGACCGAGCATATTCATAAGTGTTGATTTACCGGAGCCTGATTGACCGACAATTGCAACAAAGTCACCTCTGTCAATGCAAAGATTTACACCGTCAAGGGCACGGACTTCGTTTTCACCGGGATTATAAATTTTATAAGCATCTTTAAGCTCAATAAGATGTGACATCTGTAATCACTCCAAAACAATATGCAACATTTTACCACATATTTTCCATAAAATCAATTACAATTATTTTACAACACTTATATTAAGATATTATGAACAAAAAAGGAAATTTTGTTGTTTAATTCAAACAAAATATATTGAATATATTTGTAGACCAAATCTATCGATTTTATTGACAAAAAACTATATTGTGATACAATAAAATCATCAGAGTCTAAATATGGCGTAATAGGTGATTTAGTCACCATTATGTAGTCTGGCATAGGGTGAGATTTTATGAAATTGCTTGAAGATCGTATTTTAAAAGACGGAAAGGTTTTCCCGGGAAATGTTCTTAAGGTTGACCGTTTCCTTAATCATCAGGTAGACGTTAAACTTCTTAATGAAATCGGTAAGGAATTCTACCGACTTTTTAAGGATGAACAGATAAACAAGATTTTTACAATTGAATCTTCGGGTATAGGTATTGCCTGTGTAGTTGCACAGTATTTTGATGTGCCTGTTGTTTTTGCGAAGAAGACTCTCGGTAAAAACATCTCTTCTGATGTATATTCAACTCCGATAACTTCGTTTACTCACGGCAGAACTTATGATGTGATTGTTTCGCAGGAGTTCCTTAATGAGGAAGACAGGATTCTTATTATCGATGATTTCCTTGCACAGGGTTGTGCGTTGCAAGGACTCATCACTCTTATAAATTCAGCAGGTGCCCACATTGTTGGTGCAGGTATAGTAATTGAAAAAGCATTTCAGCAGGGTGGTGCTCTGATACGCTCGCAGGGTGTCCGTGTCGAGTCTCTTGCAAGAGTTGAATCGATGACCGATGACGGTAAGATCATATTTTGTGATTGATTCTGTAACGTTCTGACACTGTATATTCCAATATAATACTTATCGGTGACTGAATCTGTGATATAATTCGTCGCCAACTTAAAACGGTAGCAATTTTTAGCTATAAATTTAAAAATTAAACGGAGGAAAAACACATGAAAAAGATTTTTGCGTTACTTCTTGCATTAGTCATGGTTTTCACACTTGCAGCTTGTGGCGGCAACGGTGGAGAAGAGCCTAAGGATGATTTCAAAGTCGGCTTTATCTTCCTTCACGATGAAAACTCAACTTATGACAAGAACTTTATTGACGCAGCTAAAGCAGTTCAGGCAGAACTCGGCCTTACAGACGACCAGGTTCTCATGAAGGTTAATATCCCCGAGAGTAACGCTTGTTATGAAGCAGCACTTGAGCTTGTAGACGCTGGCTGTGACGTTATCTTCGGTGACAGCTTCGGTCATGAGTCATATCTTCTTAAGGCAGCTCAGGAGCATCCGGAAGTTCAGTTCTGCCATGCAACAGGTACAAATGCTAAGACAGCTAATGTAGCTAACTATCACAACGCTTTCGCATCAATCTACGAAGGCCGTTATCTTGCGGGTATTGCAGCAGGTATGAAGCTCAACGAGCTTATCAAGGCAGGTAAGTTTACAGCAGAGGAAGCTAAGATCGGTTATGTCGGAGCTTTCCCGTATGCTGAAGTTATTTCTGGCTTGTCATCTTTCTATCTTGGCGTTAAGTCAGTTTGTCCGACAGTTACAATGGACGTTAAGTACACAAACTCATGGTTTGATATCGGTAAGGAAAAGGAAGCTGCACAGGCTCTTATCCAGGCAGGTTGTAAGCTTATCAGTCAGCACGCTGACTCTGAAGGTGCACCGAAGGCTTGTGAAGAGAACGGTATTCCTAACGTTGCTTACAACATCAATACAGCATCAATCGGCCCGAATACAGCTATCATTTCTTCCAAGATTTCCTGGGAGCCCTATATGAAAATGATGATCGAGTCAGTTATGAACGGCAAAGAGATTCCTGTTGATTACACAGGTACTCTTTCAACAGGTTCAGTTCAGCTCACAGAGCTCAACGAAAAGGTTGCTGCTGAGGGTACAAAGGAAGCTCTTGAAGAAGCAATTGCTAAGCTTAAGAACGGCGAAATCCATGTATTCGATACTTCTACTTTCACAGTAGGCGGTAAGACACTTGATGAAAATACACTTGCTGACGTTATTCCCGATGAAAAATATGAGGCTGACACAAAGGTTGTTTCTGACGGTTATTACCATGAGTCAGAATACCGTTCAGCACCGTACTTCTTCATGCAGATTGACGGTATTACAGGTGTTATTCCTGAATAAGTTTTAATTTGGTCTTTTGTTTTCAAAGGGCGAGGCACTCAACTGTCTCGCCCGATAATCTTTTTGAGTTGTTAAAAATGTTTATACGTCAATTACAGATGTTTTTAACAACTGAATCATCAGAGGAGGTTATTATGAGTAATAAGCCAATTGCAATTGAATTGAAAAAGATTACCAAAGCCTTTGGTAAGGTTGTTGCCAACAAGGATGTTGATCTTACCGTATACGAGGGTGAGATCCTCTCTATTCTCGGAGAAAACGGTAGCGGTAAAACCACTCTTATGAATATGATTTCTGGTATCTACTTTCCTGATGAAGGTTCCATTTTAGTAGACGGCAAGGAAGTTACCATTCGTTCACCAAAAGATGCCTTTGACCTTAAAATTGGTATGATTCACCAGCATTTTAAGCTCGTTGACGTTTTCTCTGGTACTGAAAACATTGTTCTCGGTATGAGAAACAAAAAATTCAATTTAAAAAAAGCCAGGCAGGAAATTCAAGAAACCTGTGATAAATACGGCTTTCAGATTGACCTTAACAAGAAAATTTATGATTTATCTGTTTCTGAAAAGCAGACT
>JAZNCK010000105.1:0-3439 GCA_045587505.1 Acutalibacteraceae bacterium
CGGCAGCTTTTCTGCTTTGTGCGGTCGGGCTTTTCTTTTTTATAGAATTCAGAATAAAAAGTGTACGTGACGAGTTATCGGTACTTGAGGCGAACAGCGTCGCGTCGGCTGCTTTGACTGCAGGATTGACTCAAGCACTGGAAAATTATAAAATCAATTACTCTGATATTGTCAGGTTTACTTACGATGCAGACGGCAATATCAAATCTCTTTCTGCTGATATAATAACACTCAATACACTCGGGAATGAAATCGGAATAAATACAGACGAAATTATAAACCGGGTAGGCACGTATACGGTTAATTTACCGTTATCGGCACTTCTTGGTATTCAGCTTGTTTCGGGAATCGGTCCGGATATTTCTTTTTATGTTACTATGCGAGGTCTTACCTCAACGACGTTTGAAAATAAATTTGAGGCTGAAGGTGTCAACCAGACACGCCATCAGATTTTTTTGTGTGTCACAATACGTATGCACGTGATTTTTGGCGGTGATGTAAAAGTTGTTGAATATAAATCCGAAGTATGCATAGCCGAGAGTGTAATTGTCGGTGTTACTCCGGGGACATTTGCTGATTTTTGATGTTGATTAAACACTCAGATTTTGGTATAATATTATAAAATCCTGAGGGGAAGTGTCGCTATGGCTGATTATGAAAATTCAATAAAAAGGGCGGAGGAATTGAGAGACATTCTTAATTATCATAGCCATAAATATTATGTCGAGGACAGTCCCGAAATTGAGGACTTTGAGTACGACCAACTTATGCGTGAGCTCTCGGATATTGAAGATAAATATCCCGATATTGTTACGCCCGATTCCCCGACAAGACGTGTTGGCGGTAATGCCGATGGCCAGTTTGAACCCGTTGAACATACGGTACAGATGGCCAGCCTTCAGGATGCATTCAGCTTCGATGAGTTGCGTGCCTTTGATAAACGTGTGCGCGAGAATATCAAGGATGCGGTATACGTTGTTGAGCCTAAAATTGACGGACTTTCAGTTTCTGTCGAATATGAAAACGGCGTATTTTTCCGCGGTTCAACACGTGGTGACGGAATTATCGGCGAAAATGTGAGTGCAAATCTTTGTACAGTTGGTTCGATTCCGCTTAGAATCAAAGAAAATCTTCCTTCAATCGAAGTCCGCGGTGAGGTGTATATGCCTCGTGATGTTTTTGTTAAACTTGTTGAGCAGCAGGAGAATAATGAAGAGAAACCTTTCAAAAATCCCCGGAATGCTGCTGCAGGTTCACTCAGACAGAAGAATCCGAAAATAACGGCAACGAGAAAGCTTGATATATTTGTTTTTAATATCCAGCGTGTGGAAGGAAAGGAACTTACAAGCCACAAACAATCGCTTGATTATCTGAAAGAACTCGGATTCAAAACAGTTCCGTTTTATACACTTTGTAACGATATAGATGAAGCGATTGCAGAAATCAACCGTATCGGAGAAATCAGAGGCACGCTTCCTTTTGATATCGACGGTGCTGTTATCAAGGTTGATGATTTCTCACACCGCGAAGCGCTCGGAAGTACATCAAAATTCCCGAAGTGGGCAGTTGCTTTCAAGTATCCTCCTGAGGAGAAACAGACAAAGGTTATAGATGTTGAAATAGCGGTTGGCAGAACAGGCGTCCTTACTCCCACGGCGGTATTTGAGCCGGTGCTTGTTGCAGGCTCAACCGTGAGCCGTGCCACACTCCATAATCAGGATTTTATCTCTGAAAAGGACATCCGTATCGGTGATACGGTAATCATCCGTAAGGCAGGCGACATCATTCCTGAGGTGCTGAATGTGGTTGAGCACGGTAAGGATTCCGTTCCTTACACAATGCCGACGGTATGTCCGTCCTGCGGTGCAACTGTAGTACGTGAAGAGGGCGAAGCTGCTGTACGTTGCCTTAACACCGAATGTCCTGCACAGCTTTTGCGTAACCTTATTCATTTTTGCTCACGTGATGCTATGGATATTGAAGGTCTCGGTGAAAGTAACCTGGAGCTTTTTGTTAATGAAGGACTTATAAAAACCCCTGCTGATATTTATACAGTTACGCAGGATCAGATTATCCCTCTTGAAAGAATGGCTGAACAGTCTGCAAATAATATAGTTGAAGCAATTGCAAAATCGAAAGAAAACGATCTCTCAAAACTCCTTTTTGCGTTAGGAATCCGTCACATCGGGCAGAAAGCAGCGAAACTTCTCTCAGAGCGTTTCGGCACAATGAGTGAGGTTATGAACGCTTCATTTGAGGATATAATGACGATTGACGGTTTTGGTAATATAATGGCAGAAAGTGTTGTCAGTTATTTCTCAATGCCACAGACGAAGGAGCTTATTGACCGACTTATGGCATCGGGACTTAATATGAAGTCGCTCAAGGAAGTCAAGGATATGCGTTTTGCAGGCAAGACATTTGTGCTGACAGGAACTCTGCCGACTTATTCAAGAAAAGAAGCTGCAGATATCATTGAATCCTTTGGCGGTAAAACTGCATCCTCTGTTTCAAAGAAAACAGATTATGTCCTTGCAGGTGAGGAAGCAGGCAGTAAGCTTACAAAAGCAACTTCTCTCGGTATCACAATCATATCTGAAGATGATTTCAACGAGATGATAAAGTAAAATATATATTCAGTTAAAGGGGACATCAACATGTCTCCTTTTATTTTCAATCTCTCAATGGTTAATGTGCAAATTTTAATTTGTCGGGATGATTTATTTTTAGTCGTTGCTTTTTCAGAGCGGTCGCCCCAGAAAGGATATTCCCCTGTTAGGGGAAATGTCGCGAAGCGACAAAGGGGTGTTGCGAAGCAACGAGAAAAACAAGATAAATCAAAGAATTTTTTGGTCGCTGACGCTCCACCCATCCGCCCTGTCGGGCACCTTCCCTTTCTGAGAAGGCTACTTTTTTTAGCTTGTTTAAAGTTTGAAACAAAATTGACAAACATATTTTTCAAAGAAAACGGTTGCTACGCAACCTACACCTCATCAGTCACTGCGTGACAGCTTCTCCTCAAGGAGAAGCCTTAATTTATCGCAATCTCAACAGCCTTCCCCTCGAGGGGAAGGTGGCATTTTCGCAAGAAAATGACGGATGAGGTGTTAATTAACATATCAACAAACCCCAACTTGTCAGGCTGAGCAAAGTTTTATAAATATTAAAAACACCATAAAATCATACCTGAAAATAAATTGAAAAAATTTCAAAAAAATGCAAAAAAACACTTGCATTTTCTAAAATGTGTGATATAATATCAAATGTTCTCGGCCAATAGGTTGGGAATGCAAAGATGAAATGGCGATTGAATGGGAGCATAGCTCAGCTGGGAGAGCATCTGCCTTACAAGCAGAGGGTCACAGGTTCGAGCCCTGTTGTTCCCACCACACGGCCCGGTAGTTCAGTTGGTTAGAACGCTAGCCTGTCACGCTAGAGG
>JAZNCK010000106.1:0-28156 GCA_045587505.1 Acutalibacteraceae bacterium
AGGCTTGAAAAAAGCGGATTTGTACTTAACAAGCGTGTAATTCGTAATGAACCTTTAGGTTTTCACGATTATAATAAATTGCAGATGAATGCGTTTGCTGTTGTTTCAGACAGTGGAACTCTTCCTGAAGAATCCAGTTTCTTTACGAGTGTCGGACATCCGTTTCCTGCGGTTTGCATCAGAACATCAACGGAACGTCCCGAGGCTCTTGATAAGGCTTGTTTTATACTTGCCGGAATTGATGAAAATAGTCTTCTGCAGGCAGTAGATACCGCTGTTGAAATGAATGAAAGTGCAGATTATGGTATTCCTGTACCAACTTATGTTGAGGAGAATGTAAGCACTAAAGTTGTTAAGATAATCCAGTCATATACAGGTGTTGTTAATAAGATGGTCTGGCGAAAGTTCTGATTGTTATTAAATGAAAATTTAAGGTGAAAAATAATTATGACAAATAATGCGGTTTTATTTGAACAGATTTATAATAAAACACCATATCAATTAGCGTTTACTCCATATCGGATTTGCCCTATAGGTGCACACAGTGACCATCAACTCGGCAAAATAACAGGTATGGCAATCAACAAAGGAATCCATATTGCTTACGGACCAAAAGAGAACGGTGTTATAGAAATACAATCAATTCAGTTCAGCAAAAGAGCTCAATGGCACGTACAGGCGACACCGACGGTAAGACAATATGATTGGGCAGATCATCTCAGAGGAGCAACGATTGCATTAAACAAGCGTTATCCTTTGCGACGAGGTCTGTGTGCTGTTATTGATGGCGAATTACCTATCGGCGGTCTCTCGTCATCTGCTGCTGTGATTATCACTTTTTTGTCTGCGCTTAGTGAAATGAACGGTATTACGCTTACAACAAATGAGCTGATAACTATTTCGCAAGAAGCTGAGAATAAGTATGTCGGGGTTTCGTGCGGTAAACTCGATCAATCATGCGAGGTTTATTGCAAGAAAGATCATTTGTTGTTTATGGATCTGAAGGATGATTCGTATGAATTGATTCCTCAGCATCCTGATATGAAACCGTACAAGATTGCAATTTTTTTCAGTGGTCTCGAGCGTAGCCTTGCCGGTTCAGCATTCAATATGAGAGTTGATGAGTGTCGTAGTGCTGCTTATGCATTAAAAGCTTATGCGGGAATGGAATACGGAAAGTTTGATCAAACACATCTCAGAGATGTTCCGTATGAGGTTTTTCAGCAGTATAAGGATAAATTACCGGATAATTGGCGTAAGCGCGCTGAACATTGGTATTCTGAATATTTTCGCGTTCTTGAGGGTGCAGAGGCATGGCGTCGCGGTGATATTGAAGAATTTGGCAGACTTACTTTTGAAAGTGGCAGATCTTCAATAGTGAATTGGGAGACAGGATCAGCTGAGTTAAAAACTCTCTATGAAATTATGACAAAAACAGACGGGATTTATGGTGGACGTTTTTCCGGTGCCGGTTTCAAAGGCTGTTGTATGGCTTTGATCGATCCTGATTATGAAAAAAATATCATTGAGAGCGTTACCCATGAGTATTTAAAAGTTTTTCCGCATCTTGAAGATAAATTTTCTACCCATATCTGTGAAAGTGCTGATGGTCTTAATGTTTAATAATGGTTGTTTATCATGGATAATTTGTTAAGAAATAAAGAGAGGTGTGTATTCGTGTTATTACTTATAATGTTTCCTGCTGCTGTTATAATTAATCTTTGGGAAATGTTTGCGCAGAGTGCTCCGGGACTTGCTAAGGTTTTAGAGGGTGCGTATATATCATTATGTTTAGCGTTAGAACCGATTATGTCTATCTTATAATTTATTAAAGAGTGGTTTTTTGCCACTCTTTTTTTAAAAAGAAATACATTAATATTGAACTTGTGTATTTTTTGTAGTATTATTTAAGATGGAGGTGTTTAATTTGAATATTTTCAAAAAAATCACGGCATTATTTCTTGTTATAATTTGTGTTTTCTCTTTGTGTTCTCTGGTGCCACAGGCAGCAGATGAAACAAAGCTCAGGTTTAATTCTGACGGAAAGTTTAAAATTCTCGTATTTGCAGATTGCCAGGATGATAATTCTCCGTATCAGAAAATGATAGACTTGATTTCAAATTCACTTGATGCAGAACAACCTGATTTCGTTGTTTTTACAGGTGATAATATTGTTGTCGGAACTGAAAACAACTTCAGGACTGCTGCACAGAAGATAATTCAGCCGTTGATTGATCGTAATATTCCTTATGCTTATACGTTTGGCAATCACGATAACGAAAGAGGTTTGTCAAAAGAATTTATGCACGAGGCTTATATGTCACTCGGAACTTGTATGACTTATGATGCTGATCCTTCGCTTAACGGTTTTGGTAACTGTAATATTCCTGTTTATTCTTCTACAGGTAACGATATTGCTTTTAACCTTTGGATGATAGATTCTCTCACTTACGCTGACGGTGGTTATGATCACGTCAGAAAGGATCAGCTTGAATGGTATAAGCAGACAAGTATTGCTCTTGAAAAACAGGCAGGTCATAAGGTAAATTCTATTATGTTCCAGCATATTGCAATGCCCGAAATTTATAACTTGTTAACTGAGAGTTCTACCGGTACCAAAACTTATATGGGTAAAAGGTATTCGTTGAACCTTAATTCTAACGCTACGGGTTATCTTGGCGAATTTCCTTGTCCTCCGGCAGTAAACGGTGGACAGTTCGATGCTCTTGTTGAACGTGGAGATGTTCTTGGCGTTGTATCCGGACATGACCATTCTAATGCTTTCCATGGTAAGTATAATGGCATCGGATTTATACAGATGCCCGGTATGAGCTTTGAATCATACGGTGATGATAATTGCAGAGGTTACGGTGTTATTGAACTTGACGAAAGCAATACATCTACTTATTCTACGCATACTGTTTCTTATACAGATTTTTGGAACGGAAAATTTTCAACTGATTTTTGGAACAATACAGGTTATTTTGGCTCAGCTATACCTGAATATGTTTCTTCGATCGGCGTATCTGCAGCGGTAACTGCCTCAACAGCTAAAAATACGCTTACAAACGGTGGATTTACGCTTATTAATAAGGATCTTAATGTTGGTGCCGGTGGTCAGTTTGTCTATATGGGATATAAAACCACAACTGAACACACTAAGGCATTAAGGGATATCAAGTTTTATGTTGCTGATTCAAATTCAGCACAGTCGAGTATAACTTGTACGGTGAACGGAAAAGAATGTACATATACTCAGTTGTCGACGATTGATTTGAATAAAGGTGCCGGTGGAGACTATATTTATGTTTATGGTTCTTATGATGAAAATGCAGGTCCACCTATAAAATCAATCAGTTTTGGTTCAACAACAACCACATCTTACAAAGTTTGTGGTACGCTGATATCTTCGAAAATACCCGCAGACCTCAATGCAAATGCAGGTGGTGAGTATATTTACTGCTATCTTGATTTGCTTGAGCCTCTTGATATTTCCGAACTCTTTGAAAGCATTGAAGATGCTCAAATTCTTCTTGATAACAGCGAGTTTTACGGTAATTCCGACGCCGTGCTTGTCAGCACTCTTGATACTGCGATGCGTATAAAAAATGAGCTTCAGGAAACAGGCATAACAACTGTTGACCAGGATTACATTGATAAGCTTTGTGTTGAATTGACTAATGCGCGCAGTTATCTTATTTGTGAAGTTAAGTTTTTAGATTATGACGGATCAGTTGTTGAATCGCTTTATGTTCCTTACGGCGCATCTGCGGAATGCAGTATCGTCCCGCAAAGACCATCAGATGAACAGTATAATTATATGTTTACAGGATGGGATATTGATACTTCTGTTGTAGATTCCTGCATGATTGTTAATGCTCTTTATGAGGCTGAGCATTACCATTCTTCTGAAGTTCCTGCAACATGTACGGAAAATGAAGTTTGTAAGTTCTGTGGCGAAATCCTTGCTTTGGCAACGGGACACGGTAAAACTACAGCAGCGAATATTATTGAAGCAACATGTACTAAAGAGGGTTATACCGGTGATGTATGCTGTGTTGATTGCGGTATGATTCTTGTTGCGGGCGAATCCATTCCTGCTAAGGATCATTCATATGGAGATTGGGTTTATTACACTTTGCCGACGGTTACAAAAAACGGTGTAGACAGAACCACTTGCTCGATATGTAAAACAACAGTTTATCGTGATACACCAAAAGCAACTACTGCCACAGTAAGTGATGAATTTATTTACGGATTCAGAGCAAATCTTTCGCCAAATGATGTCAACTCATACTTTGACTTGAGATATCTTTCTGTCGGTAAGCAGGCGTATAACGGAAAAGCAATGGGAACGAACTCAGTTATCTCTGTTACACAGAAAAATGTTACTACAAACTATACCGTCGTTATTTTTGGTGATGTCAACGGTGACGGATGGTATGACGGTCAGGATGCAGTTGTTGTTTCGTGTCTTGCAGACGGTATTCTTACAAAAGAGAACGTAAGTGAAGCCGAGTATATGGCTGCAGACTGTAATCATGACGGAGTAGTGGATTCCTTTGACGTTGAGCTTCTTAATCGTGCGGGAGCTCTTGTCTCCTCTGTTGACCAGAGTAAGACTGATATTGAACTGCAAACTAATTCAGTATATGGTGAGTATATTGATCTGATTGAACAGTCTCCGGAAATTGATGAACCTACACAAAATCCTGAGACAGAAGAAAAAGCTGATATGTTTGCTATCATTTTTGATTTTATTAAAAAAATAATTGAAACTGTTCTTTCATACATTCGCGTAAAATAAGATGAAATTAACACAGCCTTTACAGTATCTTGCTGTAAAGGCTGTGTTTTGTTATTGACCGTAATATGCGTTTTTACCGTGTTTTCTCAGATAATGTTTGTCAAGAAGTTGTTGTTGCATAACACCGATTTCGGGGTTAAGCATTTCAGTATGCAGTGCCATAAAGGCAAGTTCTTCAAGTACAACGGCATTATGTACAGCGTTCATAGGATCAGTACCCCAGGCGAACGGCCCGTGACTGTTAACTAGAACAGCAGGAATATCATTTTCGCTGAGATCTTTGAATGTTTCAATAATAACATTTCCGGTCTCTTTTTCATATTCGCCTGCGATTTCGTTAGGAGTCATTTTTCTTGTACATGGTATTTCACCGTAGAAATAATCTCCGTGTGTTGTGCCGTAAGCAGGAATTCCTCTGCCGGCTTGTGCAAAGGAGGTTGCCCATCGCGAGTGTGTGTGAACAATTCCTCCGATGCCATTAAATGCATTGTACAAAGCCACGTGAGTCGCGGTATCTGAGGATGGTTTCCATTTACCTTCAACTTTTTCTCCGGTAGCAAGTGAAACTACAACCATATCTTCAGCGGTCATACCGTCATATTCTACACCACTCGGTTTTATAACCATAAGTCCCTGTTCACGGTCAACCCCGGACACATTACCCCAGGTAAATGTTACCAGTCCGTGTTTAGGTAATTCAAGATTAGCTTTACAGACTTCTTCTTTTAATTTCTCTAACATAATTACCTCACTTCAGTTTCCATGCCAGGTCATTGAGGAAAAGTTCTTTTTCAAGTGATTCTACAGTTGTATCCTTCGTAATATGAACAAACTCAATATCCATCATTCTTGCCCAATCTTTCATTTGTTCTGCAGAAACGTCATACGAAAGTACAGTATGGTGCGCGCCTCCTGCTGTTATCCAGCACTCAACGCCTGTTGTAAGATCAGGCATTGCACGCCACATAACTCTAGCAACCGGAAGGTTTGGCATTGGCATAATCGGTTTGACACAAATGATATCCTGACAGATAAGACGTAGTCTGCCACCCATATCAACAAGTGAAACAACAATTGCATTGCCTTCTTTTCCCTCAAAAACAAGACGGGCAGGATCTTTTTCATTCATTCCGATACCAAGGTGATGTGTCTCAATACGTGGCTTATCACCGGCAAGACTTGGACAAACTTCAAGCATATGTGCTCCAAGGCTGTATTCTTGTCCCTGAGCAAGGTGATAAGTATAATCTTCCATAAATGCTGATGCACCGTTTGAGTTTTCACCCATTGCTTTCATTATTGCTGTCAGTGCAGAAACTTTCCAGTCACCTTCACCGCCGTAGCCATAGCCCTGTGCCATAAGATGCTGTGAAGCAAGACCGGGAAGCTGTTCCATACCATAAAGGTCTTGGAAAGTGTTTGTGAATGCAGAACAATTTTCGCTGTCCATCATCTTTTTTATAGCAATTTCTTCTCGTGCCTGATAGCGGATTGCTGCAATGTTATCCGTGGCAATATCATAGTTGTTTTTGTATATTTCAAAAAGTTCGTCTATTTCTGCTTCTGTGACGTCTGCCATCTCTTTTACGAGGTCACCTACAGCCCATGTGTTTACCTGCCACCCGAGTTTTGTCTGAACTTCAACTTTGTCGCCTTCAGTAACTGCAACTTCGCGCATATTGTCACCGAAGCGCATAACTTTCATGTTTTTGCTGACTTCAACACCTACTGCAGATTTCATCCAACTACCAATTTTGTCCTGAACTTTTTCGTCCTGCCAGTAACCGGCAATAACCTTACGAGGTATTCTGAGACGAGCAGCTACGAAGCCGTGTTCGCGGTCACCGTGAGCAGCCTGATTAAGATTCATAAAATCCATATCAATTTCATCGTTTGGAATTTCACGGTTGTACTGTGTAGCAAAATGACAGTAGTGTTTCTGCAGGGATACGAGACCGTTTATCCACATTTTGCTGGGAGAAAAAGTGTGACACCAGGTTATAATACCACAACAGTTATCGTCGTAATTTGCCTGTTTAACAATGTCAGTTATTTCTTTGTTTGTTTTTGCCGTAACTTTATAAACAAGAGGGTAGGGGAGATTTTTGCTCATTTCCTCTGCCATTTCTTTTGCTCGCTCTTCAACGGTTTCAAGTACTTCGGGACCGTAAAGAAACTGAGAACCGACAACGAACCAAAACTCATATCTTTTCATAATATGCTCTCCTTTAAAGTGTTTCTACTGCTGCTTTTTCTACAGCAAGACCTGCAAGGAATCGATCAAGATATGCCTTGAATCCGGCTACATCTGCTTCTTCCGGATCAAGCTTTGTACCCGGTGTATCGGCAAAAATTGTATTATCGAGGAAGTCTTCGAGAAGACAGTCATTATTCTTAAGATATGCCGCAAGTACAGCCATTCCGTAAGGTCCGCCCTCACCGGCAGTTTCCATAACCCATACAGGTGAGTTTGTAGCTGCAGCGAGATATTTCTGACCTACAATCGGAGTTTTGAAAAGTCCGCCGTGACCCATAAGACGGTCGATTTCAACGTTTTCTTTCTCAAGAATAACCATACCTGCTGCGAGTGAAGCAAGGGTTGAATAGAGGTTAGCCTTAAGGAAATTAGCAAGACTGAACTTAGATTCAAGATCTCTGACAACAAGAGGACGTCCGTCGAGAAAACCTGTAATAGGTTCGCCTGAAAGATAGTTGTAAACGGTAACACCGCCACAATCGAGATCTCCGTCAAGACTCTTCTGATAAAGTTTTGTGAAAAGCTCACCCATATCGACGTCGTGACCCATAAGGTTGATAGTTTCTTTGAAGATATTTACCCATGCGTTCATATCGGACGTACAGTTGTTACAGTGTACCATTGCAACAGGCTTTCCTGATGGTGTTGTTACCATATCAATCTCTGTGTATACTTTTGAAAGCATTTTTTCAAGAACAACCATAGAAAAAATTGAAGTGCCTGCAGAAACATTACCGGTACGTGCAGCGACAGCGTTAGTCGCAACCATACCTGTGCCTGCGTCACCCTCAGGAGGACACATCGGGATGCCCGCCTGAAGATCTCCGTCCGGATCGAGAAGTTTTGCACCGTCTTCAGTAAGATTTCCTGCAAAGGCGCCTGCCGGAAGCACTTCCGGAAGAATTTCTTTGATATCCCACGGGCAGTCATCGGAAAGGTCTCTGAATTTTTCAATCATAGATGTATCGTAGTCGATGATATCCGAGTCAATAGGAAACATTCCGGATGCTTCGCCAACACCCATTACGTGCTTTCCTGTAAGGCGGTAATGAACATAACCAGCAAGAGTTGTGATCATTGTAATGTTATTTATATGATCTTCACCGTTGAGCATAGCCTGACGAAGGTGAGAAATACTCCAACGTTGTGGTACATTAAAGCCGAATAAAGCAGTTAACTCATCCGCAGCCTGTGCCGTTGTAGTGTTTCTCCAGGTTCTGAATTCAGCAAGTTGATTTCCGTCTTTATCAAACGGGAGATAACCGTGCATCATACCGGAAATACCCAGTGCATCGACTTTTGTGATTGTTATACCGTACTGCTCTTTAACCTGCTTTTTAAGGTCAAGGTAACAGTTTTTAAGGCCTGTCCATACATCATCCATTGAATATGTCCAGTAACCGTTTTTGAATTGATTCTCCCACGTATGGCTACCGGATGCGAGAGGTTTAAAATCTTCACCGAGAAGAACAGCCTTGATTCTTATTGAACCGAGCTCAATGCCCAGATACGTTTTGTTGAATTTGTCTGACAAAATAATCACCACTTTTTTGTTAATTATAAAAATTATAACACATCAGTATGCTTTTTTCCACTGTTTTATATAAATTTGAGCTTGATGAAACAATTATTGTTGAAAAAGATGATGATAAATGATATATTCTTGTTAAGAAAGAGGTGTTGTTTTAAATGAAAAGTAATGAAATCAATATCCGTGATCCTTTTATTCTTAATGAAAACGGACTGTTCTATATGTACGGTACAAGAGGAAAAGATTTCGGCTGTAAGGTGGGCGGTTTTGATGTTTATATATCTGAGGATCTTGAAAATTGGAGTGATCCGAAAGAATGCTTTAATTCAATTGCAAACGGTATGAATACTGAAGTGAACTGGGCACCTGAAGTGCATAAATATAACGGAAAGTACTATATGTTTGCAACGTTCACAATGAAAAACAGAAACAGAGGTACTTGTATTCTTGTTGCCGATTCACCCGAAGGACCTTTTGTGCTTCACAGCGATGGTGCAGTTACACCTTCTGAGTGGATGAGTCTTGACGGTACACTATATATCAACAAAGATAATAAGCCTTACATCGTATTTTGCCATGAACACGTACAGATTCTTGACGGAACAATCTGTTATGCAGAGCTGACAGATGATTTGAAATCTATTAAAGGGGATGTAGTTACTCTTTTCTCCGCATCATCGCCTGATTGGGCAGATGAGTTTGAAGACGGTAAACACTTTATAACTGACGGTCCTTTTATGTGCCGAACAAAAGATAATGAACTAATAATGATCTGGTCTACGTTTATTAAGGGCAAATACGCTGAATGCATGGTAAGGTTTCCGGACGGCGAACTGTCAGAAAATTTTGAACATCTTGATCCGCTTATAAAGAATGACGGTGGACACGGGATGATATTCAAAAAGGACGACGAAGTATACCTCACTTACCATACCCCGAACCGGACCTTATTCGAACGACCTGCGTTTAGAAAGCTAAAAGATGTCGGAACTCATTTTGAAATGATGATTGGTTAATGTGCACTATTATTTGACGAATCAATAGTTATATGTGCCATATTTGGTGGATGATATTGTTATTTGACCTTAATTATGGTATAATATATAACATAATTTAAAAGGAGGGGAAACATGTGAGTGAGAAAAATGGTTTGATAGGTAAAGTCGGAACACTCTTTACTGAAATAAAAACACATTGGAACACTCCGAAAGAAGGAAACTATGTTCCTTACAAAGAATATAAAGATATTTTTGTAGCAGTCGGAAGTAATTATGCGGGCTCAAAGATGCTTGAATACATCACATTTGCAGCAGGTTGTTACCTGATGATGTATCATTATAAGTTGCCGTATCTTACATTTGCGATTATAGGTATTATCAATATGCCTCTGAACTACATAGGTTCACTTATTTCCTGGTATGTAAGTGATAACCTCGGATTCTTGCCGAAAAAATCTGAGCAAAAGGTATATACTACATATTTTGCTTTCCTATTGGCGGGACTTGGGTTAATATTCTGGGATCCTGTTACGCTAATGGATCCGAACAGCACTTTTGTTAATTTCTTCAAAACACTTGACGGTATGAGTGCAACTGCGTTCTTTAAAATAATCGGTACGCATTTACTTTATACCGGTTGGACAGGTTCAAGAAATATTTTCTGGCGTAAGAAGCTTATTCCTAAATTCGGTCGGTATAAGTATTCACTCTACTGCGATTTTGTACCTAAGTGCGTTATGGTTGTACTTATCGGTTGGCTTCCGCTTTATTCAATTCCTGATATGCCGACAAGAGTCTGGTGCGCAAATCTTTTGTTTGCCTGCTATAATGTTTTCGGCTTTGCAAATAACCTTGAAACTTGTACTAAGTCAATCAGCCCGAATACGCGCGAAAGAATTCTTGTCAGAACTTATCCGATTAAACTTTCGCACCTTTTCCATTCAATTATTGCGATCATTATCCCCGTAATTATTGGTACGCTTCGTTACGAGTGGGAAGATATCAAGGTATTCAGATATGTTATCCCGGGAATGTTTGTTACTTTTGCAGTTCTTACAATGCTGTTTGCAGGTAGAGTTCAGGAACGCATTCCTCAGCCTCCGATTGAGAAGAAAGTACAGATAGATTTCTGGGACGGTATGTTTGGTGTTCTGAGAAACAAGTATACATGGATCAATACTCTTGTTGGTCTTCTTGACTCACTTGGAAACGGAATGCTTACCTTTACAACGATTTTGTATCTCTACACATTCAGACTTAGCGGTTTGCCGTACAGCCTTATTGTTGCTCTGGTTTCATTTGCCGGTACACCGCCTGATTTCTTTACTCCGTATTTCCTCAAGAGATTCAGTTATAAGCAGATTATGATATTCTATCAGCTTTCAAGAGCTCTCGGTTATTCAGCAATTGCTCTTGCACTGCATTTCTTCGGTGACAACCTTGCTTTGTGCGGAACTCTTTGTGTTGCAGTTCTCATTTTTATGGAAGCAACCAGCACTGTTCCGAAGTCAGCGGCACACGATATGAATGTTCGTATTACGGACTATCAGATGTATCTTTCTGGAGAACGACTTGAAAATTATTCGGGCGTTTACAGTTATGCAGGTATTTTCAGTTGGTTTACCGGTCCTATCACATCATTTGTTGGTCTTATTATTCCGTTGCTTCTTCTTGCTTCAGGCTTTAACAGCAACTGGGACGTTTTATTTGTTGACTCAGCAAGATTCAACATAATCATTGTACCGTTGATTATCGAAATTATCGGTTACTTCCTTATGACAATCCCGTTTATATTCTGGGATTACGACAATTCAAAGCAGAATGCCGTTATGCAGGTTCTTCAAAGAAGAGCTGAAGTCACGGAAGGTTCAGCGATGGATGTTGAGCTTTCAGAAAAAGCAGAAGTGGTAAAGGGGGATTAACATGAAAAAGATAAAAAAAGAGAATAAACTTGCTGATCCCGTAGAAGAAAAAGTTCTTGATATTCCGGCAGACGAGGTGTGGACCTATCAGATTGACGGTCTTGCAGCTCCTATGATTGGTAAAAAATATAAGAACTTCAAAATTAAAAAAGTTCTTCTTGTTATCGCAGTTCTTCTTGTCATCTCATTGTCTATTTCTTTCAGCGTTATGACTCTTTACAAGGAAACGTTTGAGTTTGAGCCGTTGGCTGACGGAACATATGAACTAATAAGATTTAGTAATACGGGCTCAGTTAAGGAACTTGATATTGATTATGTTTCAGATGTTGCAGAGGAAAAGGTTGTCGGCGATGATGTTGTGGTTACATTCACAAAAGAGAATGATAAACCTATTACGGTTATTCATGAATATGCACTCAACTGTGACGACAAGGTAGTAGTTATCAATATCGGCAAGGATGTAAAACAGATTGACGGTAAATCTTTCTATTCATGTTGGAACCTTGAACGTATTGAGGTTGATGAAAATAATCAGTATTATTGCGATGTTGACGGTGTTCTTTATACTAAAGATATGAAAACCCTTGTATGTTACCCGATAAATCACGATTGGTATCTTGCAAGACAGAACGGTTTTGAAAAAGAATTATGGCCGGGTGATGAGGGCTATGACGAGTACAAAAAAGAGAATATGACTATAGTTATTCCGTCAACTGTAGAGCACATCGACGAACTGGCACTCAATTATAATGCTTTGTCCGATGTTTACCTTCCTGAAGGACTTAAGACTATCGGAACTCTTGCGTTTTTCCGTTCTACTCTTATGGAGAATATATATTCTTACAAAGGTGAGTGCGAGCAGATTATCGGTGCGGATAAAATCAAATTTGATAATGAACAGATTTACCTTTCTTTCCCGGAAGGTCTTGAATCTATCGGTTCTGATGCTTTTAGTTATAATCAGGCTATGAATTATGTTTATATTCCTTCAAGTGTTAAGTATATAGGTCATCACGCCTTCTGGGCAACTGTTTATAAAGAGGATGGCGAACTTAGAGGCGTTACATACATAGATGTTGAGGCTGATGAAGGTGCTTTTACATCTTCAGTCGAAGAGGGTGTTCAGTGGGTACCGAAGTTTGATAACGGTCTTTTCCCGAAGGATATCGATGTTAATTATTCAGCAAAAAGAAAATAATACAATAATTATGAGCGACTCGAATTTAAACGAGTCGCTCATTTTCTGTATGTCAGTCTACAATGACAGTCATAATGCTTTTTTCAGGTATTGTTATTTCCATTTCAAACTTACCGTCGTAAATTTTTTCACAGTTATGTATTGTATCCGTTAGATAGATTTGTGCGTTCCCCATTAAACCGCCTATTTCGAGTACCTGTTCTTGAGAAGGATTAACAATAACAACAACAGTTTTTCCGTTATCATCAATAAAAGCTACCGTTTTAAGAGTACTTTCATTCTTCATGTTCTCAAAGATTCGTACTCTTGTCATACCCGGTTTGATGAAAGCTGTGAACTGTTTGAACGCGTAATATCTGTTGTATTCAATGAGATTTCCTTCAGAATCTCTGTCAAGCAGACCGTCACCGTTAACCGCCGTCCAGCTCTGCCAGGATACTGCATTCATAAGATTGAGATCATCAACAATAACCTGTGCCATATAAAGGCCGCTGTCAATAGTTCTGCTGTCAATTGTGAGAGGCAGTTCGCACCACTCACTCATTTCGTATTTCTTATCAGGATATGTTTTTCTGATTTTTTCTCCAACCTCGGTTTTTTCTTCTGTTGCATTATCCATCCAATAAGAATGACCGCTGTATGTATCACAGAAGTTATTGAGGATTTCGCTTTCGAAAAACTTTTCAACATAAGCATAGTAACCCCAACTCATCTGACCGTTTTCGGGACCGTTTAGCTTATAGGGAGAGTTACGTTTCTGCATCTCAAGTGCAAACATTTCAAGAAGCTCAACTACCTCTTCAGGTTCATAGTGACAACCTTCCTGACCGACCCAATCAGGGCTTCCCCATGACCACTGTGGTTCGTTGATGGGAGAGATTGCGTAGATTGGATATCCTTGTGAAACAAACCAATCAGCGATTGTAAGCACATAATCTACAAAAGCCTTGTAGTTTTCTCTTGGCAAGTTAGATGAATATTCCTCAAGACCACCTGAAGCGTGACCGCTTTTAGTCATTGAAAAATGCGGACTGTTACAGAATAGGATGATTTTTTCTGCTCCGTATTCAACTGCATAATCCAGCATTCTACGTGCATTTGCGTCACGGGTGAAGTCGTATTTGTATTCACCGGTTTCTTGGTCGAGCACATAGAAGCTCTCAGTACGCCTTGAAGTATCCCAAATTCTGCAATCAGGATTATCGGCTTCACCGCCACCAATGTTATATCTGAAAATTTTGAGTCCGAGACCATCGTCTTCGCTGTAGAGCTTTTTTGCGATTTCACGTGCCATATTGTCATCAGAAATTGTTTGAGCCCACCAGCATGAGCTTGTGCCGAATTCTTCAAACGTCTGATACTTTTTGGTTTTATCAATCACAATTTGATGTCTTCCGAAAAGTCCTGCACATGGCAGAAAACAGAATTGAATAACTGCAAGGAAGAAAGCAAGAACTTTTGTAAACATAACTATCACCTGACTTCTTTTTTTACATTATAACATCAAACACAGATAAATATCAATTGAAATATTTAAAATTCAATCTTTGTCTTGACTGTGCTTTTGTTTGCGTTATATAATAATAAAAATAACATACAGATTGGACTGAGTTTTATGGATAAGTATGCAAGATTTAAATATCAGCCTTGTATTCCTCTTGGTGAAGACGGCAGATGTGTTACGGCTTCCAAGAAGCACACTGAGCTTTCTCGTCGCGCAGCAGGGGAAGGAATGGTACTTTTAAAAAATAAAAAGGAAGCGTTACCGCTTCAGAAAGGGACTAAAATTGCTCTTTTCGGTAAGGCGACAATCGAATACATTAAAGGCGGTGGCGGCAGCGGTGATGTTAATACACCGTATATACGTAATATATATGAAGGCTTCAAAACAAAAGATGTTTCTCTCTTTATGCCTCTTATTGAGTTTTACTCAGAATATGTTGAGAGAGAAAGTGTAAATATTCCAACACAGGAACAGATAAACGCAACCTGGGATATTGTTAACGCAATGGAGTTTTGTACTAAACGTGACGATATGACATACGATACGTTTGCGAGTATGCACGTTAAGGAACCGGCTGTTCCGGCAGAACTCATAAAGTCAGCTTCGGAATTTGCTGACACAGCAATCATCACGTTGAGCCGTTTCTCTGCTGAGGGTGTTGATCGCAGACCGATTCCGGGAGACTATTATCTTTCTGACATTGAAAAAGATCTTATTGATTCTGCTTGTGAATTGTTTGGTAAAGTTATTATCGTGATCAATTCCGGAGCAGTAATTGACTGTGAATATTTTGCAGAGAAAGAAGAAGTTTCTGCTGTTCTTTTCGGATGGCAGGGTGGCATGGAGGGCGGTCTTGCAATCGCTGATATTATCTGTGGTGATGTTAATCCGTCAGGTAAACTTGTCGATACTATTGCTAAGTCTTATGATTGTTACCCATGTAAAGATGATTTCTGGGAATGTTTTGATCATCTTGATTACACAGACGATATTTATGTCGGTTACCGTTATTTTGAAACCATTTCACCCGAATGTGTTAGATATCCTTTTGGCTACGGACTTTCCTATACTGAGTTCCGGCTTTCAAATCCTGTCGTTTTTGAAAATGACGGAAAGATTATTGCTGTAGTTGAAGTAAGGAACGATGGCAAAGTGGCCGGTAAAGAGGTGGTTCAGGTTTATTACAGTGCACCTCAGGGATTACTTGGTAAACCGGCGAAGGAACTTGCTGCTTTCAAAAAGACAAAGCTTCTTCAGCCGGGAGAAAGCGAAATGCTTGTTATGCATTTTGATGTTGACGATATGGCAAGCTTTGACGATCTTGGTAAAGTTGGTATTTCCGGCTATATCCTCGAAGAGGGTACATATGAATTTTTTGTAGGTACATCAGTAAGAGATCATATTCAGGCTGATTTTGTTTATGAAGTAGAGGATTCGGAAATTGTAGATCAGCTCAACAGCTGGTGTAAACCCTTTAAACTTAAAAAGCGTATGCTTGCTGACGGTACTTTTGAAGAGCTACCGATTGGTGAAGAAAAATACTATTATGGCGAAGTAAAGCCGAGCGGAGCAAAAGCACCTGATGATATTGTAAAGTTTGACCGAGTTGGTACTGATATTACTCTCGATGAGTTTGTCGCACAGTTTACACTTGAAGAGCTTATGGATTTTGTTGGCGGTCATGGTCCGACAGGTGTAGCTAACACCGGTTGCTTCGGCGGACTCGAAAGGCTAGGTATTCCGGCTGTTCCAACAGCAGATGGTCCTGCAGGTCTCCGTCTTGATACAAATGTCGGTATTCCGACGACAGCGTGGCCTTGTGCAACTCTTCTTGCATGCTCATGGAATACAGATCTTGTTTATGAAGTCGGTGCTGCAGGCGGTGCAGAAGTAAGAGAGAATAATCTCGGTGTTTGGCTTACACCCGCTTTGAATATTCACAGAGATCCCTTATGCGGCAGAAACTTTGAATATTATTCAGAAGATCCGTTGGTTGCAGGTAAGAACGCTGCTGCAATGACAAGAGGTATTCAGTCTCAGAAAGTTGCAGTTTCTGTTAAGCATTTTGCTTGTAATAATAAGGAAGCAAACCGCTTCGGTTGTGACTCAAGAGTTTCGGAAAGAGCTCTGCGAGAGATTTATCTCAAAGGTTTTGAAATCTGTGTCAAAGAAGGCGATCCTTGGACAATTATGTCCTCATATAACCTTATAAACGGACAGCATACTTCTGAAAGCTATGAACTTCTGACAGAGATTCTCCGTGAAGAGTGGGGATTCAAAGGCATGGTTACCACAGACTGGGGTGTCAAGAATGACCCTGTCAAAGAGGTAAAAGCAGGTAACGATATGAAGATGCACTGTGGTTATCCCGAAGACCTTAAAGTAGCTTATGACAAGGGTACGCTTACAAGAGCTGAACTTGAGGCATGTGTAAAGAGAATTCTTGCAATGTTTATAAAACTTGACTGATACATTCAAAGCGCGCTTCTGCGTGCTTTGTTTTGTGTTGACATATACCCTGAGGGGGTATATAATATTTTCGGAAGGTGATGATATGGACAATAAATGCTGTTGCGAAAAAACTAAAATCCGAACGGAAGATGAATACAAAAAGCTTATTAACAGACTTAACCGTATTGAGGGCCAAGTGCGGGGAATCAGGAATATGATCGAAAGAAATGCATATTGCACAGATGTTCTGATGCAGGTATCGGCAGTCAATGCTGCACTTAACGCGTTTAACAAGGAGCTTTTGTCTTCCCATATTAAAACCTGTGTTGCTGAAGATATCCGTAACGGAAAAGATGAAACCATTGATGAGCTTGTTTTAACACTTCAGAAGCTGATGAAATAGGAGGTGATTGCTTTGCAGAAATACAATATTTCGGGAATGTCCTGTGCTGCCTGCAGTTCAAGAGTTGAAAAAGCGGCGTCGGCAGTTGACGGGGTTGCTACGTGCTCTGTCAATCTCCTGACGAATACAATGATTGTTGAAGGTACGGTAACTCCACAGGAAATAATCGATGCTGTGCGGAATGCAGGATATGATGCAGATCTTGCTGATAAACCGGCAAATTCAGCTGAGGAGAAAAAAGAGCTTGAGGATACTGAGACACCGAGGCTGAAAAGAAGATTGTTTGCATCTGTCGGATTTCTGATTTTTCTTATGTATTTTTCAATGGGTCACACGATGTTCGGCTTGCCCTTGCCGTATGCACTTGAATCAAACCTTATCGCACTCGGACTCATACAGCTTTTGCTTTGCATAACTGTAATGGTTATCAATCAGAAGTTTTTTGTTTCGGGTGTCAAGGGTCTTATTCACCGTTCACCGAATATGGATACGCTTGTAGCGCTCGGTTCATCTGCATCATTTGGTTACAGTGTGTATGCACTTTTTGTTATGACTCAGAAACAGCTTGAAGGCAATACTCAGGCAGTTGCATCGTTATTGCATGACTTCTATTTTGAATCCGCGGCAATGATACTTGTACTGATAACCGTTGGCAAACTGCTTGAAGCCCGATCAAAGGGAAAAACTACAGATGCACTCAGAGGACTTATGAATCTTGCGCCTAAGACAGCAATTGTGCTCAAAAACGGTGTGGAAACTCAGGTGAATGTATCGCAACTGAAAAAGGGTGATATATTCATTCTTCGTCCCGGAAGTGCAATACCTGTTGACGGAACAGTTATTGATGGTTTGAGTGCTGTTGACGAATCGGCATTGACGGGCGAGAGCATACCTGTTGATAAGGCTGATGGTGATGCGGTGTCTGCAGGAACTATGAATAAATCAGGCTATCTTAAATGTAAAGCATCACGTGTAGGCGAGGACACTACCCTTTCACAGATAATAAGAATGGTCAGTGATGCCGCTGCAACTAAAGCGCCGATTGCAAAAATTGCGGACAAGGTTTCGGGTGTATTTGTCCCTGTTGTAATTGTTATAGCTGTTATTGCTTTTATTATCTGGATGTTTGCCGGGGAATCAGTCGGTTTTTCTCTTTCAAGAGCGATATCGGTGTTGGTTATAAGTTGTCCCTGTGCACTCGGTCTTGCAACGCCTGTAGCGATAATGGTTGCTAACGGTGTCGGTGCCAAAAACGGCATACTCTTTAAAACGGCTGTTTCACTTAAAACAGCCGGGAAAGTCAGTACGGTTGTTCTTGACAAAACAGGTACAATTACTCAAGGTAAACCTAAAGTAACAGACATAATTCCTGTCGATGGGGTTACACAGACTCAACTGCTTAACACTGCTTACTCACTTGAAAGTAAAAGTGAACATCCTTTAGCTTATGCTATTGTTGAAAAATCCGCAGAGCAATCCTTGATTGCGTACGAAGTCGATGGTTTTAAATCGCACAGCGGTCATGGAATAACAGGAACAATTAACGGCGAAACGGTTGCTGCCGGAAACTACCAGTTTATCAGCACTTTCTGTGAAATCGGTTCTGAGTTCCGATTAAAAGCAGACAATCTGTCAGGTGAAGGTAAGACACCTTTGTGGTTTGTAAAGGACAATAATCTTATAGGAATTATAGCTGTAGCGGATGTTATTAAAGAAGATAGTCCTGAAGCTATAAATGAGCTTAAAAATATGGGGATCCGAGTTGTTATGCTCACGGGCGACAATCAGAATACGGCTGATGCAATCGGAAGGCGGGCAGGTGTTGATGAAGTTATTGCAGGAGTATTACCTGACGGAAAAGAAAAGGTTGTACGTGAGCTTCAAAAAAACGGAAGGGTTGCAATGGTTGGTGACGGTATAAACGATTCGCCTGCACTGACACGTGCAGATGTAGGTATCGCAATCGGTACAGGTACGGATATTGCAGTTGATTCTGCGGATATCGTTCTAATAAACAGTAAACTGTCTGATGTTCCTGCGGCAATCAGATTAAGTCGTGCAACCATTCGAAACATCCGTCAGAATCTTTTCTGGGCATTCATATACAATATAATCGGCATACCTTTGGCGGTCGGTATATTGTACCCGATTTTTGGATTGTTACTGAATCCGATGTTCGGAGCTGCTGCAATGAGCTTGTCGAGTTTTTGTGTTGTATCAAACGCATTAAGGCTTAATTTATTAAATATCAGAAGTACTAAACGCGACAAAAGAATTAAAAACAAAAAAGTCAAGGAGGAAAAAATTATGGAGAAAACAGTTAAAATTGAGGGTATGATGTGTCCGCATTGTGAGGCAAGGGTGAAAACAATTCTTGAAGAGTTATCAGAAGTTGATTCAGCACTTGTAAGTCATGAAAGCGGTACTGCAATTCTCACTCTCAATGCAGAGATTTCTGACGATAAAATCAAGTCGGTAATTGAAGCACAGGGATACAAGGTCACAGAATGATTTTTGTTGACAGATGTTTATTCCGGTGTTATACTGAAACAAAATTACTGAAAGGCAGGTGGACAAAATGACAATCATGATGGTTAAGAGAAGAAGTCGGAGAGCTGTTTTGTCCGTTTGCAAATGATGTAATCTATATCTTTTTGTAAGTGCAAGGCATCTCCGTACCCTCGGAGGTGCCTTATGTTTTTAGGAGGTGTTAAAATGATATTTGAAGAAAAGAAAATTATACTGAAAAATGGCATGGAAGCTATATTGAAAACCCCTGAAATTGAAGATGCCGAAATGTTACTGAACAGTATTAAAACTTCCAGTGGTGAAACAGAGTTTCTTTCTCGCACAATTGAAGATTGGGAGAGTGTTACTGTAGAAAGTGAAGAGAATTTTATTCATAGTGTTCGTGAAAGTCAGAATACATTGTTTATTGCTTGTTATGTTGATGGTGCAATTGCAGGCAACTGTGACATTACTTTTAAGACCGGTAGCAAGACCTACCATAGAGCAACAGTGGGTATCGCTATTCAGAAAAAGTATTGGAATATTGGTATTGGTTCAGCAATGTTTAAAGAATTGGTAAAAGCAGCAGAGCAACATAACGGTACAGAAATTGTTGACCTTGAATTTATAGAGGGGAATAGCCGTGCTAAATCACTTTATCAGAAATTCGGGTTTCAAGTTGTATCAGTAGAACCGAAATTCTTCAAACTCAAAGACGGTAACTATCAGAATTTAGTTTATATGCAGAAATATTTATAATTGAGGAGTTACTATGAGCAATCAGAACATATTTGACAACGAAACATTTTTTGAGGGTTACAAAGCACTGCGAGCTAGTGAAACAAATTATAATGACTTGCTTGAACAGCCCGCCATGGCAAAGATGTTACCTAATTTAACGGAAAAAGCAGTGCTTGATTTAGGTTGCGGATACGGGCATAACTGTGTTGATATTGTACGGCGAGATGCAAAGCGTGTTGTCGGTGTTGATATTTCCGAAAAAATGCTTGAGGTAGCAAAAAGCGAATCAGCTCATGAAAAAATTGAATATGTAAATATGAACATGACTGAAATTGCAAAATTAAGTGAAAGTTTTGATTTCATATACAGCTCTCTTGCTTTTCATTATGTCAAAGATTTTGATGAATTTGCAAAGCAGATGTATTCTGTTCTGAATGTCGGGGGACAATTATTGTTTTCACAGGAGCATCCTATTATAACGGCAACCGTTGACGGTAACGGTCATTTTAATAAAAACTTAAAAGGTGAAAGAGTGTCCTATACATTTTCAAATTACAACGAACCCGGTGAAAGAAAAGTTCTTTGGTATGTTGATGGTGTTATCAAGTATCACAGAACATTCAGTAATATAATAAATGCACTTTCCAAAGCAGGGTTTGTAATTGAAGAAGTTTGTGAACCAATACCCGAAGAATGGGCAGTTGAAAAGCTTCCTACAATAGTTAAAGAATACATAAAACCCAACTTTCTAATCGTTAAAGCTAAAAAGTAAAGAGGTGTCTATTATGCAGAATGAATTAAAACAAATCAGCTTCAAGCGTATGAACAGCTACGAATTCCGTGTATATTCAAAATGGTCAACGAAGGCCTATGCCGACCACCTGTTAAAATCGGGTGATGAAAGATACAGATTCAAAGCGCTGATAGCGGCAAAAAGTGAGTTTCATGATGTATTCCCCAAAGGTGCAGACTCTGCTGATAACTATCTTTATATTGTCGTGAATGAAAGCGACGAGAAAATCGGTGTTATCGGTTATCAGAAGAGTCCTTTTGAGGAGAATGCCGCATTTGTAACCGAGAATGTTATTAAAGAGGATTACCGAGGAAAGGGCTACGGAAAAAGTGCTTTTGTAAAGCTTCAGGAAGACGCGAAAGAAAAAGGCTTTGCTAAAATGGTGCTTAATGTTTTCAAACATACTCCTGTGTCATACACGATGTATGAGAAAAACGGCTTTAATGCAGTTGAGGATTACGGCGGAAGCGTAATAATGGAAAAGTACTTATAGGTCGAAAATATGAAAAAGGTTATTGTAATAGGTTGTCCCGGCTCGGGCAAAACCACCTTCGCTGAAAAATTACATAAACTCACGGACTTTCCGTTATATCATCTTGATGCAATCTGGCATAAACCGGACAAAACACATATACCCAGGGAAGAATTTGATAAAATATCATCAGATATATTTGCCACTCCCGAGTGGATAATTGACGGTAACTATAACAGAACAATTGAAACGAGATTGCAGAACTGTGATACGGTTTTTCTGTTCGATCTGCCGACTGAGGTTTGTCTGCAGGGTGCAACTCAAAGACTTGGCAAGGGTAGGTATGACCTGCCATGGATTGAAACAGAATTAGATTCTGAATTCAAACAAACTATTTTGGATTTTTCCCATAAAAGTCTGCCTGTAATATATGAACTTATAAATAAGTACAAAACTGAAAAGCAGGTCATAATTTTTAAGTCCAGAGAGGACGCAGAATCATATCTTGTCAGCCTTGTGAAAAACACTTTATCAGACATAAAATGTGAGTGTTTGAATAAATCGGACTTCCCGTCAGTATGTCGTTTTTTATTTAACATACTTGCCGATAATATGTCTGATATCGCACCGACCGGAAACACACGTGAGGAAGATTATATATGCTGGTTCAATGCCGTGAGTAACGGATTACAAAGAGACGAAAGACAGATTATTCTTATTAAAGATAAGGATGTTATTGTAGGATTTTTTCAATACTACACAAATGAAGAAAAATTCATGATGGAAGAAATCCAATTTAAACCTGAATATCAGGGTAAGGGTATTCTCAGAAAACTCTACGGCTTCGTACTCGGAAGAATCAGAACTGATATCAGGTTTGTCGAAGCTTATGCAAGCACAAGCAATGAAAAATCCATTGCCATTCTTGAACGCTTCGGTCTGCAGAATATCGGTCTGAATAAGAATGGGCGGTCTTATCATTTCAAAGGCAGATTAACAGATTTGAAAGAGTGGTATGAAAATGAAAATCGTGAATACATGTAAAATAATGAAAAGCGTATTTTCAAACGGTTTTGATATTGAATTATGGAGGAAATATGCAGAAGAAATATCACCTGAACTTCCGTTAAAATGTGAAAATGATGCAAAGAGCTATGATTTTAATAAAGATGTTCTTCCTGTTCTTGAAGTCGCATTAAATGCAGATAAGATTGATTTTGTCAGTAAGAATTTTCAGATAGTTGTTGATACTCTAAACGCAAATCTTTCAAAGCTTTTTGACACTGAACCTGATATTGACATAATTCTCTATCTCGGACTTTGCAACGGTGCGGGATGGGCAACAACTCTTGACGGTAAAAATACAGTTTTGTTAGGTGTAGAAAAAATTATCGATCTTAACTGGGGTGATGAAACAAATATGCGAGCCCTGATTCTGCACGAAATCGGTCATTTGTGGCATAAGCTTAACGGCAATCTGTATTTTCCTGATTTTTCTAAACGAAGAAAAGGCATACAACAGCTTTATCAGGAAGGTGTTGCTATGGTTTGTGAGCACATCCTTTGCGGTGATAATGAATTTTATCATCAGGATAAAGACGGTTGGCTTGATTGGTGCTATAAAAATGAGAATCAAATAAAAAGAGAATATCTCCGTCGGTTGGATAATAAGGAAAGTGTTCAGGCCTTTTTCGGTGATTGGTGTTCATATAATGGACATTCAGATGTAGGATATTTCCTCGGTTGTCGGTTTGTTGAATATCTAATGCAAACTTATTCCCTGAAAGAAATTTCAAAAATGCAATATCATAATTTAAATAAAGCATTCAAAAAGTTTTCGAATACAGTTATTGAACCCCTTGATCCCAAAGATTATCCCAAGTGCTCAAATATATGGAATATGAAAGCTCAACCTCTTGCAGGCAAATGGCTTGATGAAATAAAATCGGGCAACCGTCTGGTTTTTATTTATAAAATAAATGGCGAATTCATCGCTGAGGGTGCACTTGTCCTTGATACGGGGGACTCCGACTACACAATTACGGGGAGAAGAGTTTATGTGTCAAGAATGATTGTCAAAAAGGAATACCGTAACCGCGGTATAGGTAGTCAGATTCTTGAATTCCTTATAAGAAAAGCTGATGAAATGGGTTTTTCGGAAATGACAATCGGTGTAGATAAAGATAATGTCAATGCTTTGCACCTCTATAGAAAATATGGGTTTACCGAAGTGATTTTTGATGGTGCCGATGACGATGGTGAATACTATAAACTGTTGAAAAGGATACAAAAATGAACAGATATCTCAAAAATCTTAACCGCATAGAATTTGTCATCACAATGGCTTGCACCGGAAGATGTAAACACTGTTCTCAGGGTGAACACAGAAGTTCTGATTATCTTGATGAAAATATAGCTGAACATATAGTTCGCTCAGTTGCCGGAGAGTATAATGTAAATTCAGTTATGACCTTCGGTGGTGAACCGTTGCTTTATCCGGATACTGTATGTGCAATACATAAAGTTGCAAAGCAAATGAATATTCCTCACAGACAACTGATAACAAACGGTTATTTCAGCAAAGATTCAGGAGTAATAAAAAGTGTAGCTGAAAGAATAATCAATAGCGGTGTTAATGAAATTCTGCTGTCTGTTGATGCATTTCATCAGGAAACAATACCACTTGAATATGTAAAGATTTTTGCAGAGAATGTTAAGAATAATACTGGTGCCAGAACAGAAGTTCATCCGGCTTGGCTTATCAGTTCAAACGATAACAATAAATACAATATTCAAACAAGAGAATTGCTTCGTGAATTTATTGAAATGGGTATTGAAATAAGCGAAGGTAACGTGATTTTTCCAAGCGGTAATGCTCTTAAATATCTTGGTGAATATTTTGATCTGAGTAAAAATGAGAAAAATCCCTATCAGGAGGATCCGTCGGACATCAGAGCTATTTGTATCGGGGCTGACGGTTATGTACTGGGTGGCAATATTTACTCGCGGAATATAAGAGATATTTTGTCATCCTATATGCCGGAATGATATGGAGCATCAGCCTTTTATAAAGTGTAAATTGGTGATTATATCCAAACAACAATAAAAAAGGGTGCTTATATGTTTCGGTTAATGCAACAAAAAGTGTTGAGTTTATTACATAATCACGTTTTTATCTTGTTTTACTCTCGCTCTTATGTTATAATGATACTGGAATAAAAATCAGGAGGACTATCCCTATGGCACAGAGATTAACTGCAGAAATGTGGGACAAACTTCATTATCTTTTCAGAGATTACAACGACAGAGTTATTCATGTAGAGTTACATTATGATTTTGAACTTGATGTTAACATTCTTAAGAGATTTGTTGTAAATCTTTTTGAAAAAGCACCTGTACTGCATTCAACTTTTGTAAACAATATTATAAGACCTTATTGGGTGGTGAATGATTATAATATTGATGATGTTTTTACTGTAAAGCATATTAAAGCTGAGGAAAAGGAAGACGTTATTGAAAAATTCCTTATGCAGGAGGTTAATCCTTGGGATAAACTTCAGTATCGTGTGGGCGTGTTTTATTATGAGGGAAACACTGCATTGTGTATTGTTTCTAACCATATGTGCTTCGATGGTGGTGCTACGAAATATCTTGCAAATAAAATGTGTCATGATTATACAAGATTTGTTGAAACAGGCGAGATGCCTAACGATATCCGTGAAGGTTCTAGATCACATAAGATGATTTACCGTGACCTCTCCGAAGAAGACCGAAAGGCTGCTCTCAAACTTATAAGAAATCCGTCGGTCAAGGACCCGCATAAATTCCCGTTAACTGATAGTAAACCGGAAGACAAATCCTTTATGGCTAGGCATACTCTCGATAGAGAGGTTTTCAGGTCAGTAAAGACACTAGGTAAGCAAAAGGGATATACGCTCAATGATATTCTTATGACTGCATATTATGAAAGTGTATACAGACTTGCAAAGTTTGATAAAAATGACAGCCTTACAATTGCCGGTGCAATCGACCTCAGAAGGTACATAAAGGACATTGAAACTGTCGGTCTTACCAACCATACTGCGTGGATGCAGTGTAACATTCCTCATCTTGGTAAGGATATTTTTGAAACTCTTGACCTTGTTGCGGAAAGTACCAATAAATTCAAGCAGGACAGGTATATGGGTCTCTACGGTTTACCGCTTCTTAACTTCGGATATACCTTGCCTCACGTAATCGGTGAACTCGCAGTTAAGATTGGTTATGCGAATCCGCACCTTGCGATGAGTAACATCGGTATGATTGACCCTGTCGGAACTTCAATCTGCGGTCATGAGCCGATTTATGGTTTTATGAGCGGTGCAGTAAAGTATAAGCCCTTTGTTCTCCTTTCAGCAATCACTTATAAAGAAGATTGCATTATGGCCATGGGTGTGCGCGGAAACAAAAAGGATAAAGAAATTGTCAACAAATTCTTCTCGATTTATGATGAATGTCTTAATGAGCTTGTTGACGGGTGGAAGTAATTAAGTTTATGCGGTATCGGTTTTTGTCTGATACCGCAATATTTTTTTTAAAATCATCAGCTTACGAAAAACGAGTAAAAATGAGTAAATCGAAGTATATCGAAGAAAAACAGAGTATACTTTGAATTGTCTTGATTTTCTGTCGGTTTTGTAGTGATTTTTTGCAAAAAAATGTTGACAATTGCGAAATATTGCACTATATTATAGAATAATAAAGTATAGTTTTATTACGGTGAAGTGTTTTACAATACTATCGGCAGAAGCTTATATTTTTTCTGCAGGAGAGGGGTTGCATAATTGGAAAAGAACGTTATTATTGATCTCAAAAACATCTCCATTAAGCTCGGAGAAGCACAGATACTTGAAAATCTGAGCATGTATATTCGTGATAAAGAATTTATAACACTTTTGGGTCCTTCGGGTTGCGGTAAGACTACAACATTGCGCATTATTGCCGGTTTCCTTGAGCCTGACAGCGGAGAAGTTATATTCGAAGATAAGGTTATCAATGGTGTGCCGCCTCATAAGAGACAGGTGAACACCATTTTTCAGCGTTATGCTCTTTTTCCTCATCTAAATGTTTACGAGAATATAGCTTTTGGTCTGCGTATCAAGAAGATGAAAGAAAAAGAAATAAAAGAGACTGTCACTGAAATGCTTGCTCTTGTCAATCTCAGCGGTTTTGAGAGACGAAACATTAATTCACTTTCAGGCGGTCAGCAGCAGCGTGTAGCAATTGCCCGTGCTCTTGCTGTTAAACCGAGAGTTCTTTTGCTTGACGAGCCTCTTGGCGCTCTCGACCTTAAACTCCGTAAGGATATGCAGGTTGAGCTGAAAAATATTCAGCAGCGTCTTGGTATCACTTTTATATATGTTACTCACGATCAGGAAGAGGCTCTTTCGATGTCTGATACTGTTGTTGTAATGGACGGAGGAGTTATTCAGCAGATCGGCACACCGCAGGACGTTTACAATGAACCGAAAAATGCATTTGTTGCTGATTTCATCGGTGAGAGTAATATCCTTGACGGTAAGATGCTTGAGGACTTTAAGTGCTCTTTCTCAGGTGCACAGTTCCAGTGTCTTGACAAAGGCTTCGGAAGCGGTGAGTCGGTTGACGTTGTTGTACGTCCGGAAGATGTTGATATTGTTCCGGTTGAAAAGGGTATTCTTACAGGTGAAGTAACTTCAGTAACTTTCAAGGGCGTTCATTTCGAAATTATCGTGGATATCGGTGGTTTCAAGTGGATGATCCAGACAACTGACTATGAACCTGTCGGTAAAAAAATCGGTCTTGATATCGAGCCTGATGCTATCCATATTATGAAGAAATCAAAATACTCAGGTATGTATGGTGATTACAGCTCTTTCAGCGACGAATTGGAGCATCTTTCAGATATTGTTGAGGAGGAGTAAACTATGAAGAAAAAGTCTGCTCTTGCTCAGAAATTGTGCGCATCACCGCACATTGTCTGGTCAGCTATATTTATAGTTGTACCGTTGGTAATGGTTTTGTATTATGCATTTACTGATGCCAATGGTGCCTTTACATTCGATAATATTCTTCGTCTGGGTGATTACACCACTACGTTTCTACGTTCTATCTGGTACGGAATTGTGGCTACGCTGATTTGCCTTTTGATTGCTTATCCGGTGGCGTATATTATTGCTCAGTCTAAAGCCAGAGTACAAAGTACAATGATTATGCTCGTAATGGTTCCGATGTGGATGAATTTCCTGCTCAGAACGTATTCATGGATGACTCTGCTTGAGGATAACGGCGTTATAAACTCATTGCTTGAAAAAATCGGTATCGGACCGTTTCATATGATTAACACTTCCGGTGCTGTAATTCTCGGTATGGTTTATAATTTTCTTCCGTATATGATTCTTCCGATTTATACCGTAATGACAAAACTTGATAACAGTCTTGTCGAAGCTGCGCAGGACCTTGGTGCTAATAAGTTTCTTGTTCTTAAGGATGTGATTTTTCCGACAACGCTTTCCGGTGTGGTTTCAGGAATTACAATGGTGTTTGTTCCGTC
>JAZNCK010000107.1:0-3695 GCA_045587505.1 Acutalibacteraceae bacterium
GCCTCCTCATAGATTATTTTATTGAGTGCGCTTATGTACGCTCTTATACTTGCACCTATTATGTCCGTGGAAATACCGTTTCCGGAATATATCTTTCCGCCACTGCGAAGTCTGACGAGTGCGTTACCCATAGCCTCATGACCCTCGGTAACAGACTGTATCTGAAAATCGTCGAGCTCGTAATGGTGTCCGACAATGTGTTCAATCGCAAGGAATGCAGCGTCAATAGGACCGTCGCCGACGCTTACACCGCTGATTGCTTCGCCATCCTTGACAAGTTTGATATTAGCGGTAGCAGTAATCACATTACCGCTGTTGATAACATAACTTTCAATTGTATATGTTGACGGCACCTGGAGTGCGGTTGAAGCGATAATCGCCTCAAGCTCCTTTGTACCTACAAAGTCTTTCTTGGCAGCAACACGTTTGAACGCATCGTAAACCTTTGAATTATCTTCTTCCGAAAGATCGTATCCGATTTTCTGAATCGCTTTGATAACCACTGAAATGTCGTCATTTTTATCAAGTGTGAGTGAATCATCAGACTCATTGACACCGTTATCGAATGGTGAATTTTCACTCTTAGTTGTGCTGATCATTCTCTGCATCTGTCCGATAACACGTGAAAGCTCAGTTGTTCTGATTTTGCTCTGAACACCCGCTGAGTCACCTCTTAACTTGAATACCTTCATTACACTTTCAACTGTCGGGAAACAGAATCCGTCAGCAACCGTCTTGATTTCACCTGCACCGGCTCCGACAGCAGCGAATGCACTCGCAACAGCCATATTCATATTATCACTGATTTCAACAGAAACAATAATGTCTGAAAGTGCCGGTACGTTTTCGTACAAATCCTTGATAAAAGATTCAATCTCAGACGGCATCATTGTTCCCTCAGAATCACATACAGTAACACGTGTTGCACCTGCTTGTGCAACAGATGAAATAATTGAATAGAGGAAATCCTTTTCTGCACGCATTGCGTCTTCTGCAGAAAACTCAATATTATCGGTATATTTCTTACACTCAGCTACGAGTGAAGCTACCATTTCTTTTACAACCGGAGGCTTTTTGCCGCACTTGTATTCCATCTGCACTGCTGAAACGGGAACGCTCACTTTAAGTGCAGGTTTCCGTGCAGATTTCACACTGTTCCACGCTGCTTCTACACTTTCTGCAGTAAGACCTACAGGAACAACAACCTCTGTGTGCTTTACAAGGGAAGCGATTGTTTTAACCAAGAGAACATCTGTGGAAATATTTTTAATTTCAGGCATTTCGATGCTGTCGTAATGGAGTTTATCCATTAGTTTCGCCATTTCGATTTTCTCTTTAAAACTCAAAGAATGCTCTGCTGAGTTTACGCCTTCTCTTAAAGTAATGTCAGATACACGAATCTTTCTCATAAATATTCTCCTTAAACCTAAGAATCAGATAATCAATAAAAAATCCCTGAAACACACTGTGCTTCAGGGACGATAAACTAATTTACCGTGGTACCACCCGGATTGCCGAAAACGGCCACTCTTCGGATTCTTGCAAATCCTAAGCTATGATAACGGTGCTTGCCGTGATTCCTTATGCAGTAAAAATACGGTTAGGGAATCATACTCAGATACGAGACAGCCAAATCGTTCATTTACCGACTCACACCAACCGTCGGCTCTCTGAAAAAGTCCCGAAAAGACTTAATATCTTCATCGCATTTAACAATATTGTAAGTATTATATATTGCAAAATAACGAATGTAAATAGACATTTTCGCTATTTTGTCTAAATTATTTTAACAGGTCAGCATTAAGCTTCTGACCGTAAGCAGCAGCAACATCAACAAGTCCTTCGTCATTGATAGTCTGGCGGATAGGCATACCGAGAGAAAGAATTCTGCAGTAAATCTCTGCTGATTTTTCGATTGTGTGCATAAGACCGTAAGCGTTATCAAATGTATCTCCCGAAACAAAAAGACCGTGATGAGCCCATACAACTGCATCGTAAGTCTTGAGAAGTTCGCAGGTTCTGTGTGCAATCTCAGCACCACCGGGAATCATCCACTCAACAACACCAACACCGTTCGGGAAGATGATGGGGCACTCTGTCATACTCTGCCAGAGAACCTTTGAAAAAGCCTCTGATGTGAGAGGAAGAACAAATGTAAGAGCGATAATATTAACAGGATGTGCGTGATAGATAACACGGCACTTGCCGTCTGTTGCAGCAACACGAACACTGTGGTTCATAAAATGTGTCGGGAATTCACTTGTCGGACCGCCGCCGTTTACAAGACCCCATACAATACGGTAGCTGTCGCCTGCATCGTTAATTTCAACAATACAGATATTAGCAGCGGGATCGAGGATTGCATTACGGAAGAACTTACCCGTGCCTGTTACCATAAAATATTCGTTTTTAAGGTTGTCAGCCTGAACACCCATATTAACCCACGGTCTGTCGAAGGTAAAATACGGCTTGCAAGCCTCAACTTCTTCTGCTGTCATACGGTATGAGAGGTTGCCGCCGTTTCTTTCGTGCCAACCCTCTGAATAGCCGTCGTCGCATACACGTACAAAGCCTTTAATTACATCTAAATCCAGAATACTCATTTTAATATCTCCTATTTTTTAAATTTTTCCACAGAGATTTTAACATTACGGCAAAGTAATGTCAATATTCAAAGAGAAAGAATTTGAGCATAATCAAGCAAACATAACTCACACTTCAAGGACGTTTTCACCTGCATTAAGAGGTATCGAAACTGAATTAAATCTGAATGACGCAGTAACACCTTCACAGATATTTATTATGATATCTGTTTTTTCGCCGTTACGCTTCCAGCTTACAGAAATTTCGCCATGCGGAGTTGTGATATGACCTTTAGCATAGTCAAGGCACTCTGCAAACACGGGCTCGATTACAACTTCGTCAAATCTTACAGAAGTCTCCGTCTGCTTTATACCGAGAATTTCTCTGAATAAATAGAGTGTGCTTGCACCGAACATCGGGTGTGAGTGTGACGATTCTGCATTCCAGTTTTCCCAGATTGTTGATGCACCTGCTTTCCGCATTGTTTCAAAAGAAACAGTGTTTTTATTTGCAAGTAACTGTGTTGCAAGTTCACCGTTACCTGACCGGTATAAGACATTCAGCAGACTGTATGTGCCGAAAATACCTGTATCAAATTCACCGAGAGCCGTATATTTTTCAACAAGGTTTGCAACAGTTCTCTCATCCCCTGCTCCGCATTCCGCTGCAAAGGCATCAGCACCCTGCAGACACTTTATGAAGCTACCGTCACCGTCGGCATATTCACGTCTGACCGCTTCGGTATGCACTGCTATAAATCTTTCATAATCAGAGTAATCAACATCAATTGCTTGACAAAGATAAACAAGCATTTTCAGCTGAATTATAAAAAGTGTCGTATTGACAATCGGTTCAGGAATGGACACTCTTTCGGGAGTGCACCAATCACCAAGACACCAACCGTCTTTTTCTTCACGTACAACAAGTCCGTTTTCACAACGTGATTCCATGTACTCAACAAACTTTGCCATATTTGGATAAACGTCACGCAAGGCCTGAATATCTCCGTAATGACGGTAGAAATGATAAGGTACAATTATCATCGCACCGCCCCAGCCTGCAGGACCTCCGCCACCACCTGCAAACGGTGCCGTGTGCTGGACGTGTCCTGT
>JAZNCK010000108.1:0-16909 GCA_045587505.1 Acutalibacteraceae bacterium
TGTAAGAGTAGTGATACTTTCAGCTGGGCAGTACTAATAGGTCGAGGGCTTGACCATAAGAAATTATTGGCAAGGTAAGAAAGCGAAAAGCTAGACTCAGTACTTACTAACATGTCTTTGTTCAGTTTTGAAGGTGCGTAACCTATATAGACTTAAAACCGTAGCTTAATTGCTACGGTTTATTTTTTGTTTACAAACTGTAAAAGCAGTGATATACTATTGCTATCACACAAAATTCAATATAGTTATGTATGCAGGAGTGACATTTTTTTATGGCAAAAGTGCGGACTTCTTATATTTGCATCTCTTGCGTATGTAGTGATGAATTTTGTGTGGTAGCAAATCGAAGTCCGCATTTTTCAGTGTGTGTAGCTTCGGTTAGCACACACTTTTTTATTTTGGAGATGGTAAAATGAAAAAAACACTAAAACGTATTTTTGCTTCACTTATGGTGGTGGTTATGGTATTGACTGCTGCTCCATTAAGCGGCTTAGTCGGTTTGGAGTTGAACCTTGACTGGCTCAATTTCAACACAAACGCAAGTGCCGCAACCTACAGCGGTGAATGTGGTGACAATGTAACATGGACTCTTTATGATGATGGCGAACTTGTTATCAGCGGTAGCGGTGCTATGAAGGATTATTCTTCTTCATCGAATGTTCCGTGGCATTCTGTTCGTGAATCTATAACTAAGGTTACTATCAATAAAGGTATAAGAAGTATTGGGGATTATTCTTTTACATATTGTGAAAAACTTGTAAATGTATCAATTCCATATGGAGTTAGTATTATTGGAAAAGATGCGTTTTGCTGTTGTCATAGTCTTACAAATGTAACGCTACCCAATAGTGTAACAATACTGGGTAATGGTGCATTCTATTACTGCGATAGTCTTAATAATATAATAATTCCCAATAGTGTTACAACGATTGAAGGTTGGGCATTTTATGCTTGTCATGGACTTAAAAGCATTAACATACCATATAGCGTCACATATATTGGTGATGATGTCTTCCGCAATTGTAGCAATATTGAAAGCATAACGGTTGATAAAGCAAACTCAATATATTCTAATGACAGTTTTGGAGTGCTTTTTAATAAAAATAGGACTATGTTAATTAAATATCCAAAAGGCAATAAAAGAACACATTATGTTATACCTAACAGTGTGGAATCAATAAGTTATGACGCATTTGAAAATTGTTATTTTCTTAAGAGTGTAACCATTCCTAACAATGTAATAAGTATTGGTGATACGGCATTTCATAATTGTGACTCAATAACAAGCATATTGATTCCTGATAGTGTTACAACTATTGGCATGGGAGCCTTTGGAGATTGTAATGGATTATCAACAGTAACAATAGGTAAAGGCGTTACAACCATAGGCGAATGGGCATTTTTTGGTTGCAATAACCTTACCAATGTCTATTATACCGGCACACAAGAACAATGGTCTAAAATTTCAATCGGTTCTTATAATGACCGTTTATTCAATGCTACGATTCATTTCAACTCTAACAGCGATCAGCCTTCAAGTGGCAACAACACTATTACAATAAACGCATATAATGATTACAGCTATTGTACATATATTGGTGAAAACAGGATTTCCAGAGAAGGCTCTGATTCATATGTTAGTATGGGAATGGTTACTTTTGATTCAAACAAAATTTCTGATATTTCAAAAGAACTTACATGGTCCAGCAGCGATGAAAGTATCTTGAGAATCATTGGATGTAATTATTCAAAATTCAGTGACGGTCAGTATTTTATGGAACCGGAAATCACAGCGTTAACCAAAGGAAATGTGACTATTACGGTGACTGCATCTAACGGAGCTACACAGAGTTGGGATGTTACCGTTTATCCCAATGAGTACTATTTACGAGTTTGCTCTACTGATGCGGATTGCTCAACAAGAGTTGGCGAAAGTATCACACTTGAAGTTGCTCTTTGTAAAAACGGAAGTATTGTTAAGGATTGGAAAAAACCGGCTATTGTAATAGGTAACGGGGAGGTTATTGATGTTACATCACCGTATGCTATGAACAGCTACAAAGGTGATTATTTTAGATATGAAATAGACATAATCGGGTTAAAAAAGGGTAAAAGTTCTTTAACAATAACTGATATGGATTCAGGTGCAAATGTTGTTTTAACGATTACTGTTGGTGAAACTTTAGTTAGCAATATAAGCTATATGGCGGACAATGTGCCATCATTTTACCCTGATGTTTTAGGTGACAGAAAAACTCAGACAAACATATATAATTGCAATAATCTATATGTTAACTCGTATTCTTCATATGCTAAAACCGACGGCTATCATGTAAGCTTTGATGTCTATAACGAATCATATATGCATGGTTCAGTCGATGTGTTTGATAGCACAGGAAAATGGATAGAAAGTCACAAAATTGCTAAATATGAGGATATTCAAAGTTTATACGATACAGGAAAAGCTTTAGTTTTCCTGGTTGCTGAATTAAACAAACCGATAAGTTATACTAATCATATGCATTCAGTCAAAACTCACATAAGTATAGATATCCCAAATGGTGGTTATTTTACAATTTCCAATAACTATGCACAGTCACCGGGAGCATTTATATATAATTCTGTTGACTACATGATGTTAGCAGCCGAAACTGCAATAGACTTGGTTGTTAATGGTGTTGAAATAGATGCGATTGCTCAGAATGTTGTTGAACAAGCAATTAACAGCGACACGATGATGGAAGTGTTTATGAAGGGGTTTCACAACATAGCTTTGAGTGTTTCACAAACTGCTCTTGAAGCCGGTTACGGTGAAGCTGCATCGGCATTAACAATTAACGCTAAAAACATTTACGATAGTGCGGGTATTAGTTTTGAGGGAGCAGTTGAAACTGTTTGCGGTATTGCTGAAGGTGCGTTTAAGCTCGCAACAGGTTTCATCGGTGCAACTCTTGAGGGACTGTTTGTGTTCCAGAAGATGTCTTCATACACAATGCAAACTGTTGAATTGTGTAATAGTGTTAATAAACCATATATTACAATTCATTCTCCCAAGCAGAAGGAATCTACAACCATAAATGGGGTAACTGTTACAGATGCTAATAATGCTGTTGATTCAAAAACGGTACTTCAAGTGTTTAGAATTCATAACGATGAGGTTTTAAATATTACTTTAAATAGAGAAAATTATGGTTTTGATGATTATGTTCTCTATAATATTAGTTTTGTTAAGAATGATAAAGAAGTTCAACCCAATGGTAGAGTAACCGTTAAAATACCTGTTCCTGACGGATATTCTTATGAAAATTCTACCGTACTAAAAGAAACCGACGATGGATGGGAAATTATAAATGCTGTTTGTGAAAATGGATTTTTCGTGTTTGAAGTTAATCATTTTTGTAATTTTGCAATAGTAAAACAAGGCAAAGTAAATTCCGTTTCAATCAACAACATCTCTATGAACTACAAAGACTCAACAACCATCACTCCGTCAGTCAATGCTGATGCAGGTGTGAAGTACACTGTTTCTTACAGTTCATCAGATGAGTCCGTTGCAAGAGTTGATTCAAACGGAAACGTAACGGCAACAGGTAAGGGTAATGCAACAATCACAGTAACCGTAACAGACGATTACGGCAATACTGTAACAGATACCTGTAATGTTGAAGTCAAGTATTCCTGGTGGCAGTGGATTATTGTTATTGTCCTCTTCGGCTGGATCTGGTATTGATCCTGATGTATCGTTAAATCCAAACAAATTAAGACCGGCAGAATTTCTGTCGGTCTTTTTGTATCTGTTGTAGTTGGTTTCAACATATATTCTGTATTTATATATTAAGCGAAAACACTTTATACACATAATTCGGTGCTGATAAATTTACAATTTCATAAATTTGAAGCTGCCGTAATAGCAAAGGTCAAGTAAATCATCGGATACAGTGGTAATACTTTTTTTGTTAAGATATTCGTTCTCATTAAGTCCGAATCCTGAAATTGCCCGCGGAATACCGAGTGATGCCTGAATTTTCCTCACCGCATCAATCATCCTGCTGACGGCAAAATCCGGGTCATCATCTTCGTGCGAAATCCCTGTTTGTTTTGCGATTTCAAACAGACTTTCCTTTAATGCGAATTCGTTGTTTTCCATAACATTAGGTATGACTACACCGCATACTGCAGTTTTCGGGTAACCGAAACCGGCGAAAAATCTGCTTATTTTATTCAGACAGGAATCATTAAGGTCAGTAACGTTACGGTGAGCAACAACGGCGAAATACATTGCGTACATAAGTCTTTCAAGTGACTGAATATCTCCTCGGCAAGCAGAGATAATATTGTTTATAATACCAACTGCTCCTTGCATGGCTAATGATTTTGTTATGATGTTATCACTTTTTTCTATAGCGTCTATTGCGTATGAAAAGCAGGCCATTCCGTCATAGGCAACAGTATCTGATGCGACATTGCTGATAGTATCAGGGTCAAGGATAACCGTATCCGGAGAATGACGGTAGGTGGTGTATTCTCCGTGCTCAAAATCTGTCATCGCACACGCACTGCAGCATGGGATAGCCGTAAATTTTACTTTGCTTTCGTGTGAAAGAAGCATTCCGCAATCAATTGAAGCTGCACTGCCTGCAGCAATGATGAGGTCCGCTTCTTTTTTGAAGTATATATCTGATGCGGCATTGTATAACTCGTGAATATCGTGGTTGACAACTATACTTACCTGTGATATCATCTTCGTGATTCCGACTCTGATTTTTTCAAGAAAATCCCGATTCAGAAAAATATCGCTGTCACAGATAAGTATAGCGTGTTCACAACTTTCCGGACGGTATTTTTCAAGTTGGTTTCTGCCGAAAATTATTTTTTCGGGAAGATATATTTCGGGCATATCCGTACACTCCTTTTCTGCTTATTATATGTACGGTGTGTCAGAATATACAGTATGTAAGTATCTGCTTGTCGGTTTGTTTCTGAGGTGAGGAAATGGAAACCTTTATTATGTATGCATTTTTTATCGCGGGTCTTGTGCTTATAGTCAAGGGCGGAGACTGGTTTGTTGACGGTGCTTCGTGGGTTGCGGAAGTAACGGGAATCCCGAAATTTGTTGTCGGTGCAACAATTGTCAGTATGGCAACTACGTTGCCGGAAATCATTGTCTCAACAGTTGCTGCTGTTGAGGGACACGGAATACTGATGTCCGGTGTCGGTGATTTTGTGTTTGAGTCGCAGGAAAAAGTCGCACTGGCAATCGGTAATGCCATCGGTTCAGTAATTTGTAATACGGCGCTGATAATGGCATTGAGCCTTATTTTTATGAATAAAGAAATTGATCGCAGAAAATTTACACCGAAGGTTATGTTACTTGGTGTTGTGTTGGTCGCTTTGATTATATTGACACGGTTCGGTGCCTTGTCAACTAAAGGTGCACTTGTGCTGTTTGTCTTTTTTATTGTTTTTATTGTCGAAAGTGTACGAAGCGCAAAAAGTAATTCACTTGACGACGATGAACCCGTACAGACAGACAAAAAAACAGCTGTAAGGAACATTGTTTCAACACTGGTTGGTGCCGGCTGTCTCGGTGTAGGTTCACAGTTGATAGTAGATTACAGTGGTGCAATTGCAAGAAGTTGGGGCGTTTCAGAGTCCATTCTGGGTATTACGTTGGTTGCAATCGGCACATCTTTACCTGAACTTGTGACTGCAATTGTTGCTATTGTAAAAAAACAACCGTCAATGTCTGTAGGTAATGTTATCGGTGCAAGTATAATTGACGTAGCCTTCATTCTTCCGCTATGTTCACTGATTTACGGCAATTCAATGCCTGTTTCCGTGCAGAATGTTTATCTTGATTTCCCGGTGTGTATTATTGTTTCGCTGGTAGCTTTTGTTCCTACCGTGATTGTGAAAAAATTCTACCGTTGGCAGGGTATTCTGCTGATGCTTATCTACATTATATATCTTGTAATAGTTGCATTCGGACAGGAATGGTATTTTGCTTTGTTTAATATGTAACGTTAAACCTGCAGTTTTTCTGCAGGTTTTCTTGATTTTATGATGTGTGTGTAATATAATAGAACTCGGTAGAATGTGAATGGAGGAATAGTATGGCTTCCTTTAAAATGCTTGATACAAGCAAAAAAATTCTTGTTACCGGTGCTGCAGGTTTTATCGGATTTCATCTGAGCCGTAATTTGCTTGAGAAGGGCGCAAAAGTGGTCGGATTTGACAATATTAACGATTATTACGACACGGGTCTCAAGTATGCAAGGCTTGATATTTTAAATAAATACGATACTTTTAAATTTATAAAAGGTGATCTTGCTGATAAAGAAGCTGTTGATACACTTTTTAAAGAGAATAAATTTGATATAGTTGTTAACCTTGCCGCACAAGCAGGTGTGCGCTATTCTATCGACAATCCGCAGGCGTATATGGATTCAAATGTTATCGGATTTTTTAATATTCTCGAGGCATGTCGACATAATCCTGTTGAACATCTGCTTTATGCTTCTTCAAGCTCAGTTTACGGAAATCAACAGAAAACTCCGTTCTCAACGGATGATGATGTGAGCAAGCCCATTTCCCTCTATGCAGCTACAAAAAAGTCAAATGAGCTTATGGCATACACCTACAGCCACCTTTACGGTATTGCGTCAACAGGACTGCGCTTTTTTACTGTTTACGGACCGTACGGCAGACCTGATATGGCTTACTTTAGTTTCACCCAAAAAATTATGAAGGGTGAAACTATCAAAGTTTTTAATAACGGTGATATGTACCGTGACTTTACTTATATTGACGATATTGTAAACGGAATTGAAAATATGCTCTGTAATCCTCCTGATGAGGATGAAAACGGAGACAGAGCAATTGTTTATAATATAGGAAACAACTCGCCGGAAAAATTGATGTATTTTATCGAAACGCTTGAAAAAAAGCTCGGCAAACAGGCTGAAAAAGAGTTTCTTAAAATGCAACCGGGTGATGTTTATCAGACTTATGCTGACGTTACTCCTCTGATTGAAAAATATGGCTTCAAACCGTCAACATCAATTGAAGAGGGCCTCGGAAAGTTTGTTGAATGGTATAAAGAATATTATAAAATATAAAGGAGTAGTTTAAAATGAAAGACATTAACTTTGGCACGTTCCCTACAATGATTACACCGTATAATGATGACAACACAGTTGATTATGAGGCTGTTAAAAATATTACCAATTGGTATATCGAAAACGGTTGCACAGGTATTTTTGCAGTCTGCCAGTCAAGTGAAATGATTTATCTTTCACTTGAAGAGAAAGTTAAGATTGCAACAACGGTTGTTGAGACAGTAAAGGCAAGCGGTAAGAATGTATCTGTTGTTGCATCAGGTCATAACTCAGATGATATGGACGCACAGGTGCGTGAGCTGACAGCGATTGCACAGACAGGCGTTGATGCAATTGTATGGGTCAGCAACCGTCTTGATTTACATAATGACGGTGATGACGTGTGGATTAAGAATGCGGAAAAACTTCTTGCACAGCTTCCTGAGGATATCGCTATCGGTATTTATGAATGTCCTTATCCTTATAAGCGTTTGCTTACTGAGAAAATTCTTGATTGGTGTATCTCAACGGGCAGATTCACTTTTATAAAGGACACCTGCTGTGATCCTGATGAGCTTGATCGCCGTCTTGAACAGATTAAGGGTACTTCAATTAAGCTTTATAACGCTAATTCACAGACACTTCTTTATACACTTAAAAACGGTGGTGCAGGATTCTCGGGCATTATGGCAAACTTCCACCCTGATCTTTATGCATGGTTATGCGACAATTACGACAAAGATGAAAAGAAAGCACAGTCTGTACAGAATTTCCTCTGTCTTTGCGCTTTCCTTGAGGTTCTTGCGTATCCCCAAACTGCCAAGTATCATATGAATAAGGTCGGAGTACCGATGAGCCTGTGGTCACGCTCCTGCGATCACAAGAAGTTCACGAAATATCAGCGAATGATCATTGATGACCTTATGACCGCTGAGGATGATATAAGAGAATTGATAGCAAGATAAGATTAAGGAGCAGTCAGTGCTGACTGCTCCTTCTTTGTCAGATTATTTTAGTCTTGTAACAAGCTGGCAAGTTACATATATATTCTGGATTTTCTTTGCCATTGCTCCGTTTTCTGTTGTGATAATCGGCTGTGTCTCCGAGGGCGTGATGTAGAGCTTGATTGCTATTGCATCCTGTCCGACAATCATATTATTAATATGTCCGTACTCAAAGTTTCTGTCTTCAACATCGAGGTAATTAAAGACAATTTCCTCAAGGCTGTGACCGGAGAAGAGATTTATAACATCATCCTCATCGTGCATATCAATAATTGATTTAGCGTCTTCGAAGGTGAGTGGGCTGAATTTAAACTCACCTTCGTTAATTACAGACATAATGTTTTTGTTGTCAACTAAAAGTAACGGGAATTTCGTTCTGGCCATACTCATCATCCTTTTTTTAAAAATTAAACATATAGTAGGGTAATTGCATAAAATTTTTACACAATCACTATTGCTTATGTATATAATAACCATAAAATAACAAAAAGTCAATAAAAAAAGCGAAAATTAGCTTTAAAACAGAATTATTGTTTGAAAATTGACTTTATTCTTTTGATGTGTTATCTTTAAATGGTAAAAATTTTCTTTGGAGTTATGTGTATGAATTTTGGTGTTTTGCACATTTGCAACTATGCTGCAGCATATAAAGGCGGTTTTATAAATTCACTTGAATTTTTAAGAAAAGATATTCAAAAGGACGGTGTAGAACAGGTCTATCTCTTTCCGTACAGGGCACTTTCCACAAATGCTAAGGAGTGGATAGAGGAGCTTAGGCGTGACGGCGCAACCGTATATATCCAGACAGACAGCTTTGTGAAAAACATTTCACTTTTAAAAAGAATTGTAAAGACGCATAAAGTAAGAAAGATTTTCAGACACTTTAACGATCTTTATATGGATATAATAATGCGGGTTTTCTGTCCGTCGATTCCTGTTGTACGTTTTTTTCACTGTATATATTCAGCTTCCGGTGTAAGTCATAAAATACGTAAGATGATATATAAAAATGATATTTTTGTCGGAGTAAGTCAGACTGTTGCGGACGATGTATCAAAAAAATTTTCTAACCGTAAAGTAGATATTCTGGAAAATTCAATTTCTTTTGACCGTCTGTCGAAGATTGATCCGTTTGAAAGAACAGAAAAAATTTCTTGTCTGACCATGGGTTATAACTGTAGGGTAAAAGGTGTAGATCTCACATTTGAAGCGTTTAAAAGACTTAACGGAAAGTACGACGTTACGCTTTATGTTGTTGTTGCATCACATGCTGAAGAACTTGAGGAAGAGATTAAAAAGCATTTTGGTAAGCAGCCCGAGTGGTTAATCGTTTTGCCTCCGACAGAGAATATCGGTACGTATTTTCACAATACCGATATATTCTTAAGTCCGTCAAGGTCAGAGGGACTGCCTTTTTCGGTATTTGAAGCAATGTACTGTGGTTGCTTGGCAATAGCAAGCGACATACCTCAGCTTGTGACTGATAAAGTGAGCACAATAAGGTACTTCAGAAGTGAGGATGTCTCTGACTATACAAGGGTGCTTTCCGAAACAATTGAAGATGTTAATTCACCCGAGGCACAAGAAGAAATCCTGATTGCGAAGAATGAAATAGAAGCCAATTTCTCAATGCAGGTATGGTGTGACAGAGTTAAAAAACTTATATAAAGGAGAATGATTATGAAAAAACTTCTATGCGTTCTTTTTGCTTTAATTTTAGCTTTTTCCTGTATGCCTTTTTCAGTTGCACAGGATTCGGTCACAAGGCTCTATACGGTCTATGGCGACGGAATGCTTTTTCAACAGAATGAAGATGCTGTGCTTGCAGGTGTTGCAAAACCGGGCAGTGTGATTTCTGCAACACTTGAGAATTCTGTAATCAAGACTGTTGTAAGCAGTGAAGCTATCACAAAAGCTGACGGTACGTTTAATGTTTCGTTTAAAGCCCCGTCAGGAAGTTTTACGGAATATACAATTACCGTAAAGCAAGATGGTAAAACCTTTGACACTCTGGAAAGAATAGTTTTCGGCGAACTCTGGCTCGCAAGCGGACAGAGTAATATGCAGTATCCACTCGGTCAGGATAAGCACGGACTTGTGGATTTCACAAACGGCATAAGGTACAGTAAGTGGCTTCGTGTTCTTATGGTTCCGCCGTATGTCAACAGCTACTCTGAAATAGGATTTGTGCCCGATGAACCTCAGAAGGATATTGCAGGTGCAATCTGGGTGGACGGACAGAATGAATTTATTTACAATATGAGTGCGGTTGCATTCCACTTTGCTGACGAGATGCTTCGTGAACTGAATATGCCTGTCGGTATTCTCAATGCTTCTCTGGGCGGTTCGGCAATTGCAAGCTGGATTTCACGCGAGGCTGCAGATTCTGACAGCGAATACAAAGCTATGCTTGAACACCTCGATATTTACAAGGAAAGTGCAGATTGGTCGCCTCAGACACAGAATGTCTATACCGATCTCGGTGTTAACTATAATCATAAAATTGAGGCACTGTGCAACTTCCGGCCGACCGGAATGCTATGGTATCAGGGTGAAAGCGACATTGGTTACCATCGTGAGTATTATGAGACAGCATTTGATGTTATGCAGTCTCTTTATACTGATGTTTTTAATTACAGGAAAGGGCTCTTTCCGATTATTTATACAAATCTTGCCGAGTATTTCTATACAGAGGACGGAATGGTGCTTCCTGACAGAAATATTGATTTCTCAAATATTCAGGCGGAACATCCCGAATCAAGGGCAACTTTTCCAATCTACGATATTCCGATAACGTACCTTCCTTTTGCAGGTGTTATTCATCCTGAATGCAAAAAGGAAGTCGGTGAAAGAATGGCACTGTGCGCAAAGGGTATGGTTTACGGCAAGTTCGATACATTTACTGCAGCAACCGTAGACAATGTCGAAATTGTAGATTCAGAAGTTTTTGTAACTCTTAAAAATGTTGGTGACGGACTCGTTGTAAATGGCGATAAGCTTTATGGCTTTGCAATCTGTGGTGAAGATGGTATTTACCTTGATGCAGAGGCGAAGATTGTTTCAGACAATACTGTCAAGGTATGGAACGACAATATTAAAAATCCCGCTTCCGTTTCATATGCCTACTGTATGGGTAACGGACGAGCAAACCTTGCCTGTGCATATAAAGATGAGGCTCCATTACCTGTAAGCATTTTCGTAACACAGAAATCTGTTGGTAAACATTACTGGACAGATAAGCGTTGGGCTGATTGTGAAAACGAAACGGTCTGGCACACAATGAGCGATACAGACAGTGCATATTACCCGGCATGGGTGGCTGACGATGCTATCCTGACGTTCTCTTCTGCAGATGCTTACGAGGGTAAAAACGGTATAAATATTACATCAGAGGGTAAGAAAGATTTTACGGTCAAACCTCTTCTTACTTACAAAGAAGGCATCAGCAACAGCCCTTTCTGGGATACGGATACTAATTACAGTGACTACGGTACGATGTCTTTTTATGTCAGAAACAACGGTGAAAACTCCGTGCGACTTGACAAGGTAAGAATGTTAAAGGATTCAACGATGTGGCACGCCCCCGCAGTTAACGGGACAAAGGATATTTCTACGGTAATTCCTGCTGACGGTGAATGGCATGAAATAACGCTTGATTTCAACAGATTGTATCTTCATGGGAACGAGGGCGGTGTCGGCTTCACAAGTAAAAAACTTAAAAATATAAAGGATATTGAACTTTTCTTTTCAGGTGAGGATGTTGATCTAAGTCTTGATAACGTAACATTCACACTAAGCGATACAAATGCTGAAAATTGCTTTGATTCCGAGTTCACTTCGGCTGATAATCTGTTTGAGTATTTTTGTGTCATAATTACAAACTTCCTCGGATTATTTGCCGGGATGTTCAGATAAGTGCAATATAAAATCGCCTTGCAGATTCTGTTCTGCAAGGCGATAGCTTTTGCTTAATTATTATTTAACATATTCATCGATAAGATTAAGATATGTGCTTACAAAATATGAGCCTGTGTGTTTTCCTACTGAAAGTACTTCGTCGGCAATCCCGTCACCGATGATGTGGCCCATAAATGCGAAGTTGTCATCTGTGAGAACATAACCGAGAGCATCATTGGCAAGGCTTACGGCAAAAACGTCGACTCCGTTAACGGAATTGTTAAGTGCAGGATATTCCCACTCGGAGCCGTCCCATGTTGTGTCACCGATAATCTCGTGACCCCAGAAAACTTCGGGATAAAGCTCACCGGGGAAGAGTGCAAAGCCGACTTTGTTGCCGAATTCAACATAACCGATTTCAGAAATAATGCCAACACCGTCTTCTGTATAATAAACCTGATTGTTAACGAGGTTTACTTCACAAGCGAGTGCAAGAATGCTGTTTTCGGGAGTAATGAGAAGCTCTGTATGATGCGCATTGATGATTGGTTCAAGTTCAGTTTCATATTCAGCCGAAATAATATATTCACCGAATTTTTCACCAAGGAACTTGGTGTCTGCACCTTTTTCCTCATACTCATCCATACCTGTTGTGTCAACGTCAATGTTGTCTCTTGTAAGCTGACCTACGGCACCCTGAATCATAACGAAGTTTGCACCTTCCTGCTGACGGATGTATTGGTCAATGTAATAAATATAGTCAGATGCAACAAGGCCGTTACTTGCACTGAAAGATGTCGGATGACAAGTAATATCTGCAAGATAAGTATCTTCACTGCCACTGTCAGGAACAAAGTAAAGACTTGCGATTTCGGGAATATCTTCTTTGGAAACAAGATCTCTCTTGTCCTTTATGTATTCACTTGCATCAATTGTATCGTAATAAAGTGAACCGCTTTCCATATCTTCAAAAGCCTCGGTTACTGCGATAATTGACTGCTCTACAAAATACTGTTTGAAATATGCAGGAGCTTCCATAAAGGGGAGTTCACCTTCGAGTCCGATAAGGTTGTGTATCGAACTTGCAAAAAGCTTGTAGAAAAACTCTGTGCTGACGCCTTGAGTATCAAGTGCTGAATGAGCATGTGTGGATGTGATGTTGATGCTTGAAACTGCGATGTTTTTATCGTTACAATATTTAAGAACACCTGTACGGATAGCTCTCACATCTGTTGAAGTAACGCCGAGAGCATCAATTGCACCGATAACTACTGCACCGTCGCCACTGTTATCATCAAGCACTGCAACACGGATTCTCATATCATCGTAGATGCCTTCTGCCTTTTTATTCATAAGGTCTCTGCCGAGATAATACTTTCCGCTTTCAAAGTCATCGGGGATAAGGCTTTTGCTTGCATAACCGAGTGACCAGAAATTGCTTGCACCTGCACTTGTCTTGTACTCATCACGACCTTCAAGGAAAGTTTCTGTTGTGTGGTCATTGATGTCGAGCCAGCTTTGTGGGTCGGGATAAATAAGACAGATTGATTTAACGAGTACTTCGACAACAACGTTGAGTATGTTGTAAAGTACCTTTAAAACGTTGTCGAGGAAAGTGTCGAAAGAGTCGATGCTTTCCATACCTGCAAAAAGGTTGCCGAATGTATCATCGGGAACCTGACCTGAAAATGAATTGTTGTCGGTAATTTTTTGGGTGATGTCGTTTTTGTCAGCTGCCGAAACACCTGTGTATCCGATTGTGAAAACGAGTGTGATGCTCAGAATTACCGAAACGATTTTAATAAGTGATTTTTTCATTTTAAAACCTCCTTTATCATTTTATTATATAGTAATTTGTTCGGTTGTACAATGTTTATTTTTAAAAAAGTAATGAAATAGGTTTATATTTGTGATAGTATATAGGCAGAGATAACGGAATGAAAGGAAAGTGATTATGAAAGAAGTACATCTTATATGTAATGCACACCTTGACCCTATCTGGCAGTGGGAGTGGGAAGAAGGAGCAGCTTCTGCACTCTCAACGTTTAAAGCCGCGGCAGATCTTGCTGATGAATTTGACTACATCTTCTGCCACAATGAGGTCACTTTATATAAATATATAGAAGAATACGCACCTGCACTTTTTGCAAGAATCAAAGAGCTGATAAAAAAGGGTAAGTGGCATATTATGGGCGGTTGGTATCTGCAGCCTGATGTCAATATGCCGAACGGTGAAAGTATTGTTCGTCAGATACAGCATGGAAAACGATATTTCCGGGAAAAATTCGGAGTTTTTCCTAAAACTGCAATCGGACTTGACGCATTCGGCCATTCTGTCGGCCTGGTGCAGATTATCAGAAAATGCGGCCAGGAGGGGTACATCTATTGTCGGGAGGGAAGTGACGAGCTTCCCTTTGGTCAGTTTATATGGCAAGGGCTTGATGGCAGCGAAATAAAAGCTGTACATTCACGCGGGTATAATACAGGACTCGGTAAAGCGACAGAGAAAATCAACCGTATTATGAATGATGAAGATGAAACTGATGATTTTATGATGATACTCTGGGGTGTCGGAAATCACGGAGGCGGTCCGTCAAGAAAAGATCTGCGTGAGATAGGCGAGTTGATTGAAAAATCGGAAGTTCCTGTTATGCACTCAACTCCTGATGAGTTTTTTGCAAGAATCAATCCTGCAAACCGTCACGATAAATCTCTGCGTATCAGCATGCCGGGATGTTACACATCAATGTCGGGAGTTAAATCACGTCACGCTCTTTTTGAATCAATGCTTGCGATTACAGAAAAGATGTGTTCGGTCGCAGCGATGAGAGGGCTTATAGAATATCCCGAAAAAGAACTTGATGATGCAGTTGAGGATTTACTTAACAGTCAGTTTCACGATGTTCTGCCGGGAACATCAATCAAAGCAGGTGAAGAAAACGGCATACGTTTGCTCGAGCACGGTATGCTCAGTCTTAACAGATTGCGCGCAAGGGCATATTTCGCACTGACGTCTGCACAGAAAAAGGCATCCGAGGGCGAATATCCGATTCTTGTTTTCAATCCCCATCCTTACGAATGGGAAACAGAGTTTGAGTGTGAACTTACACTTGCAGATCAGAACTGGTCAGAAGAAATTGTTTCGAGTTTCAGAGTATATGATGAAAGCGGCAACAAAGTACCTGTTCAGTTTATAAAAGAAGAGAGCAATCTTAACCTTGACTGGCGTAAACGTTTTGTTATCCGCAGTAAACTTGCCCCGCTGTCTGTTTCAAGGTTCTCTCTCTATGCCGACTTTGTGCCCGTTGAAATAAAACCTGAACTGCCTGCTGATTGTGATGTTATATTTGATGCGGATGGCAAACACGTCGAAATTGACGGTAAAACAGGTTTTCTCAATTCTTACAGAATAGACGGTGTAGAATACATAAAAGGTAAGGCTTTCTGTCCGTTTATGTATGAGGATAACGCTGACCCGTGGGGAATGGATGACAGTCAGCTTGAAGCTATGGGTAAGAATCCCGAACCATTTACCCTTATGCAGACTCCCGACGGCGTATTTGAGGGAATGAAACCTGTACAGATAATCGAAGACGGAGATATTTATCTGGGTGTTGAATGCTTCTTCAAAAAGGACAATACACGCATACGTGTGGAATACGATATTTATAAAACAAATCCTTATATTGATATCAAGGTGGATGTCTTTGCCGGTGATATAAACAAACTGATTAAACTTTCTTTGCCGATAGCGATTGACGGTGACTATATAGGTCAGACGTGCTTTGGCACAGAGCCTCTTTATATGGATGGCAGAGAATGTGTTTCCCAGCGTTTCTCGGCTGTCAGAAACAGTAAAAAATGTCTTGCACTCATCAATGATGTTGCATACGGTTCATCGTTCAGAGACAATGAACTCTCTGTGTCTTTGATACGCACTGCAACCTACTGTGCGCATCCTATATGTGATCGCGAGCTTATTCCGACTGACCGCTTTGTAAAGAAAATAGATATGTCTGAGCGTAACTTCTGTTTCCGCCTTACGGTTGCAAATGAGAATGAACTTGAACGTCTCACTGCGGAATTCTGCCAGAAGCCATATGCCTGTAATGTATTCCCGATTGAAAGAGACGGTGATATGTCAGACTTCAATATTGATATCAGCGATAAAGATATAGTGCTTGTAACAATGAAAAAACGTTATGGCAGTGATAGTTTTGTTATCCGTCTTCTCAATAACTCCCCGGAATCAAAGTCAGCGATTCTTACACTCAACGGCACTTCAACAAACCTCACTTTCGGCAAGTACGAAGCCAAAACAGTTGAGTACGCTGAGAATAATCTTATTGAGCATTATGAGTTGCTTATATAATTTCAGAACGGACACGTACCTGTGTTTGAAAGACTTGTGTGTAAAAGTTATAACAAGCAAAAGACGGAGCAGATGCACATCTGCTCCGTCAGTTTATTTACGGGTAGGGGATTAACCAAAATATCTCTCAAGAAGACCCTGGAATGCCTTGCCGTGTCTTGCTTCGTCACGAGCCATTTCATGAACTGTATCGTGGATAGCATCGAGGTTAGCTTCTTTAGCTCTCTTTGCAAGGTCAAACTTACCTGCTGTTGCACCGTTTTCTGCTGCAACTCTGAGCTCAAGATTCTTCTTTGTTGAATCTGTTACAACTTCACCAAGGAGCTCTGCAAACTTAGCTGCGTGCTCTGCCTCTTCGTAAGCTGCCTTTTCCCAATAGAGACCGATTTCCGGATAGCCTTCGCGGTGTGCTACTCTTGCCATTGCAAGGTACATACCAACCTCTGAACACTCGCCTTCGAAGTTTGCGCGAAGATCCATAATGATATCTTCTGAAACACCCTGTGCTACGCCTACAACGTGCTCAGCTGCCCAAGAAA
>JAZNCK010000109.1:0-2234 GCA_045587505.1 Acutalibacteraceae bacterium
CAATTTCACCATGAGGTGATATGCCACCATATGCTCCGTTACAATATATGGGGTTATAACCTTCTGGGAAAATATAACGAAATCTTATCTCTCTATTTTCGCTCATATTAGTACGACGTTACAGAAAATGTTTTTCCAGCAACAATGCCTTCTGCAAAATCATCTTCTACTCTCTTGATGATAGCGTCAGACAGTTCATACTCACAAGTCAGTACGGCAGGGTTTTCGTTGCGCACTTTGGTCAGCTCACTACGAGGATAATCCAAGTCCTTATCAAATTTGAATTCCGTATTGTCCTCGAAGTAGTTTGATTTGGCCAATGCTTCAAGCAAAGCCGTTTTGCCGGATTCGTTTTTGCCGACAATTCGTGTTATCGTACTCTCAACTTCATATGACTGCTCAGTCAAAAAGCTGTAATACTTGTGAATGGTAACTTTTTTAAGTAACATATTAAATTGTTAAATGAAAAAGTAAACGCAACTTTTAAGGGCAAAAACAGTAAATTTGGTTGCATTTACTTTTGCAAAAAGACGTTGTAAAATTCAGTTGGTTACTGTCTGAGGAAGGAGTAAATTATGTTAAGTAACCGACTTGATTTAACAGACAGAATTGCTATTGAATACGGACTCAGCTCCGGAAAAACATTCAAAGAAATTGCATTGAAATTGGGCAAAAGTCCCTCGACTGTTTCAAGAGAAGTAAAGAACAACCGTGAGTTTATCCGTGGTTCGTTTTTTCTCGGAAACGATTGCCGTTACTCCCGTACTTGCAAGAAAAAACACGTGTGCGGTGATGCTTTTTGCGGTACATATTGCATTCGCTGCCGCAGCTATGACTGCCGTGACAGCTGCACAAGCTACAAGCCCTACAAATGCGAAAAAATCAACTATCCGCCGTATGTCTGCAACCACTGTTCTTATCGCCGTGACTGTTTTAAAAACAGATATATCTACTCGGCAAAGTTTGCTCAGGCTCAATCTGATGAACGCTTATCCTTATCAAGAAAAGGTGTCCGTATTGACGAAAAAGAGATAGAAATACTTAATTCTGTTCTTGAAAAAGGAATCAGAAAAGGTCAGCCTCTTGCTCATATTTATGAGCATCACAAAAACGAACTTTCGGTTTCGTTAAGAAGTATTTACAACTACATTGATGACGGCATTTTATCCGTAAAGAACATTGATTTGCGAAGAAAGGTTGCATACAAGAAACGCCGCAAACCCAAGAATACCAACGAAAAGCAACAACAGTACCGTATCGGCAGAGGTTATGATGAGTTTCAGAAATTTATGCTTGATAATCCGAATTGTCCCGTTGTTCAGATGGATACCGTCAAGGGTAAAAAAGAAAAAGGTCCCGTTATTCTTACGATGCTTATGCTGAAATATGACATTATGCTCCTCTTTCTTTTACCTGAAAATACAGCTTCGGCTGTAATTGATGTTTTTGATTTTCTTACCGATATTCTTGATCTTGAAGTGTTTCAGAATTTGTTTCCCGTAATACTTACAGACAACGGTTCGGAGTTCAAACGTGTTGAGGAATTGGAATACACCTGCACGGGCGAACAACGCTGTATGATGTTTTATTGTGACCCCATGGCATCGTGGCAAAAGGGAGAGCTTGAGAAGAATCACGAATACATACGCTATGTCATACCGAAAGGAACAAGCCTTGAATCATTCACGCAAGAGGATATGGATTTGCTGATGAACCACATCAACAGCACAAAAAGACCGAGTCTTCACGGGCGTTGTCCGTACGAAACCGTAAACGAGGGTGATGACGATATGCTCTGGCTCATGGAGCTATTAAAAATGGACATCATCCCGCCAGATGATGTCCTGTTGAAACCTTCTTTGCTTAAAAAGTAACTATCGCTTGAACAGACAGTAACCAAACACAAATACACATTCCAGCCGGTTGCAATTACTTTTTCAAACACACATCACAACCGGTCTTTTTGTTATACCTGTTTTTGCCTGTTTACAGCAGGTTTCATATGCATTATATCATATTTTTCTGCTCTGAACAGATATTTCAGCAATATTTTTTAATTTTTTGTGTTTGGGGTTGCGTTTACTTTTTCATTCAAGCCCCGGCACAACCGAGCGATTTTTATGCATTGACAAAACTAAAATTAGAAAAATAGAGCCTTTGAAATCCTTGTATATCAATGGTTTCAAGACCATGCAATTGACAGGTGCGTATAGTTTGAACTATACCCGTGGTTT
>JAZNCK010000110.1:0-12023 GCA_045587505.1 Acutalibacteraceae bacterium
TGATTCTTGATTTTTGCCGGTGTTAACATAGGCTTATCCTCCTGTATTTTAAACTGCTTAATGTTTTAAATAAATTTAATTAATAACCTGAATGGTCAAAGCCGTCAAGGAGCTCACCCGTGAGGGGAACGTTGTACGGTGTGATGATATATGCTCTGCCTGCGATTCTCTTCATCTCGCCACCGTTTGCATAGGCAACACCGCTTAAGAAATCGATAATGCGGACAGAAACATCGTTAGGACAGGTCTCGAGGTTGAGAACTACGATTCTCTTCTCATTGAGAACATCTGCAACATTACCGACATCCTCGTATCTGTCAAGTTTTTTGAAAACAACGTGTGCCTTTGATGCAGCATTTCCTGTCGGCACAGATGAACGCATATCTACCACCTTGCCGTCGCTTGACTCGTTGCGTGAACGGTTGAAGCCGAAACCGCTGCTTCTGACATCGCGGCTGTTTTCCTCCTCCGCACGGTCATTATCATCCATATCCATATCGTCAAAGTATTCCTCTTCGGATACATTGAAAATGTTTTTGAATTTATCGCCAAAACCCATGATAGTAATCCTCCGTTTATATTTTTAATATACTCTTCTGCCAAAAAGAGATGAGCCGACTCGGACCATTGTTGATCCCTCAAGAATTGCACAGGCATAGTCATCGGACATACCCATAGACAGAATATTCATATTAACATTATCTAATTTTTTTGCCTTTATGTCAAGAAACATTGTATACATATTTGCAAAAAATTTACGATTTTCCTCCTCATTTGTACAAATGGGCGGTATTGCCATAAGTCCGTTAATCTTAATTCCTTCAATTTCGGAAATTTCACATACAGTTTCGTAAAGTTGCGACGGATCAAGGCCGAATTTACTTTCCTCTCCGCCGATATTCACTTCAACAAGTACGTCAGTTATTATTCCCTTTTTCTGTGAAACTTTACCTATTTCTTTTGCAACCTTTACGCTGTCCACTCCGTCAATCATATCGACCTCACCGACAATCTGACGCACTTTATTTGTCTGCAGGTGACCTATCAGGTGCTTTTTAACACCATCAAGATTAAGCTCATCACGCTTACCGAGAAATTCCTGTACTCTGTTCTCACCTATAAGATCAATGCCGAGTGATAATGCGTGGTTGATATAAAGGCTGTCAACAGTCTTTGTAACAGCCATAAACTGCACGTCTTCGGGCTTCCTTGAGCTTTTTATTGCAGCCTCAGAAATATTGTGCATTATCTCCTTATAATTCTCCTCAATATCGTGAAAACGCTGTTTAACCAATGCTTCGTCCATTTTTAAGGTTCCTGCCTTTCACTATAACTTCATCATATCTCTGAATCGGCTTTATGCCGTTTTCGGATTCTGTTTTGTTGCTGACAATTGAATAATCTCCGTCAGTATAAATAACCTCTACTCTACGGGCATTCATAACCGTACCTCTGAGAATATAAACAACCGTCATTTCTGTTTTTTCTGTCGTGGCTGTGGTTGCAGTTGTTGTTTCATCTTCCGGTGCAGGGATCTGGTCGGTTACATCATCCTCGGGAGAATAGGTATGAATTGCACTCGTTTTAACTTTGTAGCCTGTATATTCCTCAATTACGAGCTCAACCTCTTCTATGCGCATATTGGCATAAGTTTCATTCATAACATTACACGAAAGTGCAATTGCAATCTTGCCGTCCTTCTCTGATGAAATTTTTTCTACCTGAACTTTCACATTTTCATATCCGTATTCGGGGAGGTTAATTTTCATAACATCACCGATTTCTATCAGACGGGAATATTTACTGTCGATATTTGCTACTATATACCACTTGTAACTTGCAACGATCTTACCTATTTTACCTGATACTGCGGCAGGCTTCTGCTTCAAAGCCGAATCAACAACAGAAACGCTCAGAGAGTCAATACTGTCATATTTCAAGGTGTTTTCGTGTCCGTCTGCGTTGCTGATATAATAACCTGACAACGGAGCCGCAACTTCTCTTGCTGAAATGGACTCAGCCTCAAGCTCTTCTATTCGCTTATCGAGCTCTTCAAGAGTCTGTGTAAGATCGATACCTCCGTCACGAAGGACCTGCTTGCTCGCACAAGACTCCTCAAGGTCTGCAATACAGTCAGAAAGCTCACTGTAATTACGGGAGTTTATAATATCAAGAATATCTGTATAAGCATCATCAATATCCTTGTTAAGTTTTTCCATATCAAGGGCATTAAGCTCTGTACGGTCGTTGATGCGTACATAGCGTTCACGCTTTTTCAGTAACTCTTCAAGCTCTGCATAATCAGCGGCATCCTGCTCTTTTTCACTTATACGGGCTACCGCATCGCCGCTTGCAACACGGTCACCGTCAGAAACAAGAGGAACAACCGTGCCTGATGAATCACCGTCGATGTAACGTTCATCTCTGACAACAAAAGCGTCAAGATCAATAACATCCTGAACGGTAACCTCCTGTGCAAGTTCTGTTTCGTACTTACTGCTGTTTGATTTAAAAACATCCTGGAAAAGATAAATCATAACGGCAATAACCACGATAGCACAGACTGTATTCATCAGTTTTTTGTTTTTAAGCATCCTTTCTTCTCCTTTTCCATTCTTCAGTTATCTGAACCGCTTTTTCATACATCTCGGCTTTTGAGATAAATGTATCAATAAAAAGCCAGTTAATTTCTTTGTTGCGTCTGAACCACGTCAGCTGTCTTTTCGCATATCTGCGTGTAGCCTGTTTAAGATTTTCGGTTGCCTGAACAAGGGTAAGTTCACCGTCAAAATACGGTCTGAGTTCCTTACATCCGATCGCCTGAGATGACGTTGTCGTATCCGGCTGTGCAAGGTACTCTCTCGCCTCTGCCTCAAGTCCGTTTTCAAGCATGATATCAACACGAAGATTTATGCGGTTGTAAAGGAATTCCCTGTCCTTTGCATCAAGTCCGATGTAAAAAACATCGTACGGACTTTCTGCGTGAGAATTTTCTATCTGCTGTGTCATTGTGACACCTGACGAATACCACACTTCAAGTGCACGGACAATTCTCTTGACATTATTCGGGTGCATTTTTGATGCATACTCAGGATCAATTTCTCTGAGTTCCTTAAGAAGAGACTCTATACCCTCTTCTTCAACTCTTGCCATAAGTTTTTCTCTAAGAGCTTCATCGAAAGAATCTTCCGTAAGACGTACATTATTGAGAAGAGTATCGATGTAAAGCCCCGTGCCACCGACAATCACGGGCAGTTTACCGCGTGAATGGATGTCTGCAATACATTCCTCTGCCATTTTTTGATAATCTGCAACCGAAAAAGATTCCGTATTATCAAGAAAATCCATCATATGGTGAGGTATGCCTCTTTTCTCTTCCCGGGTGGGTTTTGCGGTTGAGATATCAAGGCCTTTGTAAATCTGCATTGAATCGGCAGAAACTGCTTCACCGTCAAAACGGCGGCAGATTTCCACTGCTAAATCTGATTTCCCCGAAGCGGTCGGACCGACAACTGCAACAACAGGTATTCTGTTCAATCCGATCACTCCTTTTTATCACACTCTGCCAAAATTCTTTTCTATATCGTGCTTTGTAAGTTCAATCAGCACGGGTCTGCCGTGAGGACAGTAACGTATATCGGGATTGTTGAGTAACTTTTCAACAAAGATATTGAGTTCATAAGCTGAGGTTTTGTCCCCTGCCTTGATTGCGGCCCTGCATGCTGTTGAATGATAAATCCAATCAAGCTTTTCGGGCACTATTTCTCTTCGGTTGTCTGCAAGATAACCCGCAAGTTCCATAACTACAGATGCAAGGTCACCATCCGCAACGGCAGTCGGACATTCGTTGAGAATTACCATTCCGTTGCCGAAATCTTCCACTCCGTATCCTGCTTTTGAAAGCAGTTCAAGGTTTTCAAGAACAGCGGAATATTCTTCTTTAGAAAGAGTTACCGTCACCGGAACGAGGAGCATCTGTGTCTCGATTGTATCCTGTGATGAACGGAACTTTTCAAAGAGCATACGCTCGTGGGCTGCATGTTTATCGATGAGCAAAAGTTTATCTCCCTGCTCAACGAGGATATATGTTTTAAAAGTTTCGCCGATTACCCTGTACGGCTCAACTTCAGGGATTTCTTTTTTCTCAGAAGTCTCGGTCTCTTCAAAATAAACGACCTGTGCTTTTTCGACCACGGTCGGCTCAGGTATAACCGTTTCTGTCTTTTTTTCCGAAGAGACATCGGCAGTCGCCTGTGCAACTTCTGTTTTTGTTTCGTTTCTTACTTCATATTTAATCTGTTCCGGAATCAGGTCAGGTTCGTCCTTTTCGACCTTATAGACGGATTCGTCACGCAAGGTTATATATGTCGGATTTTCCTTCTCCTGCGACTCCTGCCTGTACTGCGTAGCGGTTGTTTTCTGCCAGAAGTCATCTTTTGAAACTTTTTCAAGTTGCTGTTCATAAATCTTTATCTGCTTACCGCTGACAGGTTGCGGCATGAACTGCCGCTGAACAAACTGCTGAGTTTTCGGCTGAATATTTGCCTGAACTCTACTGTCTCCAACGTCAAGTGCAGACTTTGCACAATAGTAAATTGCGTTAAAAATAAGCTTCTCGTTGGCAAAACGCACCTCTGTTTTTGCAGGGTGAACATTGACATCAACGCTCTGTGCGTCAGCCTCAATATTGAGTACACATGCAGGGAATTTGCCTGCCATGATCTGATTCTTATATGCTTCTTCGAGTGCAACAAGTCCTGTACGCGTTTTGATAAACCTGTTGTTCAGGAAGAAAAACTGCATTGTTCTGTTCGGACGGGCATTGAACGGCTTTGAAATAAAACCGCTGACTCTTATACCTTCAAGCTCGTATTCGGCAGGGATGAGTGTTTTTGCAAACTCCTTGCCGAGAACACTGTGAACAGCGCTTTCAAGTTTTCCGTCTCCCGTTGTAAAAAGTGCATCCTTACCGTCACGGATAAAACGAATGCTTACCTCGGGATGAGAGAGAGCAATACGGTCAACAACGCCTGCTACCGCATTTGCTTCAGTGACATCTTTTTTCAGAAACTTCATCCTTGCAGGAGTATTGTAAAAAATATCCCTGATAATAAGAGTCGTACCTTCAGGGCAACCTGCATCGTCAAGAAGAATCTCCTCGCCACCCTCGATGACATAGCGCGTGCCTATTTCGTCACCTGTTGCACGTGTCATCATCTCAACACGTGATACAGCGGCAATTGAAGCAAGTGCTTCGCCACGGAAACCGAGAGTAAAAATAGAGTTGAGGTCTTCCTCGTTAGCAATTTTGCTCGTTGCATGGCTGACAAAAGCCTTACGCACATCTTCACGTGCTATACCGCATCCGTTATCGGTTATACGTATGTAAGTTATTCCGCCACGCTGAATTTCAAGTGTGATTTTATCAGCACCGGCATCAATGGCATTTTCCATTATTTCCTTTACAACGGATGCAGGTCTTTCTACAACCTCACCTGCAGCGATAAGTTCGGCTAAATGCTTGGGTAAAACATTGATTTTCGGCACTGAAATCACCTCTTTTTCTTATATGTTTTCTGCTTCTTTTTTAAGCTCGTAGAGCATCTGCAAAGCTTCAATCGGAGTAAGTGTGTTGACATCGACTGCCTTTAACTTTTCAACAATCTCGTTGCCTGCATTGGCACCGAAAGAAAGCTGAATTTCTTCCTGAACAGGTGTTTCAACAGTTCTTACAACAGTGACAACACCCTTCTCCTCAAGTTCTTTAAGTATAGCTTTTGCCCTTGTTACAACGGTATTAGGTACACCTGCAAGTTTTGCAACTTCAATACCGTAGCTTCCGTCCGCACCGCCTCTGACAATGCGACGAAGGAATGTTATATCATCGCCACGCTTTTTTACAGCGATATTGTAATTCTTTGCACCGTCAATTTCGCCCTCAAGTTCAGTGAGCTCGTGATAATGTGTAGCAAAGAGAGTTTTTGCACCAAGTTTTTTCTTATCTGCGGAGTATTCAAGCACCGCACGTGCGATACTCATTCCGTCAAATGTAGATGTTCCTCTGCCGATTTCGTCAAAAATAAGCAGACTGTTTTCCGTTGCATTTGTGAGGATGTTTGCAACCTCACTCATTTCAACCATAAATGTTGACTGACCGGACGCAAGGTCATCAGATGCACCGACACGTGTAAAAATTGAATCAACAACACCTATCTGTGCACTTGTTGCAGGAACAAAACTTCCGCACTGTGCCATAAGTACAATCAGTGCCACCTGGCGCATATAAGTAGATTTACCTGCCATATTAGGACCGGTAATGATTGCACATCGGTTTTCCTTGCAGTCAAGTGTAGTATCGTTAGGAACAAATGGCGCATCCTTGACCATTTTTTCAACTACAGGATGTCTACCGTCTCTGATAATTATTTCATTTCCGTCCGTCATTATCGGACATACATAATTGTTGCGGAGTGCAACCTTTGCAAGTGAGCAAAGAACATCAATCGTTGCAACTGCGTGAGCAGTTTTCTGAATCCTGTAAAGTTCGGCTGCAACTCGGTTTCTGACCTGTGTAAAGATTTCGTATTCAAGTTTAACAATTCTTTCCTGGGCACCGAGAACCTTTGATTCGAGGTCCTTGAGTTCACTTGTTATATAACGTTCGCAGTTTGCGAGAGTCTGTTTTCTGATATATTCTTCAGGTACAAGTTCCTTGAATGAATTCGGGATTTCTATATAATAACCGAAAACACGGTTATACCCGATTTTAAGCTTCTTGATACCTGTTCTTTCCTGTTCCGTTTGCTGAACGGCTGCGATATAACCTTTGCCGTTAGTTACTATATCACGAAGAGAATCAAGCTCTTCGTTAAAACCGTCTTTAATCATTCCGCCTTCACGTACAGTGAACGGAGGATCTTCGGCGATTGCCGTTTCAATAAGTTGTTCAATATCCGTCAGCAGATCGATATTGCCGTGTGTTTCGCAAAGCAGAGCCGACTTGCAACCGGATATCGCATCCTTGATAGCAGGCAGCAATTTAATGGTTGCAAGAAGAGAACGGAGTTCCTTTGCATTGGCAGTTTCGTAAACAATACGAGCCATAAGACGCTCCATATCGCTGACGTCTGAAATATTTTCAATCTCCTCTTCAAGAAGGAGACTGTCGGAATAAAGCTCTTCGACAGCGTTGTGACGTTTGCTGATTTTTGCAATATTCAGAAGCGGCTGTTCAAGCCAATTTCTGATAAGACGTTTGCCGGGTGCAGTCTTCGTCTTGTCAAGCACCCAAAGAAGAGTACCTCTTCTCTCACGGTTTCTCATTGTTTCCGTAAGCTCGAGGTTACGTCTTGACGAAAAGTCAAGTTTCATAAACTGATTATCGGAGTAAAAATCAATTTCTCTGATATTGTCAAGTCCTGTTTTCTGAACCTGAACGAGATAGTCAATTGTTGCACCGAGAGCACAAACAGCTTCATCATTGCCCTCAAGGCCGAGTTCTGTAAGACTCTTTTTAAAATGCTCCGTTATTACCTGACGGCTGTAATCGACATTTATTGTTGACTCATCGATTGCATCGGCAGTACAGTCCACACGGTTGCGGATAAAATCACGGATTTTGTCACTGTTTAAAACCTGTGCGTTATAACGGATTTCTGTTGGCATAAATCTGCCGATTTCGTTGACGATTTTGCTTGACGGATTTTTCTCGTTTATCTGTGTAAGACTGAGTTCGCCCGTCGACACATCGGCAAAGCACACACCTGCCGACGTACCGTCCAGCCAGATGGAACAAAGGAAATTGTTCTTTGACTCATCAAGCATACTGCTTTCGATAACCGTACCCGGTGTATGAATACGGATAACGTCACGCTTGACAATTCCCTTTGCCGTGGCAGGATCTTCGGTTTGTTCACAGATGGCAACCTTATATCCGCGTGAAACAAGTCTTGCAATATAAGAATCGACGCTGTGGAACGGTACACCGCACATAGGAGCACGCTCCTCCTGACCGCAGTCTCTGCCCGTCAGAACAAGCTCAAGTTCACGTGAAGCCGTTTTTGCGTCTTCAAAGAACATTTCATAAAAATCTCCCAGGCGGAACATAAGAATGGTATCCTGATAATTCTTTTTTATCTCAAGATACTGCCTCATCATAGGCGTCATTTCTGCCATCTGTTTTCACCTCAAATAGTTTTACTTCTTAAAATTAGTGGCAACCGCCGCAAGAACCGCACTCACCTGAGCACTGGTGGTCAGCATGAGCAGCCGGATCGCAAGTTGCAGGATCTTCACCCTGAACACACATTGCAAGAATCTGAGTGAGATAATTCATCATCTCATCAACAGCCTTTCTTGCTGCTTCGTACTTCTGCATATTTTCGTTTGCCATTACTGCTGCATAAACTTCTGAAAACTCCTTATCGTAAGCCTGAAGTTTCTCTTCGTTTGCATCATCCTTTGCAGCCTCATGCTGGTAAGACATGTGGATGAGCTGAATTTTGTTGATAAGATCGTTGAGATCTGTATCAGCTTCATTTACCTTTCTTGCCTCGTGGAATGCGAGGTAACGCTCGTCCTGCTGAATTGCAGCACCGAGCTGTCTTGTGAGTTCAATAACGTCCATTTTAAAAATCTCCTTAAAATTTATTTATAACAATTTCAGTTATACAAAGTTATTTGGCAAGCTCGCCACGGACTATCCACGTGAGAGGTTCGGTAACCTTTACACGGCAGAATTCACCGAGAACAACTCTGCCTTCAACCTCGGGGAATTCTATCATCACATTGCCCTGAGTTCTGCCGTTGAGTATACCCTCTTTTGCGTAGCCCTCACACAGCACCGTGTAAGTTTCACCCTTCATCTGAGCTGTACGTTCGCCGGCAATTCTTTCCTGCAGGTCAGTGAGCTCCTTAAACCATACACCCTTTTCCTCTCGTGAAACAGGGTCGGGCATTGACGCTGCCTTTGTACCCGGTCGGGAAGAGAAAATGAATGTATAAAGTGAAGTGAATTTGACTTCGTCAATGAGTGTTAAAGTATCCCTGAACTCTTCGTAAGTTTCACCCGGGAAACCGACGATAACATCACTTGTCATTGAGAGTCCCGGCATTACCTGACGGGCATAGCGTGCGAGTTCAAGATACTGTTCCCTTGTATATCCTCTGTTCATTTCCTTGAGAACGCGGTTGTTGCCACTCTGGAAAGGCAGATGCAGGTGCTTCGCTACCTTTTCGCAACGTGCCATAGTGTCAAGCAATTCCCTTGTACAGTCCTTCGGGTGAGAAGTCATAAAGCGGATTATAAAATCACCGTCAAGGCCGTTAATCTGCTCAAGAAGTTGCGAAAAATTGATATCGCAGTCAAGGCTCTTGCCGTATGAATTGACGTTCTGACCAAGCAGAGTAATATCCTTGCATCCAAGTGCGATAAGCTCTTTTGCTTCAGCAATAACATCTTCCGGTCTTCGGCTTCTCTCTCTGCCTCTTACATAAGGAACAATACAGTAACTGCAGAAATTATTGCATCCGTACATAATCGGAAGCCAGCCTTTGATTGTTCCGTCACGCCTTACGGGAAGTGACTCAGCAATAACTCCGTCGCTTTCATCGCAGGCAAATACACGTTTACCCGTACACAGAACCTTATAAAGAAGTTCAGGAATTCTGTGAATAACGTGTGTACCGAAAACGAGGTTTACAAACGGGTAACTTTTCTTGATTTTTTCAGCAACTCTGGTCTGCTGCATCATACATCCGCAAAGTGCGATTATAAGATTCGGATTGCTTTTTTTCAGCTTTTTGATTGCACCGACATTGCCGTAAATCCTGTCCTCTGCATGTTCGCGGATAGCACAGGTATTGTAAAGAATAAGGTCGGCCTCTTCAACATTTTCAGTAAAACCGTAACCTGCCTGAGCAAGAATCCCCTTGATTCGTTCACCGTCCGACACATTACCCTGACAACCGTAAGTATGCACAAAAGCAAGAGGCTGAGCCGTAAAACGTGCCGATAAAACCGAAGCAACCAGCTTTGAATATTCTCTTTGTTTGCCGAGTTCTTCAGGCTGCACAAAATAGCTTTCAGACGGCTTATTTGTGTTCACAGGCAACACCTCTCCTTGTAATCTTATAACTAATAGATTATACATTATTTTATCGGATAATGCAACATAAAAAGGTATGATTTAAAAGTATTTTAACAAATAAAAAACAATCCCCGCACGGTGGCGAGGATTGTGAAAATTTATTCGACTGATTTGAGTTCCTGTGCCATATCCACCTTGTTTATCTTAAACAGAATCGGCAATGCAGCAAGAACAGCAACTCCTGTAATTATAAACGTTGCAACAAAGAAACTCCACCACGATACACTGGAACCGTACATTACTGATTCAACAGAAATAAGATTTACGAGTGCCTTATGCAGGAAGATTCCGCCTACAAGACCTATCACCGTACCGATTACGGTTGAAATCAGATTTTCACGGATAACATAGAGAAGTACCTCGCTGTCGCTGAAACCGATAACTTTGATGTTGGCAATCTCGTGCGTACGCTCACTGATGTTGACATTTGATGTGGTGTACATAACTATCATCGCAAGCAGGCAAGCCGACAGAACAAACAACAACACCAATATCATAACCTGCTTAATTGCATTATCCGCCGAAGCTGACATCGTTGCTGCCGTGGCAACACCTGCAACGTCCTCTGTCTTGAGATAGCCTGATGAGAAGTCTGCAATTTCATCATCATCCATATAATCCTTGAGAGAACACAGCAGATATTTATACTCAGGTTCCTCAAAGAATACTTCTTCGTATGCTTCGTGAGAAACATAAGCGTAATGGCCGATATAATTTTTAACAACACCTATTACCATTACCGGATGGATCCTATCTTCCGGATCCGTAAAGTAAACAACATCACCCGGTCCGACACCGAAATCCTGTGCGAGTTTCTGCGAAAGGACCGTTCCGCCTTCTTCAAGGTCAGCTGACCCGTCAATTATATCAAGATTGATATAGTTTGTGATGCTTTCCATTTCGGATGGGACAATAACATTTACGCTTTCACCGTTTGACCCTGCAGCATCTGCAGTAGCTACCATAGACTTGTTTGATATGAGCATTGCAGAATTGACAAGTTTATCCTCACGTACTTTGTTTAATACTGCAGAATCTGACGGATTCTGTTCTGCATTAAGTACGAACTGGACATCGTAGTTAAAAATTCCGTCATCACCGTACTGTGAGTCGGAAACATCCGTTACGGAATTGAAAAGTCCGAAAGATGAAAGGATAAGTGCAGTACAGCACGCAATGGCAATTGAGCCGACCGCAACACGCTTTCTGCTTCTGATAACCGTTCGGATAAGAATAACTACACCGTACGGTAAAGTGCTCCAAAACTCCGGCATACGTTCAAGGATAGAACGGCGGTTGTAGCCGATCATCTTCGGTCGCATCAGTGCAGCAGGGTGCATTCTGAGTTCACGAACTACTGCCATAAACGTTGCAACCATTGTCGTCGCAAAGGATATTACAATTCCCAGCAGAATGTACTTAAAGTTAAATACCGCACCGACATTAGGCACTGTATAAATGATATCAAATATTGAGTAAACTGCACTCGGGACAACGCAGGTACCCAGAACGCCACCGAGAAATGCACCGCCGAGCCACGCAAGTAAAGCATAGAAAACATATTTACCTGTTATATCAGCGTTGGAATAACCGAAGGCTTTCAGCAATCCTATTGATCCCCTCTGCTCTTCAACATTCTTCATCATAATAACAAAGCAGGCTATCATAGCCGTCACAAGGAAGATAACCGGGAAGATATCCGAAACAGAGAGGATATTGCTCATACTCTTCTCAAAAGCCGAGTGTCCGACAAGGTCACACTGTGCAGTTGTCTGCCAGGTGATGTTATCGAGGTTGTTAAGAGTATTTTCAAGCTTTTTCAGGTCACCGCTGAGGTTATTCTTTGTCTTTGCAACCTCGACCTCAAGAGCGGTA
>JAZNCK010000111.1:0-6339 GCA_045587505.1 Acutalibacteraceae bacterium
GTTATTATGGCAATCGTATCAGACAAAAGCGGTATTCCGCTTAACAGACTTCAATTCACATCTATTACTCTGATGGAGGACAAATAAAATGAAATATGTAGTTACATTAAACGGGAAAAATTATGAAGTAGAAGTAAACGAAACAGAAGCAGTTGTCACTAACGTTTCTGATGCAGTTTATGCACCGGCACCTGTAGCAGCTCCTGCTCCTGCTGCTGCACCGGCACCTGCAGCAACACCTGCTCCTCAGGCCGTTTCTGCAAGTGGTACACAGATTGTGGCTCCGATGCCCGGCTCAATTATCAACATCAACGTTTCCGCAGGTCAGGCTGTCAAGGCAGGCGATGTACTCATTATTCTTGAGGCTATGAAAATGGAAAACGACATCACTGCTCCTTGTGACGGTGTTGTTAAGCAGATTGTTACAACTAAAGGTGCTACTGTTAACACAGACGATGTTCTTCTTGTTATCTGATTCGGAGGTATAAATTATGGGTGTTTTACTTGAAAACTTTTCCACAGTTACCCTCCCACAGGTAGCGATGTGGATTATCGGTGCAGTTCTCATCTTCCTTGCTATCAAAAAGGAAATGGAACCGTCACTTCTTCTCCCGATGGGATTCGGCGCAATCCTTATAAACCTTCCGAATTCAGGTGCACAACATATTATTGACGTTATGTTCCGCGTAGGTATCGACAACGAATTCGGTGAATTGATGCCCCTTATCCTCTTTATCGGTATCGGTGCAATGATTGACTTTACACCGCTTCTTACAAATCCGAAGCTTATGCTTTTCGGTGCAGCAGCACAGTTCGGTATTTTCTTCACACTCTGTCTTGCATCACTTCTCGGATTTGATATCAAGGTCGCTGCTTCAATCGGCATTATCGGTGCTGCAGACGGTCCGACAGCTATTGCAGTTTCAATGGAACTCGGTTCAAAGTATATCGGTGCTATTATGGTTGCCGCATACTCTTACATGGCTCTTGTTCCCCTTGTTCAGCCGCCTATCATCAAGCTTTGCACAACAAAGAAAGAGCGTCTTATCCGTATGGATAACACTGCAGGCAAGGCTCCTTCAAAGCTTACAAAGATTCTCTTCCCCATCGTTGTTACAATCATCGTTGGTCTTGTTGCTCCTGATGCGGTTGCACTTATCGGTTTCCTTATGTTCGGTAACCTTATCCGTGAGTGCGGTGTTCTTAACTCGCTTTCAGAAACAGCACAGAAGGTTCTTGCAAACCTTGTTACAATCTTCCTCGGCATCACAATCGCAGCTCGTATGCGTGCTGAAGAATTCCTTACAATTGACACATTACTTATCATCGCACTTGGTCTTTTCGCATTCATTTTCGACACATTTGCAGGTGTTATGCTTGCAAAGATTATGAACCTCTTCTCAAAGAAGAAGATCAATCCGATGATTGGTGCTGCAGGTATTTCTGCTTTCCCGATGTCAGCTCGTGTTGTTCACAAGCTCGGCCTTGAGGAAGACAACCAGAACTTCCTTCTTATGCATTCAATCGGTGTTAACGTTTCAGGACAGATTGCTTCCGTTATCGCAGGTGGTCTTATCCTTACATTCTTCAGATAATCGGGAGGTAGAAAGATATGTTTACAATTGATTTTCAGGCTTTCCTCAATTCTCTTCCTTATATGGGTAAGGGTATGCTCGGCATCTTCGTTGTTACCGCTGTTATCGTCCTTGTAGTTAACGCACTTAACAACATCCCCGAGAAGAAAAACAAAAACAACAAAGACTAATTTTTCAGCAACCTGTTTTTACAGTGTGGAAACAGGTTGCTGTTTTTTAAGGAGGTTACATTATGTATATCAACCCCCGGTTGCTTGGTATTTTTTCTGATATTTACGGTTCTAACGATGCTATGGATATTCCGAAAGCACTTCTTGTCGCTATCGTCGGTTTTGTTACGGTTATTGTTGTCCTTGCATTTATCGCACTCTTTATCAAATTGATTGCTTTTATTTTTGCAACAATTGAGAATAAAAACAACAAAAAAGCTGCAACGTCCCCTATCGTTGAACAAAACACAGCAACAATTCCCACTCTTCCGGAAACAGAATCACAAGGTGAGCTCGAGCTTATCGGCGTTGATGAACCGACCGCAGCAATGCTTATGGCTCTTGTAAGCTACAAAACAGAAATTCCGCTTAACAGACTTGCTTTCAGATCAATCAGACTTGTGGAGGACGAATAAATGAAATATGAAGTAATGTTGAATAACAAAAAATATGAAATTGAAGTTGATGAGTGTTCAGTTGCTCTTAAAGGCGTGAGCGAGGTTTCAGCGCCTGTTGCAAGCGCACCTGTTTCCGCTGCACCTGCTCAGGCATCAACACCTGTTACTCCGACAGCTTCTGCATCAGGAACAAGTGTTGTTTCTCCGATGCCGGGTTCAATCCTTGCAGTTAATGTTACAAACGGACAGTCTGTCCGTGCGGGTGAAGTAATCCTTATACTTGAAGCTATGAAAATGGAAAACGATATTGTTGCTCCTTGCGACGGCATTGTTAAGCAGGTGTTTGTTACAAAGGGCGCAACAGTTGCGACCGACCAGGTTCTTGCAATTATCTGACGGAGGACTGTACTATGGAATTGATCACAAATCTGCTTGCAGGTCTATGGGAATCATCGGGTTTTGCTCTTCTTACATGGCAGAACCTTGTAATGATTGGTGTTTCAGTCGTATTCCTTTTCCTTGCAATTGCAAAAAAATTCGAGCCATTGTTGCTTGTTCCCATTGCTTTCGGTATTCTTCTTGCAAATCTTCCCGGTGCAGGTGTCATGGATGATGTAACATTGTCTCAGGCCTTCGGCGGTGACGGATCACTTGCGGGTACCGGACACTGGTATGAATCGGGTGTCTTACGTATTATCTATGCAGGTGTTAAATCGAGCATCTTCCCCTGCCTTATTTTCCTCGGTGTCGGTGCAATGACTGACTTCGGCCCGCTTCTTTCAAATCCGATCAGTCTTCTTCTCGGTGCTGCGGCACAGCTCGGTATCTACGTTGCATTCATTATAGCAATCATCCTCGGTTTTACTCCGCAGGAAGCTGCTGCAATTTCAATCATCGGCGGTGCTGACGGCCCGACAGCTATCTGGCTTACAGGTAAGGTCGCAGCACACCGTCTTGCGCCGATTGCGCTTGCAGCATATTCATATATGGCTCTTATTCCGCTTATTCAGCCACCTATTATGAAAATCCTTACAACAAAAAAAGAGCGTGAAGTCAAGATGACTCAGCTGCGTAAGGTTTCAAAAACAGAGAAGATAGTTTTCCCCGTTATCGTGCTTGTTCTTATCGCACTTATTCTTCCGTCTGTTGTGCCTCTTCTCGGTATGCTTATGCTCGGTAATCTCTTCCGTGAATGCGGTGTTGTTGAGCGACTTTCCGACACGGCACAGAACGCAATGAATAACATCGTTGTTATCCTTCTCGGTGTTACGGTAGGCGCTACAGCAAACGGTGAAAGCTTCCTTAAGGCTCAGACACTCGGAATTGTTGCTTTGGGACTGACGGCGTTCATTTCCTCAACAGTCGGCGGTGTGCTTCTCGGTAAACTTCTTTACATTGTTACAAAAGGCAAAATCAATCCGCTTATCGGTGCAGCAGGCGTTTCAGCCGTACCTATGGCTGCACGTGTTGCACAGAACGAAGGCAGAAAGTATAATCCCACAAACTTCCTGCTTATGCACGCTATGGGTCCGAACGTTGCAGGTGTTATAGGCTCGGCTGTTGCCGCAGGCTTCTTGCTTCTGATGTTCAGCAATTAACTTCTATGCAGAGAAAAGACCTCTGAAAAGTTATAAAAACTTTTCAGAGGTCTTTTTATTCAGTTTCATACGGCCAATCAATTATACCGCCAAACTCTTTTATGTTTGTATATCCTAGTTCAATCAATATTTCACTGGCCAGCTTGCTTCTTCTGCCTGAACGGCAATAAACAAGAATAAGTTGGTCTTTATCCGTAAGAATTTCCTCAGCCCTTTGTTCAACCTCATAGTCCGGTAAAAGTATTGCACCCGGTATATGCTTGTCATCGTACTCTTCCTGAGTGCGGACATCAAGTATAATATAACCGGATTGAGTCTCCATTATTTTTTTTGCTTCTTCTGCGGTTATATTTTCGTATAAAACCATTTGCGGAGAAGAAGAGCTCTCCTTGCAGCAGGATACCATACATAATAACGAAACTATTAAAAGACACAAAATACGTATTGCTTTTTTCATTTATATCATCCTTGCATTGTTATATCATCCAAGTAGAAAATCTGACACAAGCATCACACTGAAGCCTACGAGCAAAGCGTAAGTTGCGCCACGCTCTGAGCCATGGGAGTGTGTTTCGGGTATCATCTCGTCACTGATGACATAGAGCATCGTTCCGCCTGCAAATGCAAGAGCAAAGGGCAGGATAGCTGATGCAACGCTTACTGCGAAGTATCCGAGTAATGTTCCTACAACTTCGATAAGTCCCGTTATCATGGCACACACGAAGGTTTTTCGCGGTGTTATTCCTGCGGCAAGCATAGGTCCGATGATGACCATACCCTCGGGAATATTCTGTAAAGCTATTCCGCCTGCCATTAACAGGGCTTCCGTTGTGTTACCTGAGCCGAATCCGACACCTGCTGCAATTCCCTCGGGCAGATTATGAATAGCAATTGCCATAACAAAGAGAAGAACTTTACTCAGTTTCTCGTTATTGTTGTGCTCTTCATTATCTGCGCCAACCATTTTATGCATGTGCGGTACAAGTTTGTCGATAAAATTCAGGCACAGCGCGCCGACAAAAATACCAAGTACCGTAATCACTATACCGAACTTTCCGCCGTAATCAAGCGACGGAAGAATCAATCCGATAACTGCCGCAGCAAGCATAACACCCGCCGCAAAAGAAAGAACAATGTCGCTGAATTTGTGAGAAATACTCTTGAAAATAAAACCGATTATCGAACCGATTATTGTTGCACCGCCAACGCCAAGCGCCGTTAAAAGTACCATTTGCATATTCAGTTCTCCTTTCAAAGTGTCCTGTAATCATTATATGTAAATAATAACACTTGTGAGCATATGTGTAAAGAATAAAAACAAAAAGACTCGCCGATAAATCGGCGAGCCGCAATTTGCAAGAAATATCCTGTTATCTCTTTGAGAACTTGAGGGTGTCTGTAGTTACCTTGTTTTTGCTTGTCATAACCTGCCGTAATTCGACAAATCACTCAGATTGACATTGACAAACGGGCAAAAAGTCAATAAAAAGGCATTTGCCGTAACTTGCCGCAGTTTGTAACCGACCCCGAAAAAGCTCAAATATCCTGACTTGTTGACAAAATATTGACATTTTCAGCAGAGGAGTCAATCCGAAATTCTGATTTTTGCAACCGTTATCTTATAAGTTGATTCATAACACGGAGGGTTGTTGATGTAGTAAAGCGTTGTTCCGTCCTCCGAGAAAAAGAGTGAGGGACTGTAACCGCATTTTACGAAAGGTTCATCGGTCTGATACGGAATGGGATTATCAATCGGAGCAAAGGTTTTGCCGTAATCGAAGCTGATGAACATATCCGCACCCGTGTCGCTTTCGCCTCTGATAGCGTGTCGACCTGTAACAATAAGTGTTCCGCATTCACCGCCGACGGGTGACCACGCAACGCACGGAGACGAGCCGAAAGTTTTGCCGCCTGCGGAAACTATCTTGCCGTAATCCGAAACGTCTCCCCAATCATCAAGAGAAGTCGTTCTCTTGCAATAAATCGGATTCATAAAAATACCGACCATCTCGTAAACCATTAAATATTCGCCGTTGCCCATTTTAGCAATTGAAACCATACCGGGTCTGAGTGAAGAATCGGAGCAGGCAACGCACTCAAACTTCTCGCTCCAGTTAACAAGGTCGGTTGTGTATTTATAAACAAGCTTCTGCGAATGCTCGGGGTCTGAATCGTCAGAATAGAAACAGAAAAGTCTGCCTGTTTCTTCCTCATAAATCAAATATGGCTCCCATACTCCCCATTCAATTCCGCCTGCTCTGTCAACGTTGCAGAAAGCGTTGAACGATTTGCCCGCATCGTTGCTTGAATAAAGAGTTATCGTGCTGTCCGTAACGCCTTCGCCGTATATTGACGTTGCAGCAAGAATGACCGTGCCCTTTTCAAAATCGCCGATATCCGCAGGCAACTCATAAAGGAACGGCATCCATTCGTTCCAGTAGCCTTCGTTAAGGTTGTCTTTCACCGTGCAGACGTATTGCCACGTTTCAGCATCATCGTTGCTCTCGTATATGGGATAAGTGTCGCCCCACTTCTCAAA
>JAZNCK010000112.1:0-4713 GCA_045587505.1 Acutalibacteraceae bacterium
TCAGTCACGCGGATGCAAGGTTGCTGTGCTTTCAAACAAGGCACACATTGCCGCGCAGGCGGTCGTAAAGGACTTTTTCAGTGATATCTTCGATATCGTAGTCGGTAAAATGGACGAATTTCCGTCAAAGCCGGAACCCGATTCACTTTTTTATACGATGAAAACACTCGGAGTCAAACCCGAGGACTGTGTTTATATCGGTGATTCGGATGTCGACGTGCTCACTGCACACAATGCAGGACTTCCCTGCATCGGCGTAACATGGGGCAACCGTGATGAGGATGTACTTATCTCAAGCGGTGCGGAATACATCGCACGCACACCCGAAGAAATATTGAATATATAAAAATAAAGTGTCTTGCAAAAAATGCAAGACACTTTTTCGATATATCAACTTATTAACCAATCACACAATCCTTATGCTTCTCAAGGAATCGTATATCAACAATCGCCTTGATATAAATTCCGTCTGCGCGGTATTCCTCTTCAAGCAGCACCCCATCCTCACGGATGTAATTAACAAGTCCGCCGTCAGAATAAGGGATGAGTAACTCCGCCTTCTTTCTTGTCAACGGAAGTGCAAGCTGAATCTGTGCAAGAAGATTATCAAGACCCCTGTTGTTGAGGGCAGAAATCATAACGAATTTACCCTGAGCAGGAAGAATGAATGAATTGTCGCAAAGGTCGCACTTGTTAAGCACGGAAATTATCGGCTTACCCTCGCAACCGAGTGAGTTGAGAAGACTTGTTGTAACTGCAAGATGTTCTGCGCAACAATCGTCGGACGCGTCACACACGTTAAGGATAACCGTTGCCGATGCTGCCTCCTCAAGCGTTGAATGGAAAGCCTGAACGAGATGATGTGGAAGTCGTCTGATAAGACCGACAGTATCAATGAGCATAACGCTTCTGCCGTCGGGTAGGATAAGTGCTCTTGATGTCGGGTCAAGCGTTGCAAAAAGTTTGTTTTCTGCAAGCACGCCTGCATCTGTCAGTGCATTCATAAGTGTTGACTTACCGGCATTGGTGTAACCGACGATAGCAACGGTTTCAACTCCATCCTTTTCACGTCTTGTACGCAACTGTTCACGGCGTTTTGCGATTTCTTTCAGATCCTCTTCAAGGCTCTGGATTCTTCTGCGGATATGTCGGCGGTCACTTTCGAGTTTTGTTTCACCGGGACCTCTTGTGCCGATACCGCCACCGAGTCGCGAAAGCTGTGTTCCCTTGCCGCCGAGACGGGGGAGTGAATACTTGAGCTGAGCCAACTCAACCTGGATTTTACCTTCGCCGCTTCTTGCTCTTGCAGCAAAAATATCAAGGATAAGTGTTGTTCTGTCGATAACACGTATATCCGTTTCGTTTTCAATGTTTCTTTGCTGTGACGGAGTAAGCTCTCCATCGAAAATCAGCAGATCAACGTCGTTCGCTTCGGCAAATTCCTTGATTTCTTCAAGTTTACCGCTGCCGATGTACGTTGCCGAGTCAGGTCGGTCGCGTTTCTGTAAAGTTTTTGCACAGACGACAGCTCCTGCCGTGCGTGCAAGCTCTTCAAGTTCGTCAATCGACACTTCAGCGTCATAATCGTCCGTGTCTATGCCGATAAGCATAGCAACTTCAGGCGATTGACTGTTTTCGTGTAATTCCATAAATCAATATCCTTCGGGATTATTTTTCTGCCATCTCCAGGAGTCCTCACACATCTCGTCAAGTCCTCTTTCAGCCTTCCAGCCGAGTGTTTCGAGAGCCTTTGACGGATCAGAATAGCATGTTGCAAGGTCGCCTGGACGACGGTCAACGATTTTATAGTTAAGGGGCTTACCACAAGCCTTTTCAAAAGCGTGAACAATGTCAAGAACACTGTATCCGATACCTGTGCCGAGGTTGTAAGCGTCAACACCCGTACCGGAAAGTACTTTCTCAACTGCTTTGACATGGCCGAGCGCAAGGTCAACAACGTGGATGTAATCGCGTACGCCTGTACCGTCGTGTGTATCGTAATCGTCACCGAAAACACTCAGGCAGGGAAGCTTGCCGACTGCTACCTGTGTGATGTACGGCATAAGATTATTCGGGATACCGTTCGGATTTTCACCGATTCTGCCACTCTTGTGTGCACCTATGGGATTGAAGTAACGAAGAATGGCGATACTCCACTCGTTATCCGATGCCCAGAGGTCGCGGAGAATGAGTTCAATCATATACTTTGTTGTACCGTATGGGTTTGTTGTGCCACCGATCTGCATAGTTTCCTTAAGGGGCGAGGGGTTGTTCTCACCGTAAACGGTTGCAGAGGAGCTGAAAACAATTTTTTTGCAGCCTGCATCACGCATAGCCTCACAGAGTGTGATTGTTCCGCCTACGTTGTTTTCGTAATACTCAAGAGGCTTTGCACAGCTTTCACCGACAGCTTTAAGACCTGCAAAGTGAATAACTGCATCGATTTTGTTTTCTGCAAAAATCTTATCAAGACCATCTCTGTCACGGATGTCACATTCATAGAACTTGAAATCCTTGCCTGAAAGTTCTTTGATTCTGTTAAGTGCCTCGGGACAGCTGTTATAAAAATTGTCCACGATAACGATTTCGTGTCCTGCATCGAGCATTTCAACGCAAGTGTGTGAGCCGATGTAACCGGCACCGCCTGTAACCAAAATTTTCATTCTAATCACTCCAATTGACAAAATTTCACCTATACTGTATTATTATAGATGTTTTAAAACCAAATTGCAATAACAAATGAGGTTATTATGAGTAATTTATCAGACATTGGCGTAATAAAAAGCGTACTTCAACGTCACGGCTTTACTTTTTCAAAGGCTCTCGGGCAGAATTTCATAATCAACCCGTCCGTGTGTCCTCGTATCGCAGAGGAAGGCGGTGCGCGTGAGGGCGTAGGTGTGCTCGAAGTTGGTGCAGGAATCGGTGTTCTTACGGCTGAGCTTGCAAAGCGCGCAGACAAGGTTGTATGTGTTGAGCTTGACACAAGGCTTCTTCCCGTGCTTGACGAAACACTTGCGGATTTTGACAATATAAAAATCATCAACGGTGATATTCTCAAGGTTGACTTGCATAAAATTCTCAAAGAAGAATTCGGTGATATGCCGGTAATAGTTTGTGCAAATCTTCCGTATTATATCACGTCACCCGTTATTATGCGCCTGCTTGAAGAAAGACTCAATATCGAGTCAATCACCGTTATGGTACAGAAAGAGGCGGCAGTCAGACTCTGTGCCGATGTCGGAAGCAGAGATTCGGGTGCAGTTACTGTCGCAGTTGATTTCTATTCTGATGCACAGAAGCTTTTCGATGTTTCAAGAGGCTCGTTTATGCCTGCACCGAATGTCGACAGTGCGGTCATACGTCTTGATGTGAGAAAGGAAGTGTCCGTTGAAGTTACCGATGAAAAATTCTTCTTCTCAATGGTACGTTCAGCGTTCAGTCAACGCAGAAAAACTGCATCAAACGGAATCAGCGCAGGGCTCGGAATGCCGAAGCAGACAGTTATCACCGCAATCGAAAATGCAGGACTTCCCTCAACTGTCCGAGCCGAAAGTCTGACAATGGAACAGCTCGGAATACTTTGTGAAGAGCTTTATAAGTTAAGATGAATTGAGAGAGACCCTTCATTGTGAAGAGCCTCTCTTTTTTTGTTTAGTATGAGAATGTGTATGTGCTTTTCTCTGTTATTGATACATCCAGATATGTTGATGAGTCATTTATTTGGCCGGAAGCCTTCATGTTACCGTCTGCAGAATAATCAATACGCGTGATTCTGCCTTTGGAATCAGTTATGGCGGTTATAGTTGTTCCGGGATATGTAACCTCACAGTAATCGAAATCGATAATTTCCGGCACAGAATCATTCAATGATTCGGTTTCTTCAACGAGTTGAATATTGAGCTTATATCCGTCTCCCTGTTTTACTGCACTTGCAGATTTAACTCTGTCTGCGGTCAGCTTGACTGAAGCAAGAATGTCCGCGGCTTTTTGTCCGTCAGCAGTTTTTCCGTTGAAAAATATGTATTTTTCGTCCTCGTAATCCGAATTCAATGTATTTTCCAACATATTCTCAAACATAGGATTTGTTTTGCCGTCCATCAGAAATTTATTTACGGATCCTGAAATATCAGTCGAAATGGTGAGGGTGCAGGTGAATTGCTTACTGATCTTTGAAAGACCGTCATTATAAAGTCTGATAATTTCTTCTTTACTCAGTTCAGAAGAATTGTCAGTACCTACAGTGATTTTAAGAACAAGAAGGGCATCAGATGCGTTTACTTTACCGTCTGCATTTACATCTGCTGCACTTTTGTCAAAGCCTTCGGTTGTTTTACCGACTGAGTGTTTAAGGATCATCAATGCATCGGTTGCATTGATTTTTCCGTCAGCGTTTACATCACCTGCAGTTGCAGCTAAAGCCGTAAATGCCGAAGTGAAAAGAATGATAAGAACAAATATTGCACTGAATAGTTTTTTCATTATAAATCTCTCCTTATTTTATGTCGTATAAAGTGTTAAACCTAAAAATTTTTGTATGCACCGTGTTAAATATCTGAAACGGTATGTTTGTATCCGACAGTTTCGTTTAGTACGTAAAAAGATGTTTTACAGACATCTCAAAATTCGTATCTAAAAATATCTGAGATTCTTCTTCGGGAGTGTCAGATATACTTTTGACATTTTCGAATACATTTGAATCAAGAGAAACAA
>JAZNCK010000113.1:0-19210 GCA_045587505.1 Acutalibacteraceae bacterium
TAAAGCTGAACTTGAACTTATGATAAAAACACTGCGCAAGGTTCCCGAGTTCGGCGCAGAGAATATGTACGAGGCTATGCAGTCCTTCCTTCTTATCTGGCAGATGATGTGCCTTGAGCAGACTCCGAATCCGTTTGCATTTTCTGTCGGTAATGCGGACAGAATTTTTGAACCGTACAGAAACGGTCTTGACCGTGACACGGTTGCAGGTCTTTTCAAGCACTTCCTTGTTTTCTTTAATGTTGCAGACAGAAGCTGGGCGATTTCTCAGAATGTAATCATCAGCGGACGTGACAAGGATGGCAACGACCTTACAAACGACACTTCATATGCAATGCTTGACGCGTATTTTGATATGAACTTACCTCAGCCGATTCTTTCGGTTAAACTTCACAAGAATACACCGCAGAAGCTCTATGAAGAACTTGGCAGATTCTTCTTTACACCGGGTGTACTGACACCGTCAATGTTCAACGACGATTCACTTTTTGCGGTTCTTGGTGCAAACGGTGTTGATGAGGCTGATCTTCCTGATATTTCAATTGCAGGTTGTCAGGAACCGCTGATTATGGGTAAGGATAACGGTAATACAACAAACAGTTGGCTTAATCTTCCCAAGATTCTTGAAATGACACTCACGGGAGGTGTCTCAACCGTTACAGGCGAAAAACTTGCCGACGTAACTGCTTGCACGCTTGAAAATGTGCAGGAAGAGTTCTACAAGAATGTTGAACGCTTTGTTGCAGAGATGGCACAGGCAGCTAACGGCGCATCTGTTGCACTTTCGACTCAGCGCGTACCTCTTCTTTCCTGCTTTATGGGCGGACTTGATAACGGCATTGATATGCGTGATTTTAACGCACAGGGTACAAAGTATAACGGCAGCGGTTGCCTTATTCACGGCACATCTGTTATTGCTGTCTCGTTCAGTGCAATTGACAAACTTCTTGCTGAACGTCCCGAGGATGCAGATAAGCTTGTTGATGCACTTAAGGCAAATTTTGTCGGTTATGATGATTTGCGTGAATTCTTACTCTCAGCAGATAAATTCGGAAACAACATCGAGAAGGTCGACAACTATGCAGCTGAGGTTGCATCAAAGGTTGCGGATATAGTTGCAAACGCTAAGAACTATCTCGGCAACAGCTTCCGTCCCGACTTCTCAAGCCCGTCTACACATCTTCTTTACGGTTATTGGGTCGGTGCAACTCCCGACGGCAGAAAGTCAAGAGATATGCTCGGCTATGGTGTTGACCCCCTTTACGGCAGTGCAGAAAACGGACTCGGCTTCCGTATGCTTTCAAATATGAAGCTTCCGTTCGGAAAATTCAACGGTGGATATGCTTCTCATCTCGGTATTGATCCGAAGTATTTTACAAGTGAATCTGACGAGGGCAAGGGTGTAGAATTCAGAGATAAGATTATCAATCCTCTTTTCTTTAACCCTCTCAACGAAGGTGTTGCACCGTTCTACCTCTATGTTAACGTTACAACTGCAGAAATTCTTAAAAAAGTGCTTGAAAATCCGAAGAAGTATGCACCGAGCGGTGTTTATATTATGCGTATCCATGGTACATTTGTTAACTTCCTTGATTTGTCACCGGCAATTCAGCAGGATATCATCAAGCGACTTGATCCGAAGTCATCTAATCTTGGTTGTTGAGGAGAGCTAAAATGTATTCAATCGGTATAGATATCGGTACGACAAGCATCTGCGCTGTACTGATGGATTCAAAATCGGGCAGAATTATCTGCTCGGCAACACACAACAGCGATTCCTTTATTGAAACGCCGAACACCTGGGAGAAAATTCAGGATGTTGCGATAATAGAGGAAAAAGTTTTTGAGGTAATCAACAGTGTTATGAATAATGTCGGAGACAGCGGTGTTGATTCAATCGGTATATCAAACCAGATGCACGGAATACTTTACTACGATGCTGACGGTAACGCAGCCGGTCCGCTTTACATCTGGCAGGATGAACGCGGCAATCTTCCCTACAAGGACGGCAAAACCTACGCACAGTATCTCGGCAGCTTTGCAGGTTACGGACTCGTGACGGATTTTTACAACCGTGAAAACTCTCTTGTGCCTGAATCTGCGGTCGGTGTATGTACAATCGGTGATTATCTTGCTATGAAGCTTACAGGCAGAAAAACTGCACTTATGCACATCACAAATGCTGCAAGTTTCGGTTGTTTTGATATCAGTAAAAATTGCTTCACGATCGACAACGGTATGCTGCCTGAGGTTACGGCAGGTTTTGATATTGTCGGTAAATGGAACGGCATCAGTGTTTCTGTTGCAATCGGAGACAATCAGGCAAGTTTTATGGGTTCTGTTGGTGTTGATGCACCGCTTCTCAATGTAGGAACAGGGTCGCAGATTTCTTATCTGAATGACAAACCTGTCACGGGCGAAAACATTGAGTCACGTCCTTACGACGGCAAACGTTATCTTGTGGTTGGTGCATCACTTTGCGGCGGAAGGGCATTTTCGTTGCTTGAGCGTTTCTTTGCATCAGTTGTTGAAATGGCAACGGGTGAAAAATGTTCCTCACTCTATCCGCAGATAGATAAAATGCTCGAAACAAAATTGCATACAGACCTGATTGCAGACAGCCGATTCTGCGGCACACGATCAGATCCCACAATCCGCGGTTCGTTGACGAATGTTTCACAGGACAATTTTACAGCAGGGGATATAAGCGTTGCTATGCTTTATGCAATTGCAAACGAATTACACACAATGTATACCGGAAACGAAAGTAATACGATTGTCTGTTCGGGCAACGGTATCCGTAAGAACAAGGCTTTGCAAAAAGTTGCATCAGAAGTTTTTGGTGCAGAGATAAAAATTCCCCGCTATGAGGAAGAGGCCGCCTATGGTGCAGCACTTACCTCACTTGTTGCAACCGGTGAAGCAGCCACTATTGACGAAGCTCAGAAATTGATAATATACAGGTGATTTTATGTTTTTTGATTATCCGATATTTTTTGAAAAGAACAGAGTTTTCCGTGTTTATACGGGCGGTAAGCTCTTTGCAGATTTCTTTTCAGATGATTCAACTGACGGCAATTACCCCGAAGAATGGGTTGTTTCCGCAGTCCATGCTCTTAACGAGGGCAGTACAGACGAATACGAGGGTATTTCTAAAATACAGGGTTCAGACCTTTATCTCAGCGATGCCCTCAGAGAATATAAAAACGAACTTATCGGTGACAGAGAGGATATCGGTATTCTTACCAAAATTCTCGACAGTGCAATCAGATTGCCCGTTCAGGCTCATCCCGATAAGGCTTTTTCGAGAGAACACTTTAGATCAAACTACGGAAAAGAAGAAAGTTGGGTTATTCTTGCAACAAGACCTGATGCAAAGATTTTTTATGGTTTTAAAAAAGGCGTAACCCTTGAGCAGTTTGAAAAAGCGATTGAAGCAAGCGAAACGAGCACAACAGCTATGGAAGAATTACTCGAATCTTTCCCGGTCAAGGCAGGAGACATAATTTATATCCCTGCAAAGATGGTACACGCAATCGGCGCAGGATGTTTGCTTCTTGAGGTTCAGGAACCGACAGATTTCACTATTCAGCCGGAACGTTGGTGCGGTGAATACAGACTTTCTGACAATGAGATGTATCTCGGTCTTGATAAGAAAACAGCACTTGAATGTTTTGATATGGAAAAAACATTCCCGGCACCCCTTTCAAGCAAAGCGCTTAAGAGTGAACCGGGAGTTGACTATCAGTCTGTTATTGATCAGAGTATTACAGATAGTTTCAAGGTAAGAAAGATTATCTTCGACGGCGGAAATTTCACGCTTGACAAGGGTGCATGTATTTACGTTGTGACTGAAGGTAACGGTAGAATCGTTGGCGATACATACGAAAAAGAAATCACAAAAGGCGATTACTTCTTTATACCCGAGGCTATCAAAGATAAATTCGCAATTACAGGCACAGCTATGACTGTGGTTGAGTGTTATAAGTAAGCGAAAAGAGTTGGTACAAAACAGTACCAACTCTTTAATCTTTTATTTATTGATTTCGTTCTGCTGAGCAACGACGCTTTCACCGCAATACATCTTGCGAAGAACAGGCTTTTCAATCTTGCCTGTCGGATTACGGGGAACTTTATTGAAGATGATCTTTCTCGGTCTCTTGTACTTCGGAAGATCAAGACAGAAATCGTTAACTTCCTCTTCGGTCAGAGTATACTCAGGCTTGACTTCGATAACTGCCGCTGCAATTTCACCCAGACGGGCATCGGGAATACCGATAACGGCAACGTCCTTGATTGCATCATTTTTACGAAGGAAGTCTTCAATCTGAACGGGATAGAGGTTCTCACCGCCTGAAATAATAACGTCCTTTTTACGGTCAACAAGGTAGATAAATCCGTCCTCATCCTCCTGTGCCATGTCGCCTGTGAAGAGCCATCCGTCAGCAAGGACTTCATTGGTGGACTTTTCGTCTTTGTAGTAGCAGGTCATAACACCGGGTCCCTTAACTGCAAGTTCACCGACTTCACCGTGCGGTACTGTATTGTGAGCAGGGTCAACAATTTTAACTTCCCAACCGAAACCTGCCTTACCGATAGCACCAACCTTGTGAATATTTTCAACACCGAGATGAACACAACCGGGGCCGATTGATTCACTGAGTCCGTAGTTTGTATCGTAATCGTGGTTCGGGAAGACAGTCTTCCAACGTCTGATAAGACTCGGGGGAACAGGCTGAGCACCAATGTGCATCAATCTCCATTGGTCGAGCTTGTATTCGTCGAGCTTAATATCGCCTCGGTCGATTGCATCAAGAATATCCTGAGCCCATGGAACGAGAAGCCAGACGATTGAACAGTTTTCTTCCGAAACAGCTTTCATAATCCACTCAGGTTTGATACCCTTGAGAAGAACGGCTTTACCGCCAACAAGGAAAGAACCGAACCAGTGCATCTTCGCACCTGTATGGTAAAGGGGAGGGATGCATAGGAAAACATCGTCCTTAGTCTGTGAATGGTGGTTTTGCTCTGTACGTGCTGCGTGAACAAGACTTTCGTGATTGTGAAGGATAGCCTTCGGAAAACCTGTTGTACCTGATGAGAAGTAAATTGCACCGTCATCCTCGTCAGAAATGTCTACTTTAGGAGCGTGTGTTGAGCAGTACTGGATGAGTGACTCATAACTTTCAGCAAATGTCGGACAACCCTCACCCGCATAAAGCCACATCTTGACAGAAGGCATTCTGTGACATATTTCTTCAATACGGCCGATGAATTCAGGGCCGAAAACAACAAATTCAGAGTCAGATTTATTAACGCAGTATTTGATTTCTTCTGCCGTGTAACGGTAGTTGAGAGGCACTGCGATTGCACCTGCCTTAAGAATACCGAAGTAGATCGGCAACCATTCGAGGCAGTTCATCATAAGAATGGAAACCTTGTCGCCTTTTTTGATTCCTCTTGTCATCAGAAGGTTAGCGAAACGGTTTGCTTTCTTATTAAACTCTTTCCAGGTGATTTCTCTACGGTAAAATTCGTTAGGGTTTGCCTCAATAAGTGAGTAGTCACGCCAGGTAACTCTGCCGTTAGCTTCTTCGTTTTTAGGGTTGATCTCAACCAAAGCGATATCATCAGGCCAGAGTTCGGCATTTTTGTTAAGTATCTCGGTGATAGGCATATTTTTCTTCCTTTAACATTGGATTTTAGTAATTTGACTAAGTATAATACTTTAAAGCGGTAAAGTCAAGACCCTACCGCTTATCTTTTCAAAAATATTTATTATTTTTCAGAAATTCATTCCATCAAATCCCCATTTGTCGGTTTCTTCGTATTTTACATATATTCCGCTACCGTCAATGCCGAGAACTTCTTTAAAGATTTTGCAGATTTCTGCTGTCAGATCTTCTGCGTTTGAGGGGTTGATTTTGCCCAGAGCACTTACCTCAACGTATGCGAGGGGGTTAGAATTGTCTCCGCGGAACCACAGTCTGCAATTGTCTTCAAATCCGAGCATAAGCCAGGTTTCTGTTTTACCGGGCAGAATTTCAATAGCTTTACCGAGCTTTTCTTTGAGGATAATTTCCTGCTCAGATGTGATCGGAGTTGTTGTTTTGGTTGATATCATCGGCATAATTATTTCTCCTTTAATTCATCTCTTTTTTTCCGTATAAGTATTTCTGCTTCACCCTCATCGTCTGTTATGAGGACGCATTTTTCCATCGGACACATATCTGTTTTGTTACGGTTGATAATGTGATCAACGACTGAATCGTAAGTTATTTTAACCGATTTGTTTTCAAGATAAACAAGAGCTTTTTTGCTTACGAGTGCGGTGTGGATTTCGACTACACCGTATTTTGCAAGAAGCATTGCCGCTGCCTTGCCGATAACCTTATCTGCTACGGCAGCACCGTTGAAAAAATCACGATTTTCGTCAATTTTCCTGAGTATCGGTGCAACACCTCTGTCGTGAGATATGTAAATATCACCTGCGTTGACAGCTGCAAACGTTGCGTCTTCTTTTTTTAAAAAAGCTTTTGCTTTTTCAATATCTGTCATTTGATAAAACCACCCTTTTTGCAAGAGAAAACTATAGGCGGAATTGTTATAATCTGAAGTATAATACCGTAAATTCCCGTTACCGTCGCACTGATAACCATTGGTATACCGCCTTCAACGGCAAAGAACTCAGCAGCAAGAACAACTGCGATTGCGTAAAAAACTCTACCCAGAAGCATTGAGAGTACAAGTGAGACGATTGCACCGAACTTCTTATCTTTGAGCTTGAAAGTGTGGTAAAAAAGTCCGCTTGCGAGTCCGTAAACCAGCAACTCAATGATCATAAACGGCAACCTTGCAGAGGCAGGCATATTCGTCAGCAGATGGCTGATAACAGGTGCGAGTGCTCCGATGACCGAAGCATACACGGGTCCGAGCATAAACCCTGCAAGGAGTACAGGAATGTGCATCGGAAGAAAAACTGCTCCGACCTGAGGGATACCTGTCAGATGAAACACCTGCGGTAAAACAATACTCAACGCTGTCAGCATAGCACCGACAGCCATTTTTACGCTCTGCGAATCACGTTTCATTTAAGATCATCCATTTCCTGCTGCAATTTTCTGAGATCCTCGCGTATGTTAATCTTCTGTGGACATTTTGTCTCACAGGCACCGCATTCGATACAGTTATGAGCTTTTTCTTCATCGTTAAAGTTCGCCCAACGCTCTTTTGCATTGTCAATGTTTCCGTAAACAGCGTATTTGTTCCAACGGTCAAAGTTAGCGGGAATATTAACACCTGCAGGGCAGGGCAGACAGTAACGGCAGTCGGTGCATCCGTTTCTCATACGGCTGTTAAGTGTATCTGCAACATCCTGAACAAGTGCTTTTTCGCTCTCATCGAGCTCCTTGAAGTTACCGAAAGTTTTAAGATTATCTTCAACCTGTTCCATAGTGCTCATACCGCTGAGTATAACTTTTACACCGGGCAGAGTGCCGCACCAACGCATAGCCCATGAGGATGTGGAAGCATCAGGATCAACTGCTCTGAACTTTGCCTCAACTTCGTCGGGGAGTTTTGCAAGTGTACCGCCCTTTACAGGCTCCATTACGATGATTGGTACACCGAGCTTGTTACAAAGCTCAACACCTCTGAGACCTGCCTGCTCACGTATATCGATATAGTTGAGCTGAAGCTGAACAAAATCCCACTTTCTGTAAGATATAATTTCCTCAAAAGCCTCATATTCGTCATGGAAAGAGAAACCGAAATAGCGGATTTTGCCTTCTTTTTTAAGGTTATCACAATAGTCAAGAATACCAAGGTCAAGGATGGTTTTCCATTTTTCTGCATCAACTGCATGCAGAAGATAGAAGTCTACGTAATCGACATTGAGTCTTTTTAATTGGTCATTGAATATTTTTTCAACGTCCTCAATTGAATTGAGTTTCCAGATAGGCAACTTGGTTGCGAGGTAAAATGATTCTCTGTTATATTTAGCAAGTGCCTTGCCGACAAACGGTTCGCTCTCGCCGTCGTGATATGGGTAAGCTGTGTCATAGTAATTTACACCTGCCTGCATTGCACGGTCAAGCAACTTTTCAGCTTCTTTTTCGTCAATTTTTCCGTCAGACATCGGGAAACGCATGCAACCGAAACCAAGGACAGAAGCCTCGATTCCGAGATTTTCAAATTTTCTGTTCTGCATAGGATAACCTCCTTAACATAGTTTACTAATTTTATCATATCGAAAAAACATTTTCAATATTATTCTTGAAAATGTATCGGTATTGTGATATTATAACCATACTATTTATTGGGGAGTAATTGCGATGAGTGATAAAGAAAAAACTCAGACAACTGAAAAGATGCCGAAGCCTTTCGAAAAATATCTTTGGCTCGGAGCTTCCTTTGTTATTGCATTGGTAGGTTATTTTCTGCGTACGGGAAATGTAGAGTTACCTTTCTGGGGTAGTGTAGGTTTCACTGTTGCTCTTCTTTTTACAATTATCGTAGCTGCACAGAAGGCAAGCACAGAACGTTTCGCTCTTGCTGAAAACAAAGAGACGAAAAAGAAATACATCCTTAAATCAATTCTTTATTTCATATTCATTTTTATCGCAGTTTTTTACATTTTTTTCTCCCTTTGGGTTTCACGAATACTTTCAGTATAAAAATAAAGCAGAAGAAGCAATTGTTTCTTCTGCTTTTTTGCTTAATGCGACAAATATTATAAAGTATACCTCACAAAAAACTCTCCGACTGTATTTCATCGGAGAGTTTTTTGTTAGTTTTTACTTTGCATCAATAATATCTCATAACTGCGACAACCTTGCCGAGAATAGAACAGTCGTCAACGATAATCGGCTCGTATGTGTCGTTTTCCGGCTGAAGGCGGAAATGGCCGTTTTCTTTGTAAAATGTCTTACAGGTCGCTTCGTCATCAACCATCGCGATAACAAGCTCGCCGTTACGTGCGAAGGGAGTTTTCTCTGCGATAACGAGGTCACCGTCAAGAATACCTGCCTGAATCATACTTTCTCCACGGACATGGAGGGCAAAAAGAGGCTTATCTCTTGAAACTGTACCCGTATACGGGAAATAACCTTCAATGTGTTCGACAGCAAGAATAGGAGCACCTGCGGCAACGGTACCGAGAATAGGTACCTGGGTCACGTTGTCTGCTTCCTGACCGACAATACGGATAGAACGCTTAAGAAGCGGGTCACGCTGAATATATCCGGCTGCTTCAAGGGCATCAAGGTTGGTTTGCACGGATGAAGTTGAGCGTAAACCGACTGCAGCACCGATTTCACGAACGGAAGGGGGAACACCGTCAGAACTTCTCTCAACAAGAAATTCATATATTTTTCTCTGGGTATCATTTATCTGCATAAAATCCCTCATTTCTGTATTCTTGCATTCATTATAACATAGCTTTTTAGAAAAAGCAAACATTTGTTTGCTAAAAAACATAAAAATTTTTTCTTTATTTTTTATGAATTTTGTGCTATAATAATAGAAAAATATGGTATAGGAGTATAAGATGACTCATAAACTATTAAAATCAGCATCACTTGTGATGCTTCTTGTCCTGATTTTCAACATTTTAGGAACAAGTGTTGTTGCAGGAAATAAAGAGAATTTTCTTGAACCGAAAAATATAATATGTGTCTCTCACAGAGGTGACTGGCATTCCTATCCCGAAAATTCTGCCGAAGCTGTTAAATCAGCAGTGCAATACGGTGCGATCAGCGTGGATATCAAGGTCACGTCGGACAAAAAAGCAGTTCTTCTTGCAGACGAAACAACTGACAGAATGGTAACGGATTCTGATGGTAAAACCGTATCAGGAAATGTTTCGGAGATGACACTTGAAGAGTTAACTTCACTTTACCTGCGAGCAGAAAACGGTGGTGAAGATAAGGCTAAAACCGAATGTCGGGTTGCATCTCTTGAATCTGCAATCGATGCAGCAGGGGATGCGTCACTTATAATTAACACAACCTGTGATGATTTTCTTGTGGTTTACGATTACCTGAAGTCTATCGACGCAACGGATAAGGTTATTTTCCGTTTTAAAAACAATTCAATGAGGGAGATTTTACTGACAACCGCAGGGTTTAAGGATATTACATCTTTAGGTAATTATCAGGGTAACATAATATTTCTCGCAATTTCAGCTGTCAAAAAGAGTGTTGAAAAAGGAATGGCAGTGGAACTCGGCAGCAAAAACGGAAACGGTGTTCTTTACGACGAGTATCTTATGTCCCGATTTGACACAGACGGTAAGGCTATGGTTTCAATGGTTGACGGAAGAAGCGGAAAGCGTCCTGACAATGAACGAGGATGGGATGACCTTATAACACTTGGTTACACAATAATTGAAACTGATTATCCTGCGCAGTTAAATGAATATATTTCAAGAATTGATAACGAGAAAAAACAGCTTGTGTACTACGTTGACATGTATAAATCAACAGATTTGCAACCGTACACAACTGATACGGAAACCGCTTTTAAGGATGCATTGAGCGTTGCCGAGAATCTTGTTGAAAACAACGGCTCGCTTTCTGAAATGCAGAATTCCCGCCACGCTCTGCAGGCGGCTTATGATAATCTTACTCTTGGTGAGAAAAAAGCGGTTACTCTTAAGTTTGATTTCACATTCGGCAGAATGACAGCGGTTATTCTTGTTGGTGCAGTATTTGTTGTGTCACAGATTCTTCTTTTTAAAAGAAGGGACAAGAACAGAAAAGCACAGTGATTTTTGAAAATAATTTTTTGAGGTGATAAGTTTGAACGAAAATAAAAAAATCAGCCTCGAAAGGGCTGAATACCCGGAACAGGTAGGCGTTTCTTCACGTGAGATTGCCGAGCTTATCAAGGACTTCAAAGAAAGTGGCATCGAAGCACATAGCTTTATGATCCTACGCCACGGAAAGGTTGCTTTTGAAAGCTGGGCAGAGCCCTATGCACCTGATATTCCGCACGCAATGTATTCCGTCAGCAAGAGCTTTACCTCTGCAGCAGTCGGATTCGCTGTCAGCGAAGGACTTATAACAACAGATACAAGACTTATCGATATTTTCCCTGAATGTCGTAAAGATGAGCCGGATGCAAACCTCGAAATGCTTTCAGTTCATCATTTGCTTTCAATGCAGTCCGGTAAGGGCGTAAGTGTTTTTACCGACAAGGGCAAAAATCAGTGGATTAAGGATTTCTTTGACGCACCGTGGTCATTCACTCCCGGTGACGGCCATTGGGAATACATCAGCGAAAACCAGTATATGCTCTGTGCTATGCTCACCCGTGTTACGGGAATGAGTGTTATTGAGTACCTCACACCGCGTCTTTTTGAACCTCTCGGAATTGACATTCCGTTCTGGGAAAAAGATATCGACGGTATAGAAGCAGGCGGTTGGGGACTTTTCCTCAAAACAGAGGACCTTGCAAAGTTTACGCTCTGTTATCAGCAGAAGGGTATGTTTAACGGTAAGCAGATAATCCCTGCTGATTGGGTACATAAGTCACAGAAGGTACAGGCTGAGAACTCTGCGTTCAACAAGACTCCCGATTCACAGTCAGGTTACGGATATTGCTTCTGGCGCTGTGCAGGAACCAACGGTTACCGAGCAGACGGAATGTTCTCTCAGTTCGGTATAGTTGCCAAGGATTACGACGCTTGTTTTATCCTCACGGCAGGTGAGATAGACGAGCAGAAAACACGCGACTGTATCTGGAGGCATTTCCCTAAATGCCTTATCGAAATTGATTCAGAAGAAACTCCTGAAGTAAAACCGGCTCTTGCACCGATTGAAGATGATCTTCCGGAAATGCCGAGAAGTGAGCTTGAGGCGGAAATCGGCGGAAAAATGATGAAATTCCAGAAGAACCTTGTTCTTACAACAGCCGGATTCCCTGTCAGTATGTTGCCGATTCCGATTGTATATATGTCTGGTGACAGAGCAGGCGGAATCACAAATGTCGTTTTTGAATTTCAGCAAGATACCTGCACAATGACGTGGGATGAGGGTGATGAGCACAACACAATCATCTGCGGTATGGACGGAATGGCACGCAAGAGTCCGATTACACTTGCAGGTATGCCTTTTACCGCTAATTCAACAGCGGCATGGACAGCGGAGAATGAGCTTACTGTTCACATGAGACCGCTTCAGGCTGTTTGTCAGCGAATTATCAGGTTCTGCTTCGAAGAGGACGGAGATATAACATTCTATCCGTCAAGTAAACAGCCGATAACTGCACTTGCAGAGTATCTCAAAAAGGATGTTGATGTGTTCTTCCCACCGTTTGCACCTGTTCAGAAAATCGGTACGATAGCCTTCGAACAGGCACACAGAGTTATTGATATCCCGCATAAGGGTAAGTTCGCTAATGATGATATCGAAGAAGATGATATCGAAGAAGATGATATCGAGGAAGATATTGAAGAAAACATCGAAATGAAAGATATTAAAGCAGAAAAAAAGAAAGACAAGAAGAAAGATAAGAAAAAAATCAGAAACAGGGACAAAAAAGAACATGCTGAATAATGTAACAGGGGGGTATGAAATGTCAGTACCGTATATTATAGGTTTTGTTGCTTTGTTTGTTTTACAAGCGGTTACAAGCTCAGTTTTTCTGAAAGTAGAAATTCCTGAACCAAGCAAAAAATCGTTGGTTTTAAAGTTAACCTGTTCAACACTTTTTATAGCGACGGCTGTTCTGGCGATGTTTTGTTCAGGCAACTTTTTAAGCTATGCGTGGTTGATTCTCGCAGGACTCTGCTTCTCGTGGATAGGTGATTTTGTTCTTCATCATAACACATGCGAAAAGAATTTTATTATAGGTATCTTCCTGTTTCTTTGCGGACACATTTGTTACATAGTTGCATTTTTAAGAGCACAGAACCTGTATTTTCCGGAGGCGCCGTTCCTCAGTTGTGCCGAGGCATTACTTTTGATTGGAGGAGTCTGCTTCGGACAATGCAGACTGCATATGCTTCGTGCTGACTACGGTAAAGCGTTTATTCCCTGCACAGTTTATATGAACGTAATTATGCTTATGTTTGTAAAGGCAATTTCTTTGAGTGTACACTTTATAACGCAGAATCCGACGGAAAACGCAGTCCTGACAGGGATCGCACTTATGATTGGTGTGTGTATGTTCGATGTTTCGGATTTCACGCTTGCATTGCTTCGATTTACAGACAGATATTCAAAAAGTTATATGATGCGAAAGATCAATGTGTGGACTTATTTCTACGCCCAGATGCTTCTGGGATTTTCAATAGTAAATATTGTGGTATAATCAAGACATAACGGAGACAGATTTATGAAAAGAATGGCAAAATTCAGCAAGGTTAGTTTTGAAAACTTCCTTAACGTGTGGGCAGAAGATTTTGGCGGAACACCCGAAGAAATAAAAGAGATTTACGATGCGATAAAACTGCCCCGCCGTGCAACATCAGGCTCGGCAGGTTATGATATTTTCAGCCCTGTAGACTTTATTCTCGAACCGGGCAAGACGCTAAAAATACCTACAGGTATCCGTTGTGAGATTGATGAAGGCTGGGTGCTTAAGGTGTACCCGCGAAGCGGTCTCGGATTCAAATTCCGTCTGCAGCTGAACAATACTGTCGGAGTAATTGACAGCGATTATTTTTATTCGGATAACGAGGGCCATATCTTTATAAAAATAACAAATGACTCCAACGAGGGTAAAGTCGTTGAAGTCAGATCCGGTCAGGGTTTTGCACAAGGCATTTTTGTTGAATACGGTATAACTTATGATGACGATGTTACCGATATCCGTAACGGAGGCTTCGGAAGCACAACAAAATAAATTATTCCGCATTATTCCAATCAAACTGCGTCAGCTTGCCGGCACACAGCAGGTCGGGATAGTCCCACTGACGAAGCACCTCGTAAACGGCAATAGCTACCGAGTTTGAAAGATTGAGGCTTCGTGCAGAAGAATCGTTTATCATCGGAATACGTACACATTTTTCAGGATTGTCAAAGAGTAACTGCTCGGGCAATCCTTTTGTTTCTTTACCGAAGAAGAGAAAAACATCATCGTGGTATTCGACATCGGTGTGTTTATTGAGTGCCTTTGTTGTGAAAAAGCGGAATTCCCCGCCTTTGTTTTTCTCAAAAAAATCGTCAAGATTTTTATAATATGTGATGTCGAGCAGGTGCCAGTAATCAAGCCCTGCTCTTTTTAATTTTCTGTCGTCAATTTTAAATCCCATTGGCTCAACAATATGCAGCCTTGTGCCTGTTGCAGCACAGGTGCGTGCGATATTGCCGGTGTTCTGAGGAATTTCAGGTTCGACAAGAACAATGTTTAGAGTTGCCATTATTTCACCACTTTTATAAAGATTCCCTGAGTTTGTGTATCTGTGGTTCGAACTGCAGACCGAAACCTCTCGGTTCGTCGGACGGTGCAGTTTTTTCAACGCAGTCGCATGTAAATGTCATTGCGAGCTGAACAGCATCGGTAAATTCCTTGCCGTGCATAACAGCAGAAACAAGTGCAGCAGCAAAAACGTCGCCGGATCCGGGAAACCGGCCTTCAGTTTTAGGTGTAAAAAACATATTTGCACTGCGGGTAAAGCTGTCATAAACGGCACAACCTATCTGTCCGTCTTCGCTCTCGATACCCGTTATAACGATTCTCGGAGTGCCGAGACCGCGCAACTTGATGAGTAGTTCTTTAATATGGTCGGCACTGTGTGGTGCTTTAGTACACTCAACGCCTGCAATCATCTGAGCTTCTGTAACGTTCGGAGTGATTATATCCGCCATTGAGCAAAGAAAACGCATTTCTTCGACAAATCTTTCATCAATTCCGCTGTAGAACTCACCGTTGTCACCCATAACGGGATCAACGATACAGAAAGTATCACTTTTTTTAAAATCAATCAGAAAACGTTTGACAGTTTCTGCCTGCTCACATGTTGCAAGGTAACCTGTGTAAATTGCATCAAAACGCACACCTATGTTCTTCCAATGATCAGCAAATGCCTGCATCTTTTGAGTAAGATCAGCGCACACAAATCCGTCAAACTCCGACTGTGCGGAAAAAATTCCCGTCGGAAAGGGAACACAATGGAAGCCGCAAGCGGATATAATAGGAAGGGCAGCTGTCAACGAACATCTGCCAATACAGGACATATCGTTTATCAAAGCAATTTTTTTCTGTTTTTCCAAAATTATCATCTCCAAGAACAAATTATATCAATTTCTTTGGAAAAAAGCAACTAAGAATATCACTCTTTGACTTGCAAACAATATAATCAAGGGGTGATTTTTATGAAAAACACAACGTCGTCAATTATGAAAGGCGTCGGTGTCGGAATGCTTGTAGGCGGTGCAACAGCACTCATCGGTGGCTCAATGAAGAGCTCAAAAAAATTCAATTATAAAAAAATGGCAAATAAAGCCATAAAAACGGCAAACAACCTGATGGACACTTTTATGTAAAAAATCGGCTTGCAGATTTTTCTGCAAGCCGACTGTTTTTGCACGATTATTTATTGCTTCTGAGAATCTTAAGAGTTGTAGTTTTCGGGAATTCGGTGTCACGTGTCTTAACTTTTGAGACCTGCTTGTAGCCGGGGAGCTTCTTGTTAATCTCGTTAACGTCACCCTTGATTCTGTCTTTAGCGTCAGGAGTAGCAATCGTATCAAGGAAAAACTCCGCAGTAATGAATCCGCCTTCTTCGTAAACGAGAACTTCCTTAACATACTCGATTGTTGAGAGCTTGTCTTCAATCTCTTCGGGAGAAACGTTTTTACCGTTGCTGAGGATGATGAGATTTTTCTTTCTTCCGCGGAAGAAGAGGAAGCCGTCCTCGTCAATGTAACCGTAGTCACCTGTTTTGAACCAATCTCCGTCAAAAACCTCGGCTGTTGCTTCAGGTTCTTTGTAGTAACCCTTCATAACGTTTTTGCCGCGGACGTAGATTTCACCAACACCTTCTTCATCGGGATCGTGAATCTTGATTTCGTTACACTCAAGCGGAGTACCTACGCTGCCGAACTTGAAGTGATCGGGACTGTTTGCAGTGATAGCGGGTGAGCACTCTGTGATACCGTAACCGTTTACGATATGAATACCCATCTCGTACATACCTCTTTCGTACTTTTCGTCAAGGTAAGCACCACCACAAATGATAAGAGCGAGTTCACCGCCAAGATTGTCAATAATTGTGCTGAAAATCTTTCTTCTTTTGTCAATGCCGAACTTCAGAAGGAAGTTGCTGATCCTGAGACCTTTCTTGAGAACCTCATCTCTGCCTGTCTTTTTAGCAGTAAACCAGATTTTTTTATAAATCGTTTCGACTGCAAGAGGAACACCGGCAAAGTTATGCGGATGATATTCGGCAAGGTCTTTCTGGATATCTTTAATGCTTCTGCAGATGAAGCCCCATTCGGAAAGAAGACAACCTGTGAAGATTGCGCTGACCCACGAATATGTGTGGTGAAGGGGAAGGAATCCGATTGCGTGACCGCTGGGTGCAGTTTTGACACCTGCAAGCACGTCAGCAGCAACGCTGCCCTGTGTGAGCATAACACCCTTACTCTTACCTGTTGTACCCGATGTGTAAACAATGAAAGCAACATCATCAGAATCAACAGGCTCGTCAAGGTAAGACTTGCCTGTTTCTTTTGCGTAAGCGTGACCTTCTTCGATAATATCGTAATACTCTTCAATTTTGATGTAATCGGTAAGAACAACACCTTCAGTGTTTTTCATCATTTCGATTGCAGAAACAAAATCCTCAGAGTATATAATTGCATCACAATCACTTCTTACGATAACATCCGTAAGGTCTTCGTCGGGAAGTTTCGGATCCATCGGAATAACGGTCATATTACCTGTGATAATTGCAAAGTAACAAGCAATCCAATAATAGCTGTTTTCACTCAGAATAGCAACTTTTTTGCCGGCAAGACCTCTTTTATAAAGATATTCACCGATACCTCTGAATTCATAATTAACCTGATTGAATGTCTTGTCCTCGACTTCGCCTGCAAAGTTGTAGAATTTATACTGCAGCTTATCACCGCCTGCCTGTGCTGCATAGAGGACTATTTCCTTTGCTGTTTTAAATTCGGGGAGTTTAGGGCATTTTCTGCCTGCTACGTTAGCCTTCATAGGTTTCATATCTTATACCTCTCCATAACCAATATACAGCAATTATAGCACACGAAGAATTAAAAGGCAATAAACATATAACAAAAATAGCGAAACGTACAAATCTTTTTGCATTAAAAGTGACGGATAAAAAACAAAAACCGTCATATCTGTCGGATACGACGGTTTTCAAATCTTAGAATTAAAGAAGTTTTGCAGCAGCCTTATCGAGCATAATGATAACATCATCGTGCTGATTAAGGATTGAACAGGGGATTCTGGGTGTTACTTCACCAGAATGAAGAGCCTTTACAGCATCTGCCTTTGCCTCACCTGTTGCAATAAGAAGAATCTTCTTTGAACGCATAATTGAGCCGATGCCCATTGTCATCGCATATCTCGGCATCGGAGTATCACCGAAATACTTCTGGTTGGAATCAATTGTGCTCTGTGTGAGAGTAACCTTGAAAGCCTCATCCGTGAATTCGTCAGCAGGTTCATTGAATGCGATGTGACCGTTTGTACCGATTCCGAGAAGCTGAAGATCGATTCCGCCTGCCGCCTTGATAGCTTCGGCATAACGCTTACTCTCAGCGTCGCAGTCGGGTGCGTTACCGTCAAGGAAGTTTACCTTGTCCTCGTTGATATCAACCTTTGAAAAAAGGTTTTCGTGCATAAATGTGTAATAGCTGTTCTTATCGTGCTTATCAAGGTCACAGTATTCGTCAAGGTTAAATGTTGTGATGTCTTTGAAGCTGATTTCACCGTTTTCGTACATCTTTACGAGATTATTGTATGTAGGTACGGGAGTTGCACCTGTTGCGAGTCCGAGAACAGCGTTCGGTTTTGTGTTGATAAGCTCTTTGTAGAGTTCAGCAGCTGCAACTGCAATTTCCTCTGCATTTTCAAAAATTCTGGTTTCCATTTTAAATTCCTCCGATTATAAAGTGATTTCTTTGTGCTCGTCAGATGATCTGTAAATTGCATCAAGAAGTTTTGATGTGATAACAGCCTTGTCAATGTGTGCCTGGTTGGGCTCTCTTGTTGCAACCGAATCAACAAAAGCCTTGATTTCTGCACCGTAGTCAAAACCTGTTGTCTTAAAGTCTGTCTTGATTTCGGTAAGCATACCGTTCATTGTTGAATACATTGTGAACTTGCCGCCGTAATAGAGACGCACGCCTGCCTTTGTACCGATAAAGTCAACAAAAGTCTCACTTTCACCGATGTTCTGTGCCCATGCACCGTTAAAGGTGATGTTAGCACCTGATGTGCGGATAAATCCTGTTACGAAGTCGTCAACGTCATAAGTACCGTTTTCCATATCTGCAGAATCTTCAGCCCACATACCTGTGTAAGTATACTTCTTCATATCCTTACCGAGCTTACAGTATGCTTCGCCTGAGCAGGTGAGGGGAGTCGGATCACCGAGACAGTAGAGTGTGAGATCGAGGTAGTGAACACCCCAGTCGATAAGCACACCGCCACCCGATTTTGCCTTGATTGTGAAGTCACCACCGAGACCGGGGATTGAACGGTGGGCACGGAAGCTTACATATACCTGATATACTTCACCGAGATCACCTGATGCAATAAGGTTTTTAACGTGGTTAACGTTGTCACAGAAACGGTTAACAACACCGATCTGAAGCATTCTTCCTGTTTCGTGTGCAACCTTCTGCATCTCAAGAGCTTCTTCAAGAGTTCTTGCAGCAGGCTTTTCGCAAAGGACATCCTTGCCGTCACGCATAAAGTCGATGGATATCGGAGCGTGGAAATCGTTGTGTGTACAGACAGAAACGATGTCTATATCGTCCTTGCCGAGGAGTTCTTTATAGTTGTAAACAGCAGTACCGCAACCGTATTTTTCAACAGCTTTGTCTGCTCTTTCGGGGATAATATCGCAGAAGTATCTCACTTCAACGTTATCAAGTTTAAGATAATTCGGGATGTGTGAACCTGAAATGTTACCGCAACCGATGATTGCAACACCTAATTTTTTACTCATAATATCACCTCAAAATATTGATAAAATTATTTTACCAACTTTTGAGAGAAAAGT
>JAZNCK010000114.1:0-20216 GCA_045587505.1 Acutalibacteraceae bacterium
AGCTTGATATCAGCCCTTATGCCGCTTTACTTGCCTCTGCAAGAGGCATAAAAACGGTGGATGAGGCGCGCGAATTTTTCGGTCTTGATGAAAGTGTTGCCGCAGACCCGTTTGATTTTCCCGATATGTACAAGGCAGTTAAACGAATCAGGAACGCCCTCGAAAATTTTGAACGCATTGCAGTTTACGGTGACTATGATGCCGACGGTGTAACTGCTACTGCATTGCTTTATTCTTATCTTGAAATGCAGGGTGCCGATGTTGTTTATGCTGTACCCAACAGGCATACTGAGGGTTACGGATTAAACTACAATGCAATTGATAACATCAGCCGTATGGGTGCAAAACTCATCATAACGGTCGATAACGGAATCAGCGCAATTGACGAGGCTGAGTACATCCGTCAGCTTGAAATGGATCTTGTTGTAACAGATCATCATTTGCCGTCGGACACACTTCCCGATGCTGTCGCTGTTGTTGACCCGCACAGACAGGATTGTATTCTGTCCTTCAAGGACTATGCAGGTGTCGGTGTCGCATATAAATTGATATGTGCGCTTGAGGGTGAGGAGAATGAAGTTACAGATTCTTTTCTTGACCTTGTTGCGATAGGTACAATTGCTGACGTTATGCCTCTTCATAACGAAAACAGAAGTATTGTAAGACGTGGTACGGCACTTATAAACGATTCAGACAGAATAGGACTGCAGGCACTTATCGAGGTTGCCGGACTTGATTCAAAACCGATAAAATCAGGAACGGTTGCGTTCGGTATTTCACCTCGTATCAACGCGGCAGGCAGAATAGGCTTGGCAGACAGAGCGATAAAACTCTTGCTGACCGATGATTATGATGAGGCCAATTCCCTCGCAAACGAAATAAATGACGACAATGTTTTAAGACAGCAGACCGAGCAGGATATCCTTAATCAGGCGGTAGCACTGATTGACGAAAATACATCGTGGAAGTACGACCGTGTGCTTGTAGTAAGCGGTGATGGCTGGCACGACGGAGTTATCGGTATCGTTGCATCAAGACTTGTCGAAAAATACGGTAAACCTACAATTGTTATCACGATAGACGGCGATACGGCAAAGGGTTCGGGCAGAAGCATCGACGGGTTCAGCCTTTATGATGCACTCAATGCCTGCGAAACGATACTTGATCATTACGGAGGGCATACACTTGCCGCAGGTCTCGGACTTGATGCTGACAGAATTGACGAATTCAGAAAGGCTGTTAACAGTTACGCGGATAAAACAATTTTCCCGGATCCTGTTCAGACTATCGATTTTAAAATCAATCCCGCTGTTGTTAATGTCGAGCTTCTTGATGTTGTCGAAACTCTCGAACCGTTCGGTGCAGGCAATCCGCAACCGGTTTTCGGACTTTATAATATGACGCTTACGGATATTACTCCGATAGGCTCGGGCAAACATCTCCGACTCACGCTCAGACGCGGTGATACTGTACTCAGTGCGGTTATGTTCCGTATGACACAGCTTGATTTCCCTTTTGTTGTCGGTGATGTTGTGGATGTTGCCGCAACCTTTGACAGCAATGAATATTTAGGTCAGATACGACTTAGTATATTAGTAAAAAATATCAAACTTCACGATATGGATGATGAAATCCTTTTTGCAGGTATGAGGCAGTTTAATTCCCTTATGCACGGCGAGAGGGGTTCATACGCCGAATCACTTCCTGACCGTAATTTTATTGCAACGGTTTACAAGTTTCTTCGCAGTAACGGCAAATGGAGATATGATGCGGAAATGCTTTGTAAACGTCTCGGACTGACGGCGAATCAATACGCAAAGGTATGTGTGTCGGTTGAAGCTTTGCTTGAACTCGGTACACTTGTTTATGACGGTGACGGTAATCTTACCTTACCTGAAGAAAACGTCAAGGTAAATCTTGACGATGCTCCTGTACTTAAAAGAATAAAAGAGTATGAAGGTTAATGAAAATGACTGATGACAGACGATTAAAGGATATATTGGACGAGGTAAAGCATACTGAGGACTATGTGGACGAAGCTATGCTTGAATCACAGAAGAGTCAGAAATCCGCAGACGGTTTGTTTGAGGATCTGGTTACCTATGCCTCGGAGACAATGAGTGAAGAGGAAATCGGGTATATAAAGCGTGCATACGAAATTGCATACAAAGCACATGACGGACAGTTCCGCCATTCAGGAGAGCCATACATCATTCATCCCGTGCAGGTAGCTCAAATACTCTATAAACTTGGTATGGACAGTGAGTCTATGATTGCTGCACTGCTTCACGATGTTGTTGAAGATACTGAGCTTACTGAAGATGACGTAAAAAAGGAATTCGGCGAGGATGTTGCAAATCTTGTTGAGGGTGTTACAAAACTCGGCAAGGTACCGATTTTTACAAAGGAGGAGCAACAGGCGGAGAATGTACGCAAGATGCTTATGGCTATGTCTCAGGACATCAGAGTTATAATCATCAAGCTTGCTGACCGCATCCATAATATGAGAACACTTGCTTTTATGAAACCTCATAAAAGACGTGAAAAGGCACAGGAAACTCTCGAAATTTATGCTCCGATTGCACACCGACTCGGTATCAGAGGTGTCAAAGAGGAGCTTGAAGATCTTGCAATCAGTTATCTTGATCCGATTGCATACAAAGAAATTCAGGATTTGCTTGAACAGCAACAGTCCAAGCGTAAGGAATATCTTGATAATATTCAACAGAAAATCTGTGACCGTGTAAGGCAGGTTATCCCTAACTGTAATATCACGGGACGTGTCAAGAGTGTTCACGGTATTTACCGTAAGATGTATATGCAGGGCAAGGACTTTGACGAAATTTACGACATCTATGCCGTAAGAATCATCGTTGACGATGTTATCGACTGTTACAACTGTCTCGGTATCATTCACGATATGTTCAAGTCTATTCCCGGCAGATTCAAGGACTACATTTCTACACCTAAAGCGAATATGTATCAGTCGCTCCATACAACGGTTATCGGTGAGGGAGGTATTCCTTTTGAAGTGCAGATAAGAACGTGGGAAATGCACCGCACGGCTGAGTACGGTGTTGCTGCCCACTGGAAATATAAACTCGGAATGAACGGCAGACAGAAGTTTGAGGAGAAATTCTCCTGGATAAGACAGCTTCTTGAGTCGCAGACTGTTTCCGAAAATCCCGAGGACATTGTAAATACAATCAAAACAGACCTTGTGCAGGAGGAGGTTTTTGTCTTCACGCCGAAGGGCTCTGTTATCAGCTTACCTGCGGGTGCAACTGTGGTTGACTTTGCTTATGCAATTCACTCAGCTGTCGGTAACCGGATGGTAGGCGCAAAGGTAGACGGCAGGATAGTGCCCATTGACTATATTGTCAAGACGGGCGAAATTGTCGAGATTATAACCTCATCACAGCAAGGTAAAGGTCCGAGCCGTGACTGGCTTAAGTTTGTTAAAACAAGCGGAGCTCGTAATAAAATCCGTTCGTGGTTCAAGAAAGAACGACGCGATGAAAATATCCTTGAGGGTAAACTTGAGGTCGAGCGTGAATTCCGACGTAACTATATCCGTTTGAGTGACGAAGATTTTGAAAAATTTATTCTTCTGATTGCACAGCGTCAACGTTTCGCGACGACTGACGATTTCTTTGCCGCAATCGGTTACGGCGGCGTATCAATTAATAAGATGATGCCACATATCAAAGACGAATACGTCAAGATATTCAGACAACCTGAAGAGCAGGAAGATGTTATAAAAATCACAAAGCCTGCTGCAAAACGTTCAAAGAGTAATGACGGCGTAGTGATTGAAGGTATTGAAAACTGCCTGATTAAATTTTCAAAGTGTTGCAGTCCTCTTCCGGGTGACGAGATTATCGGATTTATCACACGAGGACACGGTGTATCCATTCATAAACGTGATTGCACAAACGTGCCTAAGGTTATTGAGCTTGCAACTGAGCCGGAACGTTGGATAAATGCAAGTTGGGGTAATGATGTTAAGGAAGACTTTACTGCAACGTTAAGTATAACCTGCCTTGACCGTGTAGGCCTTATGGCAGACGTTTCAAAGGTTATTGCAGATATGCGCGTTATGATTTACGGCATCAATACACAAAGTAAAAAAGACGGCAGGGCATCAATTGAGCTCAAGATTGCCGTCAACGGAATTGAGCACCTTCAGGGTGTAATGTCAAAAATACTCAAAATCAACGGTATTCTTGATGTTGAAAGAGCATAAGGAAGGTAAAATATGAAAGCAGTTGTTCAGCGTGTATCTTCGTCAGGCGTAACAGTTGATGGAGAGATTATCGGAAAAATCGGTTGGGGATACAATGTGCTTCTCGGTGTAGGTCCTGAGGATACAAAACAGCACGCGGATGTCCTTGCCGCAAAGATTGCAAAGCTACGTGTGTTTGAGGATGAAAACGGCAAGATGAACAAGTCTGTCCTTGATATCGGCGGCGAAGTGCTTGTTATTTCACAGTTTACGCTATGCGCAGATATCAAAAAAGGAAACCGTCCGTCATTCACAACTGCCGCACCGCCCGATATGGCGAATGAACTATATGAATATTTCATTGAACAGTTAAAAGCTAACGGAATAAAGAATGTCGAATGCGGTTCATTCGGAGCTGATATGAAAGTCGACATTCAGAATGACGGCCCCGTTACCATACTTATGGATACGGATATCTGGATTAAACAGTAAAGGTAAGGAATATTATGCAGATTGAAACACTTGTACTTGGTCCTGTCAGCGCAAACTGCTACATTGTGACTGATGAAAAAACAAATCAAGCCGTGGTAATTGATTGCGGCGGATATACTCAGGAGCTCGAAGACAGACTTGAGGGTAAGAACCTTAAATATATAATGCTCACACACGGACACTATGACCATATTCTTGGTGTGTATGATTTAAAGCAAGCGCATCCTGAGGCGAAAATAGTAATTCATGAAGAAGAGGCATATAAGCTGACTGATGATTTACCGAGCTTTGCTCACGAAATGTTGCCGGGTGTGCAGAAATATGTTCCTGCCGACATTACGGTTAGCGAGGGTGACACAATCAGTGTCGGTGAAATCACATTTTATGTTATGCATACTCCCGGCCATTCAAAGGGCGGAGTCTGTTACTTTGTTGAGGATAAAAAAACAATTTTTACGGGCGACACACTTTTCTGCCTTACTGTCGGCAGAACGGACTTCTTCGACAGCAGCGAGGATGAAATGCTCGAATCCATAACGCGTCTTTATAATATGGAGGGTGACTTTGATATTTATCCCGGTCACAACCGCGCTACAACTATGGAGTACGAAAAACGCAGAAACAGATTTATGAGGCGATTTAAATGATTTTACGGATTGTAAATCATAAGTTTCATTATGAAATGGAAAATCTTTGCAGAGTCTTTTACCCCTATGAAAGCATCCGTGTGCTGCACGGTGACGAAGAGGGTGAAGACTCTTTGTGTGTTGTTACTTCTCTTGAAGAAACAACTACAGGATATACTATAAAAGTATCCTTCGGGGACGACTTACGTGAAGTCAGAGAGACTGACTATGATAACTGTGAGCTTGAAATGGCGGTGTTGCTGTTCAGTATTCTCTGTGATGTCACAGGTTATACTCCTAAGTGGGGAATACTCACAGGTGTGCGCCCGTCAAAACTGATGAACACTCTTATCTCACAGATGGGCGAAAAAGAAGCGGTGGAGTATTTTACTGAAAAACTTCTTGTTACGGCAGAGAAAACAAACCTTGCATTAAGTGTGGCAAAAGCAGAGGAAAAGATAATGAGTCTTTCTGACGAAAAATCGTTCAGTCTTTACGTGTCAATTCCGTTCTGCCCCACCCGTTGTAACTATTGTTCTTTTGTTTCGCATTCAATCGCTCAGGCGAAAAAGCTTTTGCCGGAATACGTTGAAAAACTCTGTGAAGAGATACGTTGCACTGCAGAAATTACAAAATCACTTGGCTTAAGGCTCGAATCCGTATACTGGGGTGGTGGTACACCGACAACACTTTCTGCAGAGCAGCTTGAAAAAGTCTGCAGTGAAATTGAGACAAATTTTGACCTGTCTGACTGCCGTGAGTACACCATAGAAGCAGGTAGAGCAGATACTGTAACCCCCGAAAAACTCGATGTCATCAAGAGTCATGCTGTTACAAGAATCAGCGTCAATCCGCAGACTTTCAACGACGAGGTTCTTGTTTCTATCGGCAGAAAACACACTGTAGCCGATGTTCTGGATATTTACGATACGGCGAGAGAAAAAGGGTTTGATAACATCAATATGGACCTGATTGCCGGTCTTACGGATGACAGTCTTGAAAGTTTCTGCCGTTCTGTTGATAAGGCAGTTGAACTTTCTCCCGAAAACATCACATTACATACACTTGCCCTCAAACGCTCATCGGCAATTGTGACGGGTGGTATTGACGTTGAAAGCGGAGAAACTGCAAACAAAATGCTCGAATATGCAGCCGGACAGTTCTATTTACACGGTTATGTACCGTATTATATGTACAGGCAGTCACGCTCGCTCGGCAATCTTGAAAATGTCGGCTGGTGCAAGCCGGGATATGAGTGTCTTTACAACATCTTTATGATGGAAGAATGTCACACAATCCTTGGTGTCGGTGCAGGTGCGGTTATTAAGCTCAAAGAACCCAACGGCAGGAATATTGAGAGAATTTTTAACTATAAATATCCGTATGAATACATTTCACGCTTTGACACGATTCTTGAACGCAAAGCACAGATAGGCGAGTTTTATGCTAATATTAAGTAGGAGATAATTATGTTTACAACACTTTCTCTTATAAATAAAAATGCAATGGATAACACATGTGAGTTTATCTCAGCATGTGAAAACAGATTCCATTCGACAGTTAATGAAGTGGCAGAAACTTTTTTGGCTGATCCCGAATGTGATATAGTGCTGCTTGCAGGTCCGAGTTCTTCGGGTAAGACAACCACGGCAGGTATACTGGCACAGAAAATTATCAACAGCGGAAGAAAAGCATATATTGTTTCTCTTGACGACTTCTATCTGAACCGTGAGGATATCCCGGTCAATGAGGACGGGATGAAAGACTACGAAAATGTTACTGCACTGGACATTGGACTTATGCACAAGTGCTTTAACGATCTTATTGTAAACAGAAAAGCGGATCTTCCGATTTTTGATTTTATGACGGGTGAACGTTCTGCTCAGACAAAGCATATTGAACTCCGGAAAGATGATGTTATCATCGTTGAAGGCTTACATGCACTAAATCCCGTTATTACCGACGGTCTTGATGAAAATCATCTTTACAGAATATATATCAGTGTTTCTTCCCGGGTTTCGGATGATGACGGAAATATTCTTCTTAACAAAAGAAGTCTGCGTTTTATACGCAGAATGATAAGAGATTACCTACACAGAAATTCGCCTGTCGAGAACACGTTCTATATGTGGCAGGGCGTTATGAAGGGTGAAGATAAGTTTCTCTTTCCGTTTGAAACTTATGCTGATGTTAAAATAAATTCTTTCCACGCTTATGAAACATGTATATTCAAAAATGAAGCATTGAGGTTATTAAGCGAAGTAGGGAAAGACAGCGAGTTTTTTGAAAAAGCACAGGAACTTATCAGTGCAATCAGCCTTTTTAAGGAAATTGATCCTTCATTTTTGCCTGAAAAATCACTTTTAAATGAGTTTCTAAGTGTTAAAAAGTAAAAAACATTTGATAAATAAGTAAATCTATGGTAAAATATAGCTTATGAAAATTTAGGAGGTGCATCGGTGTCCGATAAAAATGGAAAGTCCCAATCGTTGCTCAACGGTGCGTTGGTGCTTGTTGTGGCAACCGTATTGGTCAAGGTAATTGGTGCATTGTTTAAGATTCCTTTGTCAATGCTCATCGGTGAGGTCGGCAGAGGCTATTTCAGCACAGCTTATGAAATTTATACTCCGCTTTATTCAATCTCAATGGCAGGTTTGCCGATAGCTGTTTCACGGATGGTTGCAAAAGAGAGGTCTCTCGGCAATTTCCGTGACGTCAGAATGGTGCGCAGTGCCGCAACAAGAATCTTTCTTCTGACGGGTGCTGTCGGTACCGTGCTGATGTTCCTGATTGCGTATCCGTATACGAAGTATGTTGTCGGCTATACCGAAAACATTTACTGCGTACTTGCTATCGCACCGTCAATTTTCTTCTGCTGTTGTATGTCCACTTACCGTGGATATTACGAAGGATTGCAGAATATGTTGCCGACGGCAATTTCCCAGGTTATCGAGGCTCTGAGTAAACTTTTTATCGGTCTCGGTGCAACGTATGTGTTCCTTAAAATTCAGCTTGGAAATTTTGCAAACGGTAAACCCGTTATGGGTACTGTTTATACCGAAGAGGCGGATGCTCTTGCGGCACTTTATCCTTACGCTGCTGCAACGGCAGTTCTCGGTGTTACAATCGGTACGGTACTCGGATTTATTTTCCTTATGATAAGACATAAGGTGATAGGCGACGGCATTACAAAGGATATGCTTCTGTCTTCAAAGAAGCCTGAGGACAGAAAAGTTGTTACAAAGACGCTTGTAAGCACAGCGTTGCCTATGGCTGTAGGTTCGCTTATACTCAATGTTACAAATCTTATTGACTCAGCGACCATACAGAACAGACTTGCTTACGCAGTTGAAAAAGCGCCTGAGGTTATAAAATCAATTTATTCTGCACATCTTATTGAAGAGGGTATTGCAGATTCACAGATTGTTAAATATCTTTACGGTGTTTACGGTGAAACTCTGGATTTTAAGAACCTTGTGCCGACAATTACAATGACACTCGGTATCAGTGCTATTCCGATTATTTCTGCTGCGTGGGCTCAGCGTGACAACAAGACAATCAAATCAACAGTTGAGTCGGTTATCCGAGTAACAATGCTTATCTCTCTCCCTGTTGGCTTCGGTCTTGCAGCAGTCTCATACAATCTTCTTAATATGTTTTATCCGGAAGCATCTGCAACAATTGGTGCTCCTATACTGACGACGTACGGTATATCGGTGTTCCTGTTTGCAGTTTCTTCACCGATAACAAATATGCTTCAGGCACTCGGCAGAACGGATATTCCGCTTAAGTCACTCTGCGTCGGTGCGATTATTAAGATTGTCCTTAACTACATCCTTATCGGCAATCCTGACATCAATATCAACGGTGCACCGATAGGTTCAATTGCCTGCTATGTTGTAGTCGTTGCAATTAACCTTTTCAGCATAATCAAGATTACAGGTGTGAACGTTAACTTTGTTTCGGTATTCTTTAAGCCCTTCACCTGTGCAGCAATCAGCGCATTGACTGCATTTGCAACTATCAAGGTCTTTTCAAACATCCTGAGCGATTTCGGTGAGGCAGACAGTATGCTCAACGGCAGCACTTTTGCTCTTGTTATTGCAGTGGCTGCAGCGGTGCTTGTTTACGTGCTTTCTCTTCTATTCCTCAAAGCACTTTCAAGGGAAGATATGGAAATGCTTCCGAAGGGTGAAAAAATTGCAAAAAAACTTGAAAAATATGGCTTTTTAGGTTAAAATGGTAAAAATATGATTGAGAAGTTTGAATTTAAAGAAAGATATGATATTCACGATCTTGTGGAGATTATCAAGGATCTGCGTTCTGAGGGCGGTTGCCCTTGGGATATTCAGCAGACTCACGAATCTATCCGTAAGGATCTTATAGAAGAAACTTACGAAACGATAGAAGCTATAAATAAAGCAGATCCGGATATGCTGCGTGAAGAACTCGGTGACGTTCTTATGCAGGTTGTGTTTCACGCTCAGATTGAAACCGAAAAGGGCGTTTTCAATTTTGACGATGTTGCAGATGAAATTTGTAAAAAGATGATTGTTCGTCATCCTCATGTTTTCGGTCAGACGAATGTCGACTCGGTTGATGAGGTGCTTACAAACTGGGATGCAATCAAACGCAGTACCAAAGGTCAGAAATCTACTTCTGAAGCAATTGATTCCGTACCCCGCGAATTGCCTGCACTTATGCGTGCAAACAAGATTCAGTCTAAGGCGGCAAAAGCAGGCTTTGATTGGCCGGAGGTCAGCGGTGCACTCGAGCGTCTTTCCGAAGAGATCGATGAGTTGAAGGCAGCGATTACAGGCGGAAATGCGGATGAAATCAGTGATGAACTTGGAGATGTTCTTTTTTCGGCGGTCAATGTTTCACGCTTTGTGAAGGTTGATCCTGAGGAAGCGCTCACGGTCTCTACAGATAAATTTGTTTCAAGATTCAAAAAGGTTGAAGCAAAAGCAAACGAGCGTGGTATTGATATGACCACGGCTTCACTTGAAACACTTGACATCCTCTGGGACGAGGCTAAAAAAGGAATATGAAATACTTAAATAAGGGTATTTTATAATATAAAATTTGGAGGAATTACAATGAATAAGACAGAATTTATCAATGCTGTTGCAGCAAAAGGCGAAATGGATAAGAAGGCAGCTGAAAAGGCAGTTAACGCAGTTTTCGGTGCAGTTGCAGATGCTCTTAAGGGCGGCGAGAAGATTCAGCTCGTTGGTTTCGGTACATTTGAAGTAAGAGAGCGTTCAGAGAAGCAGGGTCGTAACCCCAAGACAGGCGAAGTTATGACAGTTCCCGCTTCAAAGGTTCCTGCTTTCAAGGCTGGTAAGGCTCTTAAGGATGCTGTTAAATAAGATTGTTCGATAAGTTCTATTCTCGGCAGGGTGGAAACGCCCTGCCGTCAGTTTTACTGAAAGGAGGCAGATTATGAGACTTGACAAATATCTTAAGGTTTCGAGAGTTATAAAAAGGCGTACAGTTGCCAATGAGGTCTGCGATGCAAAGCACGTTACCGTAAACGGCAAGATAGCCCGTGCCTCTTATGATGTTAAAGTCGGCGATGTTGTGGAAATCCAGATGGGTGCCAATACAACGCGCATTGAGGTTACAAAAGTCGTTGAACACGCAACCAAAGATGATGCGGGACTTATGTATAAAGTGCTGTAATAATAAGTTTTTCACCTCATACAATGTATAGAGGTGATTTTTTATGCCTGAAAATGCGTTGCACGACCTTATTGTTGAGTCAAGGAAAAAGGTCACGATGACGGGAATAAAAGACGTCGAAAGTTTTGATGAAGAGGCGATTGTTGCACAGAGCGAGTGCGGTGAAATATCTTTGAGAGGCAAAAATCTCAGAATAAGCCGACTGTCAGTTGAAAGCGGAGATATGACGGTTGAGGGAGAAATTGATGCTGTTGTTTATTCGGAGGGTAGGAATACGGGGAGCTTCTGGGGTAAGGTGTTCCGCTGATGCAGTACCTGCCTACAATGGCTTTCCAATCGGTTGCATTTATGTATTCGGCCGGACTCGGATTTGCTCTCGGAATAATCTATGACCTGTGCAGAATAATTTTTTATCTGTTTACAGGAAGTGATAAAAAGTACATTACAATACGGGATATAATCTTTCTGACCATCTGTCTTGCATCAACTTTTTTATACATTCTGGTTATGTGTGACGGCCAATTGCTGTTATATGTTTTTATCGGTGAAGCCCTCGGCTTATGGGCTTATTTTTATTCTGTGAGCGCAATTTTGTATTTACCTGCCAAAAGATTTATATGTGTCATGAGAAGACAAATTACGAAAATTAAATTGTTTTTTATCGGAATTAAAACATACTTTTTGGAAATATACAAAAAAGCGGACAAAAACTTGCATAATTGCTTATTTTTTTTGCGAAAACACTTGCATATTCGACGTAACATAGTGTATAATCTTTTCGTTAAACTGTGCCCAAGTTTATTTTTTAAGAATCGAGGTGACGGAAGTGGCAAAGGTCAGGAAGAATAAAAGAAGTTTTATAATTGTACTTTTTGCAGTGGTTCTTTGCGCATGTTTTGCCATTTCGCTGTTCTCTCTTGTCAGAGATATAGATAATATAAACAAAGAAATTGATGCTGTCGAACTTGCAGTGGCTGAGCAGAATGCGGAGAACTCTGCCTTACGTGATAAGATTATCGGCGGCAACAAGGATGAGTATGTTGAATCGTTCGCAAGAGACAAACTCGGCTATGTTATGCCGGGCGAAAGAGTTTATTACGAAGTTTCTGTGAGTGAATGATATAATTTTAATTGAGGGGTACACTTTAGTATGCAGTTAGAAGTCGGCGCAATTGTTGAGGGAAAAGTTACGGGATTTACGGCATTCGGAGCTTTTGTCGACCTTGAGGACGGCAAAAAAGGTATGGTGCACATTTCAGAAGTTGCACTCGAATTCGTAAAGGACATCAAAGACCACCTTACTGTGGGACAAGCAGTAAAGGTTAAGGTTATTTCTATCGCAGAAGATGGCAAAATAAGCCTTTCTGTCAAAAAAGCTATGGAACAGCCGAAGCCTGCACCCAAGCCGAGAAATAACGCACCCAGACGTACCTCTAACGCTAATGTCTGGCAGGGCAACAAAACTGTTGACACTCAGCCACAGTCATTTGAGAGTATGATGGCGAAGTTCAAGCAGGAAAGTGACGAAAAAATGTCTGACCTTAAGCGTGATTCAAAGCACGGTGGCGGTTACAACAGACGTGGTACAAACAAGCTGTAAGCTGTTGAAGTCAATTGAATTACTTTTGAGGGGAGCAGTATTACTGCTCCCATTTTTTAGGTGATATTATGAGAGAGATAAGCGTAAAGTTAATTACAGATGCTGTCGCAGAACTTTGTGTGAAAGCAAATAAAATCCTGCCTGAAGATCTGACGTGTGTGATAAACACCTGCAGGAATTGCGAGAAGAATCAGCTTGCGAAGAATATTCTTGCCGACCTTGAAGAAAACCTTGAAGCGGCAAAGGAACTTGATATTCCCATCTGCCAGGATACGGGTATGGCTGTGGTGTTTCTTGAAATCGGTCAGGAGGTACACTTCGTTGACGGTAGCCTGTATAATGCTGTGAACGATGGTGTACACAACGGCTATATAAACGGACTTCTGCGTTGCTCAGTTGTCGGCGACCCGTTAAGAAGGGTCAACACAAAGGACAATACCCCTGCTGTTATCCATACAAAAATCGTTGACGGTGACGGTGTTAAAATAACAGTTGCTCCAAAAGGCTTCGGCAGTGAGAATATGAGCGTTCTGAAAATGTTTACTCCTGCAAGTGGCAGAGAGGACATAATAAACTATGTACTTGAAAGCGTGAAATCGGCAGGTGGAAATCCCTGTCCTCCGATTGTTCTTGGTATCGGAATCGGTGGCGATTTTGAACAGTGTGCTTACCTGGCAAAAAAAGCACTCTGCAGAAGCGTCAGTGTTAAAAATCCTGACAGCTTTTACGCGGAGATGGAATCGGAGATTCTTGAAAGGGTCAACCGGCTTAACATCGGACCGCAAGGCTTTGGCGGAGACACAACAGCACTTTCGGTTGCCATTGAAACAGCACCGACTCATATAGCTGGTTTGCCTGTTGCGATAAATTTCGGCTGCCACGTTACCCGTCATGCTTCAGTCAGATTGTGACACTTGATTTTGCTTACAAACAGAAGTATACTTTAATTATTAAAAAAAACAGAGGTATTTATGAAGATAAATTTTGTTATTCCGTGCCTTCTGGGTCTCGAGTCGCTTATTGCGAATGAGATGAAGGACTTAGGTGCAGAAAATGTTGTTTCTGAAAACGGCAGAGTCCTTTTCAGCGGTGACGAAAATCTGCTTGCAAGAGCGAATATATGCTCGCGTTATTCAGAGAGAATACAGATTCTTGTAGGTGACTTTTATGCCAGAAGTTTTGAAGAGCTTTTTCAGGGCACAAAGGCACTTCCGTGGGAAGAGTGGATAGGTTCAGAGGATGCATTCCCTGTCAAGGGATATTCCATCAACTCCACGCTTTTCAGTGTCAGTGACTGTCAGTCTATCATTAAAAAAGCGGTTGTTGAGAGACTTAAGTCTAAGTATAGGATCAGTTGGTTTGACGAGACAGGTCCCGTGCATCAGATTCAGTTTTCAATTATGAAGGATAAAGTCAGCCTGCTTCTGGACACATCGGGAGCCGGACTTCATAAGCGTGGATACCGTCTTGAGGCAAACGCGGCACCTCTTAAGGAAACTCTTGCGGCATCTCTTTGTAACCTTGCAAGATTACGTCCTTACCATACGCTGTATGACCCGATGTGCGGCAGCGGTACAATTCTTATTGAAGGCGCGATGATGGTGCATAATATTGCGCCGGGCGTCAACCGTAACTTCTCTGCCGAGCGATGGGATGTTATTCCCGAATATGTATGGGCACAGGAGCGTCAGCGTGCACGTGATCTTGTTAATTACGATACGGATTTTATTGCGTACGGTTCAGATATTGACGAGTCGGCACTTGAGATTGCACGTGTCAATGCTAAGCGTGCAGGTGTTGAAAGAAAGATAAAGTTCGAAAAATGTGATCTTAAAGATTTCAGTCCTCAGAGTGAAAAGGGGACAGTTATCTGCAATCCTCCGTACGGTGAAAGATTGCTCGATATCGGTGAGGCGCAGAGGCTTTATAAAATAATGGGCGAGAAATTTGAACAGAAACGCGGATGGGCATACTATGTAATAAGTCCCTCAGAGGAATTCGAAAAAGAATTCGGAAGAAAGGCAGATAAACGTCGTAAACTATATAACGGAATGATTAAGTGCCAGTTGTTTATGTATTTTAAGTGAGGTGCGTAATATGAAACATCTGTTTGTTGTTAACCCGAAGGCGGGTAAAGGCAGAGCGTATGAAATATTAAGACCGCTTTTAAAAGAAAGTGTAGAAAAGCTTAACGTTGATTACGAAGTTTACGTGGCAAAATCCACCGAAGATATGGCTGAATATTGTAAAAAATACGCTGAAACCGGTGAAAAAGTCAGGTTTTATGCCTGTGGCGGTGACGGTACGATATATGACGTTGTCAATGCAATTTACGGTTATGACAATGCTGAGTTTGCTGTTGTCCCACTTGGATCGGGTAATGATTTTATTCGACTTTTCGGTACACGTAACGATTTTCTTGATCTTGAAGCTCAGGTGAATGGCATACCGATTAAGATTGATGCCATAAAATGTGGCGACAGAATTGCGGTTAACCAATGCTCAATGGGTATGGATGCGGAAATCTGTGCAAAGCAGTCTGATTTTAAAAAGATACCGTTGCTTAGTGGTGACAGGGCGTATACGGTCGCTCTGGCTTACTGTGCATTGAATAAGCGTGAAAATAATTTCACAATAACGATTGACGATAACAGACCGATATCAGGGAATTTCCTTTTTGCAGTATGCGGTAACAGCCGTTATTACGGTGGCGGTTATAAGGCGACACCGTATGCTTTGCCGGATGACGGCTTGCTTGATTTCAGTATCATTGATACATTGACTCTTCCTGATTTATTTACCAAAGTCGGCACTTACAAAAAAGGAAAGCACTATAATTGGAAGCAGACACTCTATGTACGAGGCAAGAAAATGTCTATTCACAGTGATGAACCTGCGGCACTCAATATTGACGGTGAGGTCGATGTGGTCAATGACTGTACTTTTGAGATTCTGCCGAAAGCATTCAGTTTTGTTATACCTGCTAATTCAAATTATATTGAAGACAGGGAAAACGGCAATCTTACCAATGAAATCGGTTTGAAAGTTTAATTTTGAGAGGACTGACAGGTTTTGCTGTCGGTTCTCTTTTGCGTTCTATTGTAAATCGAAAATTTTTATGATATAATGCACCTGTTAGTTTTAATTTAACGGAGGTTTTGGAAAATGAAAAAGTTTATTTCGCTGATTGTAAGCGTAGTACTTATAATGCTTACGGTGATAACTGCTTCGGCAGCAGAAGAAGCGTTTTTAAATGTCACTCTTGTTTCAGAAACGGAAAAGGATGCTGTTGTGACGGTTGATTTCAACAGAGGTGTAGGATTTTCCGCTATGGATATGGAATTCAGCCTTGATGATAAAAGAGTCAGTGTTGTAAGTGTTGAAGAAGGTAAAGGCTTTGCGAATTTTTCGAAAAAGTCAGGTACTGCTTTTGCAATGATCGGAGACGATATGAGCAAGCCGAGAGCTTCTTTTGTTACAATCGAGCCTTTCAGGGTTGTTGACGGTAAGGATTTGCTTATTATAAAAATCAAAAAACTTTCTCCTGAAACTTTGTCATATAAGGATTTTAATGTCGAAATAACAAACTACGCGAATGCTCAGGCTCAGGAACTTCCGTTAGACAAGGTTTCAGTAACAACAGATCTGCAGGGTGTTACGGATACGCAGACAACATCGGCAGCTGTTGTACCGTCAGAAAAAACTGAAGATACAACCACTCAGGCAACATCCGCTACAAAAATTGATATTACAAACGATACAGGTGATACAATCGGATCTGTAATTGAAGTGGAAAAAGAAGAGGAAGTTGAAAACGGAATTGAAGATCCGTCTGAAGATGTTCCGGAAGAAAACGGTGATAAAAAGGATACCGGTTCAGATTTGATTATCATCGCAGTGGTTGCAGTTGTTTTTGTGGCAGTTGTCAGCGGTATTGCTGTAGTTGTTATGAAAAAGAAAAAGACTACCGAAAACGAGGAATAAATAATGGATAGTATTTTTGCAAAGTTTCTGCAGTTTCGTCCGACGGCTGATGAGCCGACATACGATTGCCGTGAAGACTGTTATATGCGTCTTTATCGGAGTGTTAACGAGACTGAATACCGCAAATGGATAACCGAGCTTGAAAATGACGGCTATGAGGTTTTACAAAAAAATGAGATTAATGGCAATCTCTATACCTGCCTTAAGGGTGAGGTACTCGTGAATGCTTTTTTTACTCCCTGTGACGGTATTTTGCGCGTTTCCGCAAGTGAAGTCAACCTCACCCCTTGCCTTACGCCTGTAACCTGTACAGGTGACGGTGAAACGGTATTTTACGGTTTTGAAAGTGATCAGGCACTTATCGACTGCGGTATGTGTCTTATGATACAGTGTCCCGATTACAGCTTTTTTGTTGTGGACAGCGGTCATTATATGCAGTTTAACGATAACGACCGTATTTATAAATTTATGCGTGAACGTACACCTGAGGGTAGGAAGGTTGTTGTAAACGGTTGGTTTCTTACCCACGCACATTCTGACCATATCTGTAAGTTTATGGACTTCTTGAGATACAACTGTTACGATGTTGTTATTGAGGGAATATACTCAAATCTTATTCCTGCCGATTATGTAGGATATAAGGAGTGGACCCGGGAGGAGGTGCTTCTTGCCCGTAAGTTGTTCAGAATGCTTTCTGAAACGAAAATACCGACATATAAAATTCACACAGGTCAACGCTTCTATATCAGAAATCTTACTTTTGATGTGCTCGGTACACACGAGGATATATATCCGAATCTTGTCAAGGATTATAACGATTCATCCTGTATGGTTATGCTTACGGCAGAAAATTCACGTATATTCATTCCGGGTGATGCAAGTGTACTGTCAAGCATTGAACTTGAAAAGCGATACGGTGAAACTCTCAAATGTGACGTTGTTCAGATTTCTCATCACGGACATACGGGTCTTTCTGCGAAGGCTTATGAATATCTCAATGCTGAGATTGCTGTGTTCCCGATAACACGCATCAAGTTTGATGAGGAATATCCGAGAATTGAAGCTAACCGCCGTGCAATTGAACTTGCAAAGGCACACTATATAACATCTGACGGTACGGTTAAAATTCCTCTTCCGTATAGTTTTGATAACATCGAGGTTCTGCCTGATGAGACATTTGAGGATTTCGGAAAAATCAATCGACTATGGGGTTATGATTATACCGATGAGCGTAAGGCTGAGCTTTACACAATGTTTACGGATAGGGGAGGCGACCTGAACGCAGCCAACCTTCCGGCAGAACCGGACAGTAAGTTTGAAATGTAAAACAGTTACGGCTATGCAGATTGTTTCTGCACAGCCGTAATTTGCTTATATATATGAATGAATTTGACCGTTAATGACATTTAACCTGTTTACATTTTGTGTTGATTGTGATATAATTAAACATCATATTTATTAGGTTTGGGGATGAGACACATGTATGACGTTACCATTATAGGCGCAGGTGTTGTTGGTGGCTTGGTGGCTCGCACACTGTCAAAGTACAAGCTGAAGATTTGTATTCTTGAGAGTCAGAATGATGTCGCTATGGGGGCAACAAAAGCTAATTCAGCAATCGTTCACGGTGGCTTCGATGCAAAGGAAGGCAGCCTTAAAGCTCTTCTTAATGTACGTGGCTGCAAGATGATGGAATCTGTTTGTAAAGAGCTTGGTGTCAGCTACAAGAACAACGGCTCATTGGTTGTAGGTTTTAACGACGAAGACAGAGCAACCATCAACGAACTTTTAAAAAGAGGTATCACTAACGGTGTTGAGGGATTGCAGGTTCTTGAAAAAGAGGAACTTGATAAACTGGAGCCCAATCTTTCTGATGATGTTGTTTGTGCTTTGTACTCACCGACAGCAGGTATTGTCTGCCCGTACACTCTTGCAATTGCGGCTATCGGAAATGCTATGGATAACGGTGCACAATTAAAGTGCAACTTTGAAGTTTGCGGTATAGAAGAAACAGAAAACGGATATAAAGTTTTGTCTGAGAACGATAGTGTAGATACTCGTTTCGTTGTTAACTGTGCCGGAATGTGTTCAGATAAGATTGCCAATATGATTGGCGACAACTCTTTTGAAGTTCATGCAAGAAGAGGTGAATACATCCTTCTTGATAAAGAATGCGGTGAAACCGTATCCTGTACTATTTTCAGAACACCGTCAAAAATGGGTAAGGGTATTCTTGTAACACCTACCGTTCACGGTAATTTGTTGTTAGGTCCGACATCTGTTGATATATCTGAAAGAGAAAATAAAGACACCACTCAGGAAGGTTTTGCTGAAATCCTTAAAAATACACACCAGACTGTAAGCGGAGTTCAGCTTCAGAAAACAATTACGTCTTTCTGTGGTCTTCGTTCTGTAGGAAGCACAGGTGACTTCATAATCAATTCACCTAAAAAAGGATTTGTTAACGCAGCGGGAATTGAATCTCCCGGTCTTACTGCATCGCCTGCAATCGCAGAGTATATTGCAGATATGTTAAAAGAAGACGGCTTGGAGTTGACCGTTAACCCGGAATTCAATCCGATAAGAAAATCCTATCACGCATTCAGCTCAGCTTCTCAGGAAGAGAAGAATGAAATGATAAAAGAGAACCCTGCTTACGGAAAGATTGTCTGCAGATGTGAAGGAATCACGGAAGGTGAAATTGTTGATGCAATCCGTCGCAATCCGAAACCGTGCGACCTTGACGGTATAAAGCGCAGAACACGTGCCCAGATGGGACGTTGCCAGGGCGGTTTCTGCGGACCGTATATAACTGAACTTCTTGCAAAAGAACTCGGAATTCCTTATGAAGATGTGACGAAGTTCGGCGGAAAATCGGTAATAAACGTAGGACAGACAAAAGGAGGACAGGCATAATGAGAGATTTAGTAATCATAGGTGGCGGTCCTGCCGGAATGAGTGCTGCAATTGCAGCTTATGAAAACGGAGTTACCGATATTCTCATCCTTGAACGTGATGAGTGCCTCGGTGGTATTTTACAGCAGTGCATACATAACGGATTTGGTCTTCATAAGTTTGGTGAAGAACTTACCGGTCCCGAATATGCATGGAAATATGAAGAAAAAGTCAAAGCGCTCGGCATAGAGTGCAAACTGAATACTATGGTGCTCGACGTTTCTGAGGACAAGGTTGTAACAGCTACAAATGCTGAAGACGGAATTTTTCAGGTTCAGGCAAAGGCTGTTATTCTTGCAATGGGATGCCGTGAGCGTTCAAAGGGTGCGTTGAACATTGCGGGTAGCCGTCCTGCAGGAATTTACAGTGCAGGTACAGCTCAGAAATTCGTTAATATGAAGGGCTATCTTCCCGGCAAAAACGTCGTTATTTTAGGCAGTGGTGTCATCGGCCTGATTATGGCAAGAAGAATGACTCTTGAGGGTGCAAAGGTTCACGCTGTTTGCGAATTGATGCCGTATTCAGGCGGTCTTGCAAGAAATATTGAGCAGTGCCTTAATGATTTTGATATTCCGCTTAAACTCAGCCATACTATAGTACAGATCCACGGTAAGGAAAGTGTGGAAGGTGTAACTATTGCAAAGGTAGA
>JAZNCK010000115.1:0-8187 GCA_045587505.1 Acutalibacteraceae bacterium
GTTTGGTGGGAAGGTCTTAACAAGAATCTTCCGACAAATGCTAACGACTGGATCGGCAATCCGTGGGATCCGTCAAAGTTCAATAAGGCTGACAAGTCAACTTACGGTGCAAACCCGAACTCAAGATTTACAGCTCCGGCAGTTAACTGCCCCTGTATTTCTCCTGAGTTTGATAAGGGTGAAGGCGTGCCGATTTCTGCAATCGTATTCGGCGGTCGTCGTGCAAAGTGTGCTCCGCTTGTTTACCAGTCAAAGAGCTGGGAAAACGGTGTATTCATCGGTTCTGCAATGGCTTCTGAAACAACAGCTGCTGCTGCAGGTGCTGTAGGCGTTGTTCGTCGTGACCCGATGGCTATGCTCCCGTTCTGTGGTTACCATATGGCTGACTACTTCCAGCATTGGCTTGATATGGGTGAGAAGCTTGGTGACAAGGCTCCTAAGATCTTCAACGTTAACTGGTTCCGTACAGACGACGAGGGCAACTTCATTTGGCCGGGATTCGGCGATAATATGCGCGTTCTTAACTGGATTCTTGACCGTTGCGAAGGCAAGGCAGATGCAACAGAAACAGCTATCGGTTATGTTCCGAAGCCGGAAGACATCGACCTTACAGACCTCGATATGGATATCGAAACTCTTAAGGAAATCCTTACAGTTGATAAGGAAACATGGGAGAAGGAAGCTGCAGAAATTGAAGAGCATTACAAGAAGTTTGGCGACAAGCTTCCTGAAGAACTCAGAACTCAGCTTGAAAACCTTAAAGCTAACCTTGCAAAATAAGTCAATAAAACTAATTACGGCTCACACAGTGATGTGTGAGCCGTTTTGTTATGTCTTGAGTCCAAGATTAAGCCTTAATAATCTCGTTGTATTTTTCAAGGTTTATTTTCTTATCAGCGAGCATCTGTTCAACCCAGAGTTGAAGACTTTCGACCGTGATTGATATACGTTCGAGTTCTTTCTGAATAAATACAAAATCTTTAATCTCGCTGTCGTCAATCATTCCGTCTGCTGTTATTTCAATCAGCCTTTCCTGACTTTTTTTCATCGAGTTAAGGGAAGAAAGCATTTCAAGAACGATTTGTGTCAGATCTTTGACCTTGATTTCAGGAACATATTTCTCTCCGATAGGGCACTCGTTGGAGCAAAAGTGATTGCAGAGTGTCGGCTCACCGTAAAGCTTTGAAAGCAACATTACTTCGTCGGGAGTAATGCCGAATTTACCGTTTTCGATTCGCTCAAGTCTTTCAGGTTGCAGAGGAAAATCAAGAAGAGAGGCTTTGTCGCAAACCTCGTCGCGGGTAAGATTATGCCTTTTTCTCGTCAATTTATATATTGTGTCAGCCATATTTGTTCTCTCCTGTGTCTTTTTTTATAAATTATATCATGATATATCATCCGTTTCGACAGAAACGGATATCATTAAAACATAGTCATTTGGACCCTCACCTTTGGCTTGCCCCGTAAAAGTCCGTGGGTTCAAATCCCACACTCTACAAGTCATGACGGTAACGTTTTTGACCATAGAGATGCGCCGAAAGAAATAGAGCCGACCTTACGGGCAATTCAGATAAAGCTTATTGAACAGGAAAATGCAAGAGAATTTTACTGTAGTTTTGGCTTATCTGCCCGGGGACATAAGGGAACACTACAACCTTGTAAACGCTATTTATCCTGAGGGAATAGAATCTGTGCCAAAACGCTTTGCAATTTACTGGCGTAATAAATGGATGCTCAGACAGGCCGACACAGTCATAACCTACACAACCCATCCCTCCTCCGGCGCATATGAATTTGAACAGCTGGCATTGAAGCAGGGGAAGAGGTTTATAAATATATCTTAATATTTGTACAAAAGAGCAACAGCTTTTCTTTGCAAATAATCATCAGTTTTGAGACAATGTGCAAGGTGTAGCAATCCCAATTACATAACTTTATATTATATATTTATATAGTATTTTCTATATAGAAAAGTTTTGTAAACTACAGTGCTATACCTTGTCATAAATTATTGTGATGGTGGTGATTTTATTCGGTAATGCGATTTTCTGCGTAGTCAATTTCTTCTTTTACGTTTCTAACATACTCGTTATAGTCAACCCATTTTCGCATAAATTCAGCCCTAAAACACTGTTGATTATAATTTTCAAGGGTAACAGTTGCAAGACGGGAACGCCAAGCGACAATCAAATCTTTGCGTTGTGCTTTTTTGGATATTTCCTCAAATGCTTCTGCCAACCAATAAAATTCTTCATCAGTACATTCGTTGAGAAAATATGCAATTCCTTTTTCAATGTCACCTTCTTCCTTTTGTGGACGTATGTAGTCCAATCAGGCAGATGATGAAAACGGGTATAACGTTCATACTTGCCGAAAATTTTAGTATTGTATGAACCATAAGGTTTTAGTTGCTTCAAAGTTGTGAATTGATTTGTGCCCAGACACAGATGTTGTCTGTTTTTGCAATTTCTTTGAATTGTAAAAATCCACCGTCCACAAAAACATTATCTGTGTAAGTTACATTTGAACAGAAATTTCCGAACTGAATTCTGCCTTGTGTTGAATTTTTATCAAAGAATTCGCCCGCATCAATCATGTTCTTACAGAAAACAAAACCATTTACATTATCCGCTCTGAGTAGCGTTGACGAAATGTCTGTAAACTTGTTTGAACTGATTTCAATATTCGTAAAGACGGCTGTTTCTGCACTTTTACCTGCAATATTTGTGCCGATTTCAATTGTAGAACCCCAATCGCTGTAATTACACTTTTCAAAGGTGTTGTTGCGAATAATAAGATTATCAACGCCTGTGCCTTCCTGCCAGAGAGTGGGTTCAATGTCCATAACAACCTTTATTGCCTGCGCCATAGTTTTATAAAATCGGTTATTCTCGCACAGTCCGTTTGAAGATTGAAGAAGCAGACCTCTTGCTCTGTTTTCGTGGAAATAGTTATTGCTGATAACGTAATTATCGCTGCTGCATTCTGTATTATAGGCGGTCCAGCCTTCCGTTACACTTTCGGGTAAACTTTCAACAACAACCTCTTTTGTTATCCAATCAAGATCTTTGACGGAAATAATCTTTGCGGTTAAATCCGTATTTTTAAACTTTTTATTTTTAAAAGCAAGAACATCGCCTTCATTCAATCTCATTGCTGAAGCAATCAGAGTAAGGGTGTTACCGCTTACTGCCGAAATATAGCCAAGACCGTCATGAACGTTAATGGCATCGTCACCCATTCCGCTTATGTCACAGCCTGAGATATTGAAACATCCATCGGTATTCACAATGTGAATAGCATCAGCAGTTAAAGACACGCATCGTTTATCTTTATATTCAGGATTAACACCGATAAAACTGTTGATAATCTGAAAATGCGAACTATTATCCTCACAAATATATGCCATTCCGGAACTTCCGTAAATGCTGACATTGTCAAATGTTATGTTCTTGCTTTGATTTCTGATACTGAAAATTGTCCCGTCATAGACATAGTGCCTGAGAATATATGTTTCACCATTCTCGAAATTATCCATACAGCCGTTATGAGCAACACGCAAAGTGTTATCCGAAATCTTCTGAACGGATTTTATGCTCGTTGCATCCTGATAAAGATAATTTTCTTTTGATGAATATTTTGCACCGAATGTGTATGTTTCAGGGTCGCATTGTGTAATTGCTGCAAGACGGTTATTTTCATCGCAGTATTCTGCATCTTTGAAAACAAGGTCAAGGGTGTGAGTGTCAGCATTACTGTTCTGAACAGTGACAATTGAAGCGAGGGGACTTTCTTCCCAGTTCCAGTCAAAATTAAGGTTGCGGATTTCAACACAGTCGCTGTTTCTGATAAAAAATTTATAACCGGTTGATGCGAAGATGAACGTTGCATCGTTTCCTTCAATCAGCAAATCTGTGCAGTTGTTAGCATCAAGACTATTGATGCTTTTGAAATAATATGTACCATTGTCGATAACAAGTTTTGTTTGCGGATTTTGTGAACAGTAATTAAGTGCATTCTGAAAAGCGGTGAAATTATCTTCATTACTTTCTGAAAGTCCAAAATCAGAAGCATTAACCTCTGTCAGCTTTTCACTCTTCGGTCGTTGAATATAGAATTTTGTTCCGTTTGCACCGTTTATCTCATCTGCCGTTCTGTTTTCGTTTAAATTATCAAGCACTTCAACAAGTACGACAGGTTTTTGGGGTGCTGTTACAGATGACGTGAACAACAATAATATTGAAGCAATAAATGAAACTAATTTCAGGAGCATAGAATATTCCTTTCAAATTCGTATTTGTCGAGATGATTATACCACCCATACCAACAAAAATGCAACAGTTTTTGTGTTGTTATAAGTGGCGGGGGTGATGATTTTATACTCCGTAAAACTTTAGCATACTCCGTAAAACTATTTCATTTTTACACTCCGACAACTATTACCGTACTCCGTATACGATTACTCATACAAGGTTGCAATTTGCCATACTCCGTATACGATTACAGTGAGAGATTTGCCGTAAAAATGAAAAAAGCACTCATTTTCAGAGTGCGTTGAGGTATAAAAAAGACCGAAACCCCTATAAATCAAGGGGTTTCGGTTGTATTACCTAAGTTGTACTTAGGTGGTCGAGTGGCGGGATTTGAACGATTAAAAACACTCCGACAAACCAAGCAGAGTCAACAAATTTGAGTTCCAAAAACTTATTTCGCCGACGTTCCGACGACGGCAAAAACGTGTAACTCTTGCATAAAATCGATCTCAAAACGGTGGCGTTACTGTAAAATCGTTATAAAGTGAAGAAACATTGACTTTTCGCACTGTCAGGTTTATAATTAAACTGTACATGTGTGTGCGTTTGTCAAAAAAGATTGGAGGCTTTGACATGATTATTATCAAGAAGATCATTGCTATGTTTGCTGTGTTATTGCAGCTGCTCGGTATCTTCCCGTCAGATGTTAAGATTCCTGACGCATTCAAGGATTTTATCGACAACATGGTAGAGACTGACGAACAGGTGCAGTCTGAAAACAAAGAAATGCTTATGGAAATCGCTAAGCTTCTTGGCGCAGGCGAAGAGGTGGAGGACATGAGTCTTTCTGAGCTTCAGGCATTGGTTGATGAGTTACTTAAGGGTTCAGACTCGCTTGACGAGACTCCTGAGTTGCCTTCTCCCGAAGAAACACCTGATTACGAGGACAAAGACGATTCTTTCAACGAAGACGGTGAAATAGACAAACCGTTTGACGAAGTTTTCCCTGACCATATGGAAGACGAAATTGTTGAATATGACGACGAAACCGTTCTTGTCAGATTGGCAAACGGTTTTGACGGCAAAGTAACATCCGCAATGAAAACTGCGGGTGTGGCGAAGCTTGAAAAAATGTTCTCAATGGAGAAGTCCACATGGTACGAGGCATTTCTGAACAAGGATTCAGACGCCAAGGCAGCGGTTGAGTCTTTGCGCGAGCTTGATGATATCGAGCTTGTTGAATACAACTTCGAAATCAAAACTACAGCTATGGACGACTACCAGGAGGTTGACTCATTTCTTTTAGGTAATAAGCTCGTTGCAACGCAGTGGTATCTCAATTATTGCGGATTTGTCAGAGGATCAAGATTGCTTAAAAATCCGGGTGGCAGTCCTTCTGTAACAGTTGCGGTTATTGATACAGGTGTGGATTACAATCATTATGACTTGCACGACAACATCTGGGTTAATGAAGACGAAATTCCCGACAACGGTAAGGACGATGACCAGAACGGATATATTGATGACTACTACGGTGTTGACCTTATCGCAGGTAAGGGTAATGCCGCTGACGATAACGGTCACGGAACACATGTTGCGGGTATTATTGCCGCTCAGAATAACCATCTCGGTACAGTAGGTATCGCTTACAATACAAAGATTATGCCGATCAAGGCAGCTATGGCTTCGGGTTATCTGAAGCAGGCTGATATCGCGAAGGCAATTCTTTACGCTTATGAAAACGGCGCAGAGGTTATTAATATGTCCTTCGGCGGTTCAACGGCTTCACTCGCTGTGCAGGATGCACTCAAAACAGCATATACACGTTGTGTTCTTGTTGCATCTGCAGGTAATGAGGGTGCGATTAACGAATCGCTCGCTCCCGCACTTCCGAATTTCCCTGCATCGCTTTCTTACGTTATCGGTGTTATGAGTATCGGCAGAAGTGGTGTTGAATCTCAGTTCACAAACTTTGACGGCAAAGCATACAGCTCATACGAATATGAAGTATATGCTCCGGGTGAGGAAATCATCAGTACGGTTCCGGGCAATAAATATGCAAGCTGGAGCGGTACATCTATGGCAGCTCCGATAGTTTCTGCAGTTGCTGCATTGGTACGCAGTCAGTATCCTGACAGAAACACTTATCCCACAAAGTTCATTTACGGCCAGATTACCTCTACTTCTGAGTATTCAGCATTGTGTCCGGGTCATGATGACTATAATCTTAATCCGTATCAGCACAACGTGCCCAATATCACTAACCTTTACTCAGCCCTGACCAAGCTTCCAAAGCCGGCAGTCGGTCTTTCGGATTATTATGTATTTGACACCGAAGGCTTTGAGTATGATGTCAATAAAAACAACAACGGTGACGGTGTGATTGATGCAGGTGAAACACTTGCTCTCGGTCTCACTCTGCGTAACCGTTGGGGTATGAGCGAAAATACAAAGGTAAAGATTGATGTACTTTCACAGGCAGGAATTGCAGATCCTTATATCGAGATTATCAATCCGAGCGTGGATTACGGTTCAATCGGTACATATTCCACAGGTGACTGCGGAAAAATCTTTGACGGTGAGCTCTTTACAGGCTGGGCGAATCCGTTCTACATCAGAGTAGCAGAGGACTGTCCCAACGACTATATTTTCCGTATTAATGTAAAAATTTCCTGCGAAAATGCTCTTGATGAAAAGGACAGCACTGTCTATACCTCAAAGGGTACAATCGAGCTCAAGGTCCGTAACGGTTACGTTCTTCCGTCAATCATTGACGAGGATATGACCCTTACTTCCGACAATCTTTACATCATCCCGAATGCAACAAACATTCTTGAAGGTGTAACTGTTACTGTTGAGCCGGGTACACACATTCAGTTCTGGACAAATGACCGTGAAGACCCCTATGCAGACGAGTACATCGCATATCTTCGTGTAGAGGGTAAATTCCTCGTTGAGGGCAGTGCGGAAGACCCCGTTTATATCTACCCCAGTGAGCTTATGAAAAGCTACGGTGTAAATATTTACGAAATCAACAACGGTTACGTTTCTCTTAAGCATGCCGATATAGACCGTTTTTATAGTTCTGATAATTATAATAACACAAAAATAAACTGTGTCTCCTATGCCGGTGACTGTATTTTCAGAAACAGTAATCCCGACAGTAAATATATGTGGCGACATCTGAGTAACGGTGTCGTAAACACTAGCTCAGACACGTCTATCGAAACAGGTAATTTCGTCAAAGCAGAAAATTGCGTGTTCTATAAAATCGGTGGTCTCTATGGCTATAGTATGGGAATCTATGGCACCTTTGACAGCTGTGCATTTATTGATTGCGGTATTTCTTTGTCATACGACAGCGCGAATGTATACGGCAACTGTCTTTTCTACGGTAACGGCTTAAAGACCGGTTCATACTATTCAAAAAGCTATTATACTGCAGTTTCGTCTATACACAGCATTACTACTTCTTCAGTAAATACTGTGTATAATCCCGAAACAGATACAACTTATGTTGCTGTTGATGCAAACTACTATATGCCGCCTCATATAAAAGTTTTGGACTGGAAATATGCCGTAATTGAAACGGAAGAAGAGCTTGCTTACCTGCAGTCAACACCGCTCTGTGTAGCAGGTAAATATGATTACGTTGGTGTGACTTATAAATACTATGATGGCAGATACAATTATTTCTGGAGTGACGGTACACCTATCGGTAGCTTCATTCATCCAAGCAACAATTATGAATATCGGACAAAATTAAGCTTATACTATGACCGTTTTGATGATAATTCTTACAACAGATACTTGCTTGAATTTCCGGGTGAAATAACAGCGGATGAAATAGTGGATAAAGTGCTTTCTTACAATCCGTATTTCCACGATAATGTAATTCTTAACCGTATTTCTACCGATTATGATGTTGAACGTT
>JAZNCK010000116.1:0-5066 GCA_045587505.1 Acutalibacteraceae bacterium
TTCTCTGGCTTTCAACCTCGAAGGTGGAAAGGCAATCAATGTTATCTCCCCAGAATTCGATTCTGTACGGGTTTTCGCAATCGGGAGAGAAAATATCAATAATGCCTCCGCGGACGGAAAACTGACCCGAGCCGTCAACCTGGGCGCTTCGAGTATAGCCTGCATTGACGAGCATTTCAATAAGCTCATCCTGCTTGATTTCATCGTCAACGCGCAGAGTGATCCTCTTTGCAATAAGCTCTTCGGGAGGGATCGTATACTGCAAAGCCGCCTCGACAGAGCAGACAACGGCGCGAACCTTACCGTCAACGAGGTTGCCGAGAACGCTGAGCCTTTTATGCTCATATTCACGGGATTTAACATTGTCAGGTCTGAGGGTGATATCACCTGCAGGGTAAAGCTGAGCTTCGCAACCGAATGCATTGAGGTCTTTGCAGAGCTTTGATGCCTGAGCTTCGTCAGGTGTTATGATAATCGCTCTGTGCGGTGCGAGGTCTGTGCATGCGGCACTGATGACGTGAGCCTTATGTATAGCAGAAAGACCGACAACTCCTGCAGGGAGACGTCGGTTGTTAAGGTCATAAATAATTGACCGATATTCATTTAAGCCTTTAAGAGCTTTGGTAAAACAGGACATATAAGCTCCTTTAAACAGTAATGTCTGCGTTGTGCAGAGCGTCGATAAGTTTGCTGATTTCGTGTTTGCTGAAACAATGTGCCGTCATTCCGATTTCATTTGCCGTTGCAACATTGGCAGGGGAGTCATCGATGAAAAAGCATTCCTCAGCGTTGAGAGAAAACTCTTTAAACAGCACATTGAAGATTTCTTTGCCGGGTTTAATTAAATTATACTTCGCAGAAATGATAAATCCGTCGAAAAACTCAAAAGCGGGAACACTTTTTTTGAATTCGTCAAACCATGAAGGACAGTTTGAAAGAAGATAGATTTTATATCCGTTTTCTTTGAGTGTTTTTACAATTGAACACATCTCTTCGATCGGTGGCATTTCACCCTCGTGGTCAAGAATCATTTTCTTAACCTCATCGTGAAACTCAACGGGCAAATCACGGCACATAATTTCTATTGCTTCCTCAACTTCATAATCGCCTTTGTCCATCAACTTCCATTCAGGTGATGCAAAGGTTTTTTCGTTTATAAGTGCGTGATACTCTTGGGCGAAATGAGTAGACAGACTTCGCTTTGCGTCAAAGTCAACAAGTACGCCACCCATATCAAAAACTATTGTTGTGATTGCCATACGACCACCTCCGCATAGAAAAACATTATACAACAAATTATATACAAATGCAACCGGACATACAACAAAAAAGAGTCGGTTATCAACCGACTCTTGAAATATTAAATTAAAGTGCTGCCTTAAGCTCCTCAATCTTATCTGTCTTTTCCCAGGGAAGATCAATGTCTGTTCTGCCCATATGACCGTAAGCAGCTGTCTGCTGGTAGATCGGACGGCGAAGTCCGAGATTGTCGATGATTGCTGCAGGTCTCATATCAAATACTTTGTTAACTGCAGCTGCTAGTTCTGCATTTGAAACCTTACCTGTTCCGAATGTATCAATCATAACTGAAACAGGTTTAGCAACACCGATTGCATAAGCAAGCTGAACTTCACACTTGCTTGCAAGTCCTGCTGCAACAATGTTCTTTGCTACGTAGCGGCACATATATGCTGCTGAACGGTCAACCTTTGTCGGGTCCTTACCGCTGAAAGCACCGCCACCGTGGCGTGAATATCCGCCGTATGTGTCAACGATTATCTTACGGCCTGTAAGTCCTGAGTCGCCCTGCGGTCCGCCTGTTACAAATCTGCCGGTCGGGTTGACGTAAATCTTTGTGTTCTCGTCAATGAGAGAAGCATCGATTGTAGGCTTGATAACAAGCTCAATGACATCTTCGCGGATTTTGTCAAGTTCAACATCAGCACTGTGCTGTGAAGAAACAACAATTGCATCAATTCTTACAACCTTATCATCTTCGTATTCAACAGTAACCTGTGTCTTACCGTCTGCACGAAGGTAGTCGAGGTTGCCGTTTTCTCTTTCTTCTGTCAGTTTGATTGCAAGTTTGTGTGCGAGTGAAATCGGCATGGGCATAAGCTCGGGTGTTTCGTCGCAAGCGTAGCCGAACATCATACCCTGGTCACCTGCACCGTGGAGGTTGTATTTATCCTCTTCGCCGCCTTTGAGCTCGAAAGAGGCGTCAACGCCCATTGCGATATCGCCTGACTGCTTATCGATAGAAGTAAGGATTGCACATGTGTTACCGTCAAAGCCCTTTTCGGCACTGTCATATCCGATGTCGCAGATTACTTTACGTGCAATAGCAGGAATGTCGATGTTAGCAGTTGTTGAAATCTCACCCATAACAAGAACCATACCTGTTGTACAGCAAGTCTCACAAGCAACTCTGCCGTTTGGATCCTGAGCCATAATGGCGTCAAGTACGGCATCGGAAATCTGGTCACAGATTTTATCCGGATGTCCTTTTGTTACTGATTCTGATGAAAAAAGATATCTTGCCATTTAAAAATCCTCCGTTTTTGCTGAATTTTATTTACGACAACAAAAATGCCCTCGGCGCAAACCGAGAGCATAAAAACCTTATCTTTCGGTTACACCGCAGGATTTAGCACCTTGCATAACGCAGGTTGCCGAGCTTCACAGGGCCTGTTCCCTCAGCTACTCTTAATAAGTTGTCGGAATTTATTTAATTTGCATAAATGATTATATCGTAATATATTCAATTTGTCAATAGCCATCACACATTTTTACCTTTAAGCAGGGGAGAAATCTTTCGGTAAATCAGGAAAGTTATACCTACGCTTGCAAGTCCCTTGACGAAAGTGAACGGAACGTTAAAAACAAGAATTGATTTCCAAATAGAATCCATACTTGGCAGAATAGCCTGATACATTCCGAGGATTGCCTCTTCCGGTATGAGTATTTCCATATAAATCGGATAGGTAATGAAATAATTCACAAAGAAACAGGCGACAGCCATTGCAAGGTTGCCGACGAGTGAGCCGATAAATGCAAAATTGCGTGTGCGTTTTATCTTATAAAAAATACCTGCAAAAAGAACGAAAACAGCACCCATAAGGAAGTTTGAAAGCTCACCGACGAACTGGGTAGTACTCATCGGAAGATGAAGTGCGTTTTTCAGAAGACATACAAGCACGCCGTAGCCGGGTCCGTAAGCAAACGATGTGATAAGTGCAGGTAACTCAGAAATATCAAATTTTATGAATGCAGGCATAATCGGAACGGAAAAATCAATCATCATCAGTCCGAGAGATAACGCAGACATAATTGCAGTGACCGTCAGTTTTCGTACGGTTTTAACGTTGTTTCTTGTAACAGTTTTACTCATATCAGTAACTCCTTTCAAGCGAGAGTTATCAACGAAAAACCCCGTACAACTGAATGTACGGGGCGAAAAACAAAAAGAATCTTCTTCCATCCGGACTGTACCGTCGGCTTTGGAATCTCACCAAATCAACACAAAGTTATTTGTGCTCACGGGCTTATGGACTTAAAGTCCAGACACCGTCGGTGGGGAATTTCACCCCGCCCCGAAGATAACCGTTCACTTTATAAAATGCTCTTTGACATAATTATATCACTTCAGTCAGGGTTGTCAATACCTTTGTTTTATTCGGGCTTTACAATTGATTTCCGGCAATAAATATGCTATAATACCTGAATGTATGACAAGAGGTGGTGAACGTATGCTGAAAAAGAATGATGAGATTCAGTTGACGGTAAAAGGGTGTACCGTTCAGGGCAGCGGTGTCTGTGATTACAACGGTATGACAGTTTTTGTACGCGGTGCCGTAACGGGTGATCACGTAATAGCACATATCATAAAAGTCAAAAAAACCTATGCAGTCGGAATAATAAAAAAAATCACACAACGTTCACCGATAAGAATAAAACCTGCTTGTGCTGTTTCAGATAAATGCGGCGGTTGTTGCTTTGCACATATCCGCTATGATGCCGAGCTTGAAATCAAGCAGACACAGGTCGCTGATAATTTCAGACGCATCGGCGGTCTTGATGTCGATCTTAAGCCGATTATCGGTTCTCCCGAAAGTTCAAGATACAGAAACAAAGCACAGTATCCCGTCGGTAAGGATGGAATTTTTGCAAAAATCGGCTTTTACGCACCTATGTCTCACCGGATAATTGACTGTGCAGACTGTGCACTTCAACCCGAGGATTTCAAAAGAGTAGTTGATATCTTCCGTGACTGGATAAGAGAGAAGAAAATCAGCATCTACGACGAAACTGACAACAAGGGACTCCTTCGTCATATTTATATCCGTAAAGGTTTTGTTACGGGAGAGATTATGGTCTGCCTTGTTGCCAACGGCAGAAGTGTTCCGCACACTGATGAACTTATTGCTCAATTAAAAGAAGAGATCAACGGACTCAAGAGCGTGATTCTCAATGTAAATACCAAAAACACAAACGTTGTTCTCGGCGAAGAGTGCATTACTCTTTACGGCTCGGATTATATTACAGACGAGCTGTGCTCACTTAAGTTCAATATTTCACCGCTTTCATTCTATCAGGTCAACCACGACGGTGCGGAGATTCTTTACAATAAAGCTAAGGAATACGCAGGGCTGACGGGTAACGAAACCCTTATCGATCTCTATTGCGGTACGGGAACAATCGGACTTACAATGGCACGGGATGCGAAACAGCTTATCGGAGTTGAAATTGTACCTCAGGCGGTTGAGAATGCTAAGAAAAATGCAGAACTCAATGGTATTGACAATGCACGTTTTATTTGTGCAGACGCATCCAAAGCAGCGGAAATTCTGTTTGAAGAGGGGATAAATCCGGATGTTGTAGTCCTTGATCCGCCGAGAAAAGGCTGCGACGAGGCTTTGCTTGAAACTGTTTCCAGAATGTCTCCCGAGCGTGTTGTATATGTGTCGTGCGACAGCGCAACTCTTGCCCGCGACTGTGCAAGATTTTCAGAAGTCGGCTATGAGGTAGCAGAAGCAACACCTGTTGATATGTTCCCACGAACCGGA
>JAZNCK010000117.1:0-34152 GCA_045587505.1 Acutalibacteraceae bacterium
TGAACAAAAAGCAGAAGAATTTCTTCCTGTATTCGCGAAAGCATTCTTCACTCAGGAATGGAGTGAATTCTGCGATGTGCTTACAGATATTCTTGTACCGATTTTTGAACCTATGTCACTTGATAAAAACGGTGAAGCATCCGACGGAAGCCGTGCAGACTGGACCTGGAGCAGACAAACTCTGCGAAATAAGAAAAATGCTGACGGTAAATACAGCGCAACCGCTTATCCTTTCCATTACGACTGGCGACTTGACCCCTATGTAACAGCAGATACGCTTCACCGTTACATTGAAGATGTTCTGTATGTTACCGGAGAAGAAAAAGTTGCGCTTTACGGCAGATGTCTGGGTTCAAATGTTGTTGCAGCGTATATGGAAAAATATGACGGTGAATATGTTGCTGATTACATCTCGTATGCAAGTGCTCTCAACGGTGCAGAATTCTGCACAAAGGCCTTCTGCGGTGAAATTTACCTTGATGCGGACGGCATTGAAAGATTTGTTTATGACCTTGAACTTGCAACTAACAGTAATACAAATGCACTTATTCAGGCTTTCGTTACCGTTCTTAACGAAACATCAGGCCTTGATTTCCTTGCATGGTCAGTAAACAATGTTTACCCTGACATTTACCTTAAAATTGTTCCCAGACTTCTCAGAGATACTTATGCAAACTTCCCGGCATACTGGGCAATGGTTTCCGATGAGGACTACAACAAGGCAAAAGAAACTGTTTTCTACGGAGTCAAGAAGGACAAGTATACTAACTTTATAAAGGTTATAGATAACTACCATTATAACGTTCAGGTCAAAGCTCCTGAGATGTTCGAAGAATTCAGAGAAAAGGGTGTTATGGTTGCCAACGTAACCAAGTACGGTTTCCAGACTCTTCCCGTTGTTAAACATGCTGATGTACTCGGAGAGGATTTCTGTACGGTAACAAAAGCATCTTTCGGTGCTACAACTTCTACACTCAACAAAACTCTTACCAATAAATACATCAAAGATGCTAAGGCGAACGGTACATTCAAATATATCTCTCCCGATAAGCAGATTGATGCTTCAACCTGTGTTTCACCTAATACGACATGGTTCATTAAAAACATGAAACACGCAACATTCCCGGATTCAATCAATCCTCTCTTCAACTACATCATCAACACAGAAAACGCAAATGTTTTCGATAACGCACTTTTCCCTCAGTATCTTGTTTACGACTACGATACTGATACACTTTCACCGATGGTTGCAGAGAATATGAATACAACGGAAAGATATAATCCGGACTTCTATACAGCATTAACCCAGGTTGTTCAGTTTGTTGTCAGCACGATAACAAACGCAATTGCCGGAAGTATGCTCCCAAGCACACCCGATTCTACTCCGGCTGAATAAATCTACAAAGATTAATCCCCGTTTCGATTGGAAACGGGGATTTTTTATGCCTTATTAACCTTTAAGCTTTGCTCTTAACTTCAAAAATGCAGGTGCACATGTTTTGTAAATAAACTTATTGAAAGGATTGTGGCTGAAAAGACCAAGTTTTGTAAAGAAATTCTTCATCATATACTTTTCATTATACATCGTACCGGTTGTACCACAAACTCCCTCAACATTCGGATATGAACGGAAACACTTGAACCTGATATCATCTTCCATAATAATCTTATAAAAAGATTTTTCGATATCTATTCCGTTTTTCTCATCGCAAAGCTCCTTAGAACGGAAAAAGTGCTTTTTATACTCATCAATATTCATCTGAAAAATCAGCGTATAGCACCAGTCCATATCATCTCTGAAAAGAAACTTGTTGACATTCTGTTTCTTGCCGCAGAGTTTGTCAATGTTTTTGACAAAAACTCTTCCTGTACATTTAACAAAAAACTCTTCGTCTTTAGCAAGCTTACTTTTAAGAAGTCCTTGTTCGATACAATCAGCTTCGCCGTATGATTTGCCGAATTCGATTGTTTTTGAAACATCAGTTTTGATCTGTACAAGTTCAAAGTTCTGATTTCTCTGCTTTGCATAATTCTCTATTTCCTCAAGAGGAAACGATGCACCCGAGTTTTCAACAAAGACAATATTCTTAAAAACCTTTGTGTCGATGTACTTCTTGATAGAAGTAACATACTGCTCCAGTCTTTCATCCGCAGCAGAAATTTTAACATTGGTGTTGTTAAACACCGAAGGGTCGATTGTGCCTGTCAAAAGCAGAAGCATAATCTTTTCACCTCAAATCAGAATACATATCCGAAGAAAACTTTGATCGGGTAAGTAAGAACAAATAAGAGACCTGCCTCGATTCTCTTACCAAGAGGAAGTTCTTCAGCATTCATATTGTAGTTTGCCATAGCCATCTTGCTATCGCCAAAATATTCCATAAACTGGATAATATGTGTTTCATAAGTTGATGTGTCGTTTTCATTGATATTGATAACTCTGAAACCTCTGTCCTCGTTACTGTAACTGCTGAATGTCATACCGGGAGTAGCAACAAGATCCATTCCCTTATAGTCAACCTCAAATGTGTTGTTGTGGTCGTGACCGAAGAACATCGCAACAACATCGCCCTGATTAAGCATTGCTGATACCTGCTTTGACGGACGTGTACCGGGACAAGGATACTCTTTAAGGTAACCTGCTTTAAGTACGCCGGGTTTGAATGCATAATCCTTACCTTCATAATGGAGGAGTGAGCCCTCAATTTTATCTGCTGAATAGATAATATCAAAAATTTCCTTAACAATGATGTGCTGGAATGCCATTGAAGGAACTGCTACACCACCGTTTGCTTCCTTGAGCTTGTTTGACTCGTTAACGTACCACTCAACCTGATCGTCATGAACATAGTCATATCCGCCGAGTTCCTCATCATAAGTGTTTGAGTCGAACATCCAGAGGTTGTAAGCCATCTTATCAGGGTTCTTTGATGAGTAGATGGGGAGATTATATGTACCGCAACCATAAAGAGCGTCACCCTCATCTGTGCCGATAAAGCAATCGTATGTTTCATAAATATCAAAGAGTTCTTCTTTTGAAAGTGCGTTCTCATCGTCGTGGTTACCGAAAACCATAGCAACAGGAACTTCATACTCTTCAAAGATTGACATAAACTCGCCGATTGCCTGCTCACATCTTCTCTGATCCATAGACTTCAAAAAGTCTGTACGGCAGGAACCGCCTGAAATGTTATCGCCTGTAAGAACTACAAGGTCGGGCTTTTCCTGCTTCAATGTCTCTGCAAGGAATGCTTCTACAGCACCGTTGAGATACATATTGTCCTGAAGGTCTGCAACCTGCAGGATTTTAAAGTTACCGTCAGCATTGAACTGAAGCTTGCCGAAGTCCTTTTTTGCCGAAACGCCGCAACAAAGAGTCATAGCGAGCATCACAACGCAAAGAACTACTGAAATGATTTTTTTCATAAGTTTTTCCTCCGTTTTTAGTAAGTATGTGTACATACTTCTTTAATTTTATCTCTGAGCTTAAGGAAGTCCTCAAGCGCCTGAGGCTTGTTATTCGGGTTTCTTAAAAGTGCTGCAGGATGGAATGTGCCCATCATAAGAACCCCGTTTTTCTCAACAAACTCACCGTGCTGCTGTGTTACTTTAAAGTCAGCACCGATAAGTTTCTGTGCAGCAATTCTGCCGACACACACAATGATTTTCGGTTTCATAAGTCTTACCTGTTCACGTAACCATTCAAGGCAGGCTTCCTGCTCTTCCTGCTGCGGGTCACGGTTGTGAGGCGGTCTGCATTTAACCATATTTGCAATATAAATATTCTTATTGCGGTCAAGTCCGATTGCATCCATATACTTGTCAAGAAGCTGTCCGCTTCTGCCTACAAAAGGTTCGCCTTTCAGGTCCTCCTGTTCACCAGGTCCTTCACCGATAAAAAGAACTTCGGCATTCTCGTTGCCCACACCAAAAACAAGATTTGTTCTCGTAGCTCCGAGAGGACATTTCTGACAAGTTGAACAATCGCACTTCAACTCTTCCCATGTGTTATACAAAAGCTATGCACCACCTTTCACGTTAAAACAGTCATTCTTAATCTGTAAAACAAGTTCGTCAAACGAGTCGAACTTACGCTCGGGACGGATAAAACGAATCAGTCTCACTGAGACATCTTTGCCGTAAATGTCACCGTCAAAATCAAGAATATGGGTTTCACTCAGAACAATATCCGTGCCGACTGTCGGTCGTAAGCCGACGTTAGTCAAGCTACGGTATTCTTTACCGTCAACATCAACCCGTGACTCATACACGCCAAAAAGCGGTACCACAAGTCCGTCGGGCAACGATTGATTAATGGTCGGGAATCCCCATGTGCGACCTCTTCGGTCACCGTGCAATACACGTGCAGTGAAACCAAAAGCTCTGCCGAGCATTTTATTTGCAAGAACGATGTCGCCGTTTTCAACAGCTTTCCGGATTGCTGTTGAGCTGACCGGCAGAGAATCAACAAGTACCTCTTCCACTGCTGTACATTCAATATTTCTGTTGTCGCAAAGCTCTTTTAAAAGCTGCGCATCACCCTTTGCACCTTTCCCGAAACGGTAGTTAAAGCCACATACAACAGCTTTTGCATTGAGTTTGTTAATAAGAATTCGATCAACGAACTCTTCGGGAGAAAAATCTTTGATATCCGTGAAATTCACGGTTACAGTTACAAGATCTTTCGCCTTTAAGAAATCAAGTCTTTCACTTTCAGTCATAAGCATCGGCGGTGCTTCACCGGTAACTGTTTTAAGACTGTGTTCATCAAACAGCATCACCGTTGCCGTAAGACCGTTTTTACTCAATTCCACGGTTTTTTCAAGCACCGCAGAATGTCCGATATGCATACCGTCGAAATTACCGAGGGCAACTGCAGTGCCTTTATTCAGTTTTTCGTCGGTCATATTGTCACCTTATTTGTTGAGGAAATCGTATGCTACATTTGCAAGTTCTTCTGCTCTGTCTTCAATGCAGATATGTCCGCCACCCTCAACAAGGTAATGCTCTGCTGACGGAAAAGCATCAGAAATCTGCTGTTTCATAGAGTCATTGATAATCATATCCTTGCTTGCGTTAACAATAAGCACGGGACAAGTGATGTTTGCCGCACCCTCAAGGTCTGTCGGTCGCATTGTCTGCATAAGCATGCAGAGACCTTCGCCTGTACCGTCAAGCTGAAGAGGTGCTGTAACACCTTCAAGGTTATAATTCTTTGTATACTCAAGGTTTGCTGTTGCCATAAGCACCACAAGGCGCATAATTATATCGATTCTTGTAAGATACTTGAACACAAAATTAACCATACCACTCATAAGCGGAGAGGAAGTCATACTTCCCATATCGCCCATATCGGCAACGGGGGCTGCACAAAAAAGCATAAGTTCCTGCACATTTACCTGCTGTGCAACATTGATTGCAACCGCACCGCCCATAGAATGACCTGCAAGTGTCCAGGTAAAGCCCGGTGCAATACTGAGCATAAGTTTTTCAACAAGAGTCTCTCTATCGATAAGATCCATCTCTGCTGTTTCGCGTGTACTGTATCCGAAATTCGGAAGATCCACACAGTAGCAGTCATAACCCTTTGCACTCATCTGATCAGCCATATTCTCCCACGAAAAGCTCGACTGGCCGAAACCGTGGATAAACATAATTCTACCTTTATACATACCCTCGTGTTCAACTACACGGTAGTGAAGGTCATAATCACCGTAAGAAAAGAATCGGCTGTTTTCATAAGGAAGCTCTGTATCATCAACTGCAAAAGCAGGCACAAAAACCATAAACATCATCGCGATACACAAAACCACAGAAAGGACTCTCTTTGTCATAATTATTTCTCCTTTAATAACTTCAGTATTTAAATGATTCTTTATTTCTTTTTAAACATCTGTTTCATACGGAGCTCTTTCGAAAGAACACGCTTGCGAAGACGGAGTGACTGAGGTGTTACTTCAAGAAGCTCGTCGTCCTTTATGAATTCCATTGATTGTTCAAGGCTGAGCGTTGTGGGCGGCACAAGACGGAGTGCATCATCACTGCCTGCCGCACGGGTGTTTGTCATCTGCTTTTTCTTGCAGACGTTGCAGACGATATCCTCATTTCTCGAGCATTCTCCGACTATCATACCTTCATAAACCTCAAGACCCGGTCCGATAAATAAACGTCCTCTGTCCTGAGTATTGAACAAGCCATAGCCTGTACTTGTTCCTGTCTCGTGAACGACAACCGAACCACGCTCACGTGTCTGCATATCACCCTTGTACGGTTCATAGCCGGCAAAAAGCTGATTCATAATACCGTTACCGTTAGTATCTGTCATAAACTCGGAACGGTAACCGATAAGTCCTCTTGACGGAATTTTAAACTCAAGATGAGTTGCTCCGCCGTCACGTGAACCCATATTTTCAAGTTCGCCTTTGCGTGAACCGAGTTTTTCGATAACCGCACCGACGTACTGCTCCGGAACTTCAACAATCAGAAGCTCCATCGGTTCACAGAGTTCACCGTTGATTGTTTTGTAAATAACCTCCGGACGCGACACCTGGAATTCGTATCCCTGACGGCGCATTGTTTCAATCAGTATCGAAAGGTGAAGTTCACCTCTGCCGGAAACCTTGAAAGTATCTGTTGAATCAGTTTCCTCAACACGCATACTCACGTTTGTTTCAACTTCTTTGAAAAGTCGGTCACGGATATTTCTTGATGTTACAAACTTACCTTCACGACCTGCAAACGGGCTGTCATTAACGATAAAATTCATTGAAATTGTCGGCTCGTCAATCTTGACAAACGGCAACGGTTCAATACAATCCGGAGCACAGGCGGTCTCGCCGATGTTAAGGTCAATAATGCCCGAAACGCAGACAATGTCGCCCATTATAGCTGAGTCTACTTCGACGCGTTTGAGACCTTCGAACTGATACAGACGTGAAATTTTAACATTCTGTGTTTCTCCGTCCTGCTTGCAGAGGACAACATTCTCGCCACGCTTTATTTTACCTCTTTCCACTCTGCCGACACCTATACGGCCGATATAGTCGTCATAATCAAGGCTTGAAAAAAGAATCTGAAGCGGTGCATCAATATCTCCCGTCGGTGGTTGGATATGCTCAAGAATTGAATCAAGAAGCGGACGCATATCTCCCTGACGGACATCGGAATTGAGAGAAGCGTAGCCCTCTCTTGCCGAAGCGTAAACGACCGGGAATTCAATCTGATCATCATCGGCACCAAGTTCAATAAACAGGTCAAGCACCTCGTCAATTACTTCATCGGGTCTTGCTCCCGGTCTGTCGATTTTATTGACGACAACGAGAACTTTTTTCTTGAGATTAAGTGCTTTTTTTAACACAAAACGCGTCTGCGGCATACATCCCTCAAATGCATCAACAAGAAGAAGTACACCGTCAACCATTGTAAGAATACGCTCAACCTCGCCGCCGAAATCAGCGTGACCCGGTGTGTCGACGATATTTATTTTTGTATCCTTGTAACGGACTGATGTATTCTTTGAAAGGATTGTGATACCACGCTCTCTTTCAAGGTCGTTTGAGTCCATAACTCTGTCCTGCACCTGCTCGTTTTCGCGGAAGATACCACTTTGCTTGAGCATTTCGTCAACAAGCGTGGTTTTACCGTGGTCAACGTGGGCAATTATAGCGACATTTCTGATTGTTTCTCTCCTTGTCATATTATCCGTCCTTGCTATCAAAGTTTACCTGTTATATCTTTATATTTTAATATATATGTACGATATAGTCAAGAAAAATCGTTGATTTCTGCAGGCCTTTGTGCTACAATTTTTTCGTAAATTAACCACTTACAAAGAGGTGTTTTTATGATAAGCAGAGAAGAGTGGAAATCCATACGAGGCTCGAAGAATCAACCTGACCATATTATGTTGTCCGTCAAAGGTAACCCCGAAACATCAATGACAGTTACCTGGCGTACCTGTACGGATATTGACAACGGTTATGCTCTTTGCCGTAAGACAGGCAGTGAAAACTGGATGCGTTTTGATGCCGTAATCGGCAATTTTGAGTCCGATATGGATTCAAGTCACATTTTCTGGGCAGATATGACCGGACTGAGTCCTGATACAAAATACGAATACAATGTCGGTAACGATGAATACCGAAGTGAAAACTACAGTTTTTCAACTGCTCCCGAAAATCTTGATGATTTTAAATTCATCTGTTTCTCAGATGTGCAGACAGGCGGTCCCATTCCACCTGCAGATTATTCGGGATTCAATGAGTTTCTCAAAAAGACTCTTGTAAAACACCCGGACGTCCGTTTTATTCTCACCGCCGGTGACAACACAAACTGCGGACAGACGGATATTCAGTGGACGGGGGCACTTGAGGGCTACAAGGGAGTTATGGAATACATACCTCTTATGATGTCTATGGGTAATCACGACGATATGGGATTCGAGAATTATTTTACTTTCGAAGGCAAATATTATTCGGAGAAAGCTGAGTTCTTCAGCAATCAGTTCCGCGGAACATATCCGTACAACGGCCCCGAAGAGTGGAAAACAGCAAACTACTCTTTCGATTACGGTAACGCACACTTTGCCGCTATCGGCATAAGCGGTCCCGAAGATGTAAACGAGTGGTTGATAAAAGATACTGCATCAAGCGATAAAGTATGGAAGTTCGGCTCATATCACTTCCCTGTCTGCTACGCAGGAAGCGACCTTTCGTGTGATGATGCGTACCCGATGATGATGGAGGGTATGGAAAAGTTTGACATAATGTTCAGCGGTCACGAACACTGTTTTTCAAGAAGTTATCCGAGACGCAACGAAAACCTCTACGATAAGCCGTCGGAAGGTACAGTTTTCTATAACCTCGGAAGCGGAAACAGAAATCCTTCAAGAATGTTAGCTTTACCAAAATTGTGGAATGCAGCCTGGTACCCACACGAAGAGGAGCTTTCAATGTATGCAATTGCTCATGTGCAAAAGAATAAGCTCACCCTCACCTCTTACCTTGAAAACGGAAAAATCGCAGACCGATGTGTTATTGATAAAGAAAACGACAGCATTGAACCGATTGCACTTGCTCCGGTTTATAAAGATGCACGAATGATGTTCAAAGGTGCAGACCTTGGTCTTTGTGCAAGAACCACCCCCGGTGAAAACATTGACGGTGTGTGGCATGTGCCTGCCGCGATACTTTTCCGCTATGCAGGTTTTGATGTAGAGCTTGACAAAGGTATGGTTCACATTGAGGCTTACAGACACAAAGCAACATTCACTGAAGACAGTAACATTGTAATTACTGACCGTGGAGAATATGAAATGGCTCACAAGGTAGTGCGTATGCATCGTGACCAGCTCTATGTCCCTGTCGACGGTATCTGCAAGGCTTTTGATATCAGATGCAATTATTATACAAGAAACAATATTCTTTCTTTTGAGCACGAAAAGCAGGATAAGCCCGTACCGGTACAGCCTTAATCTGACAATACCTTTTTGTTTTATATTGTCGAAAAAAATTGTGCTTACAAGATTCACTGAAGAGTTTTGAGGTTTTCTCAGGTTTACCTTCGACTTTCCGATAGTCCGTCATCAACTGTAACAGTTTTTTGAAGATATAGTTTCATTTGCAACGCATAAATGATATACTTACGACGGTAACAGTCCGATAAATTCGGTTCAGATTGTTGCCGTCGTTTACTTATTTTATTTTGTAAGTATTGACAAAAAAATACAACAGTGTTAAAATACTTGTAACAAAGTGATTGACATCACTCAATTATGAAAGGAGATTTATCATGGATCAGATTACAGCATTATTCGAGAATATCGATTGGGACTCAATTCTTGACGTGGTTATGAACAAACTCGCTGACCTTATCGTTCAGATCGACTTTTCAAAAGTACTTGATGCTCTTGCAAGTCTCATAGCAGGTTTCATCGCATAATTCAGTTAAGATTTAAGCAGCCGATGATCGGCTGCTTATTTTTTTATAAAAACTATTGACATCCATATATACAAATGTTAAAATATGTATAATCTTAGACGGATAATTCCGCCAATAAAGGAAAGGAGAAATATCATGGATCAGATCACATCATTCCTTGAGGGTATTGATTTTAACGCTATCATCACTTGGATCACAGACCTCTTAGCACAGGTTAACTTCCAGGAAATCCTTGACAGCATTGCTGAAATGGTAAAAGGCTTCATTGCATAATTTATCATACCTAACATAGAGCTGATGCACACGCATCAGCTCTTTTTTACTTTGGGCTCATTTTGTATCTTGACTCAAATAACCAAAAAGTGGTATATTTAGGTTAGAAACAAAGATTTTTGCACTTTGTTGTCAAATCTTACGCAAAGGAGTGTATTATCAATGAAACACGTCGGAATTGTCAGAAGTATTGACGCTGCCGGCAGAATTGTTCTGCCCATTGAAATCAGAAAAGAGCTCGACCTTATGGGCGAAGACAGCAAGCTCGAAATAATAGCAAAGGGCAACGAAATACTGCTCAAAAAACATACCCCCTCCTGTATTTTCTGCCATGAGGAAAATAATCTTATTGAATTCAACGGGCAGAAAATCTGCCGAAAGTGTGCAGAAGAAATCAGCAAAATATAAATTTGGTATAGTTGGTATAGCAAATAGTCCTGAACCTTCATAATACAAGGAGATGACCGTTTTGAAAACTAATTTTAAGAGAGTTATATCATCGATTCTGACAGCAGTGATAATCCTTTCCGTTTCACCCGTAGCCGCCTTGTCAGATACCGACCTTTCATCACTGTTTTCAGTTAAGGCAACTGCTTTGACATCAGGTGACTATGCATACGAACTTCGCGATTCCTATGCCACCATCACCGGATATAAAGGATCTGCCGTAAATCTTTTTATCCCGTCTGAGCTTGACGGATACACCGTCACATCCATTGACCAGGGCGCATTCGCCGAAAATTCTGTTCTTGAATACGTAATGTTACCCGACACAATTACAAATATCGGTGCTTCAAACACGGCATTTACAGGAGCTTTTGAAAACTGCATTAAACTTAAAACTATAACATTCCGAAGCGGAAAATTTGACGCTGTTATAGGTGCAGAAACATTTATGAACTGCAAATCCTTGCAGTCAGTCATCATTCCCGGCAACTATTCTTTAATCAAAGAAGATGCTTTCCGCGGTTGTACTGCACTGGAATCCGTAATTCTCAGAAAATCTGACTATGCATTTGCAAATCAGGCAATTGAGTCTGAGGCATTCCGCGATTGTTCTTCACTCACAAGCATAATCTTACCCACAACGCTTAATTCAATTGCAAGCTACGCTTTCTACGGCTGTGCAGCATCTGAAATTAAAATCCCTGAAGGTGTCACAAGTATCGGTTACGGTGCGTTTGCCGAATCTCCTAACCTCACAACGATTACTTTACCGAGCACCCTGACAACTATCGGCGCTGTAAATTCGATATTCACAGGAGCTTTCGAAAACTGCCCTAAATTGCAGAAAGTTACATTCAGAGCAGGCACAGCGGACGCAGCTATCGGTGCAAAAACATTTATGAATTGCAGATCCTTGCAGTCCATAACTATTCCGGGTAACTACGCAACCATCCGTGAAGATGCTTTCCGCGGATGCACTGCGCTGAAATCCTTTACATTGAAAAAATCAGCTTACGGATATCCGAACCAGAGCATAGAACACGAAGCTTTCCGTGACTGTTCTGCTCTTAAGACTATATCCTTACCCACAACACTGAAATCAATTTCACCTCACGCTTTCCACGGCTGTGCGGCAACAGAGCTCAAAATCCCTGAAGGTGTTGTAAGCATCGGTTACGGTGCATTTGCAAATTCACCGTATCTTACAAAGGTTACCCTGCCCGGCACACTGACAACTATCGGTGCTGCAAACACAGCATTCACAGGTGCTTTTGAAAACTGTTCTAAACTTAAAAAAGTAATCTTCAACGAAGGAAATCAAAAACTCACAATCGGTGCTGAGACATTTATGAACTGTTCATCATTAAGCACCGTTCATCTTCCGCTGAATCTTACGGAAATAAAGCAGAACGCATTTTACGCTTCAACAGCTAACCTCACGCTCTGCTGCGAATCGGAAGATTCTTACATCAAGGAGTATGCAGACAGTAATGCTATCGCTTTCGAACTGTGTGACGGAACACACGAGGCAACTCCCCCTCAGACTGCAGGTGACGTTAATAACGACAAAAATATCAACGCAACCGATGCTCTGCTCGTCCTTCAGCACACCGTCGGCAAAAAACTGCTGACAGGAAATGCACTCATTGCAGCTGATGTAACAAAGGATGACGCTGTTAATGCTACTGACGCACTTTCAATTCTGCGTTATTCCGTCGGCAAAACAGACAAATTGTAAAAAACAATAATCCCAAAAAGAATTGAAACCTCGCAAGGTATCACAGCCTTGCGAGGTTTTTTGTGAAGTATAGGTAATACAGGGTTTTATCCGGATTCACCTTGAAGTTTATTTAATTCTTTTCGATTGCTACGGTATCAAACAGCTCATTTGTATCCGTATGATAACTGTTAACGGTCAGCTTGTTTCCCACAACCTCGACAATTGAATAGGTTGTTCTTTTTTCCTGAAGTGAAAAATTGCAGAATTCTGAAATTGAGTCTCCGATACCACTGTAATTACTGCCGGAAGACGAATTCTGTGTAAGATAAAGTGTTCCGTCCGGATTTGTATAAACACCGTTCTGACAGATATCAGAAGTCACTTTACCGTCCTTGATAATGTGTGAACGGCTGTAATAATGATCGTGACCGCCAAGACAAACATCAATGTCAAACTCGTCAACAAACGGAACAACCGTACCGCGTGCAAATTTATTGCCGATATCATCTGCGCCCGCTGCATCAAACGGGCTGTGGTGCATTATAAGTACACGCCACTCCGCATCGGGATACGCTTTGCATGCATTCTTTATTACTCTCCTGTTAGCTGTAGGGAAGAAATTATTGGAATCAACAACGATAAACAAGATATCATTGTAGCTGAAATAATATCCCTGACCTGCCGGCCAACGGAAAAGAGAGAACGTCTTATCGTTCGGATTGTTGAAATGATGAGAATAATTAGGTGTATAAAAATCGTGGTTACCTATCGCTGCCGCAATCGGAGAAGACCGAAGTATGCGCGGAGATTCAAAGAAAGTATACTGTTCTTCCGAAAAAGAATCTTCAACCTGGTCACCTGTTGAAATGATAAAATCAATATCATTGTTTTCAAAAGCAGTTTCAAGCGTCTTTGTCCAACCGTAGGTGTCATTCATATATATTTCTTCCTGCGTACCGCTTGATCTGCCTATTTGCGAATCCGTAACATAAAGTGCAGTTGTTTTTTCTGTTGAACCTGTTGTAAAAGAATAAATCTCACTCAGCGTTTTGTCTGTCGTGTAACGGTAATAGTATGTAGTATCAGCCTGAAGATCTGTCACGGTAGCGTTATGTGTCCACTCAAAGCCAAACAGATTGAGTTCCTGGTTTACTTTAAGCTTTTCAGCATCACTGAGGTCTGCAGCTTTACCGACAAAAATCTGCTCATCCATACTAAAAAAAGACGACTGCCAAGAGAAATTCATCTGTGTCTCGTCCTCACCCGGCGTAAGAGTTATATAACCTGCAGAATTCTTTATGGTGTCCCACTGTTTCTGCCATTCCTCAAACGTACTGACTGCACCTGAAGAAACAGATAACACTCCTGATGTCAGAGCCAGTATAAGCATTAACGATAAAATTTTCTTCATTCTTTTCATCAAACTACCTCCGTGCTTATTTTTTTGGCATAGGACGGTGCTTTGCCGTATATTCAAGCACATCAATACGGATTACGCCGACAACTTCTGCCATTTTGTCTTCGAAGGTAAAATCTTTGCCCGTCTGAGTTTTCATAAGGAAAGAAAGTGCGGCCTTTTTAGTCTCCACATCCTCAATAACCTCAGCGATGCCTCTGCCCATAAGCGAAGAGTATGTTATTCCGTACTTGCAGGCAACCTCACCTTCAAAGGGTTCAATTCCGTATTCCATTTCAAAGAAAACTTTCGGATTCGCTTTCATCGCATCGATTTTTCTTCCGCGTCTTGCACCGTGAAGCCAGAGAGTCAACTTGCCGTCCTCAAGAGTGTAGCCATAATTCATCGGTACAACATAAGGCTCGTCACCGTCAACCATTCCCAGGTGAAGCACCTTTGAATTGTCAAGAATCTTTATAATTTCATCCATATCCGTAATTTGTCTTTCGCGTCTTGTCATTCCGTTCATAAATTAACCTCCCGGTATTTTAAATATCTGTTTTATTATAACATACAGGTGTTATTTTTTCAAGAATTCATAGTTTTGTCGGGAGTCAGACAGGGGGTTGTTTCGGTTGACAACAGTATTCTGAAATGATATAATAATCTGAATAATTTTTTCAATTGCGAGGCTTGGTATATGAAGAATATTTATTTTGTTCAGGTCGATGTTTCGGCAAGTTCTAAAACTCAGAATGCATATTTGCCGTACACTGCCGGTATTCTTGTTGCATCTGCATTTACCAGCGAAATTGTAAAATCAGAATATTGTTTCAAGGAATTCATATTCCTTCGTGAAGATGTTGACACTGTTGTTTCCCGTATGGAAAATCCTCAGGTTGTCGGCTTTTCAAGCTATTGCTGGAGCACAGAATACAATAAGCTCCTTGCAAGCAGAATCAAGGAAAAATTCCCGGAATGCCTTATAGTCTTCGGAGGTCACGATGTACCTGATAACTTCGACATGCTTGAAGAATATCCGTTCATTGATATTCTCTGCCACGGTGAAGGCGAAGACACCGTCAGAGAACTACTTGAGGCTTACGCTACAGGTATTGGTTTTGAAAACGTATGTAATATTTCGTTCAGGAATACTGACGGCACGTACACAAGAACCCCCACAAAACTTCAGACAACACTTGACTATCCGTCACCGTATATTGACGGATGGTTTGACCGCATTGTCGCAGAAAACCCCGATATAACATTTAATGCTATTCTCGAAACAAGCCGCGGGTGTCCTAACCAGTGTGCATATTGTGACTGGGGATTGCTCAAAGCAAAGACCCGTATGTTCCCGATAGAACGTATCCGTGAAGAAATCCGCTGGATGTCTGAGCATAAAATTGCTTTTGTCTGGGGTGCTGACGCTAATTTCGGTCTGTATGAGAGAGACCTTGAAATTGCTGAAGAGCTTGTTGACGCAAAGAAGAAAAACGGATATCCGGAAAGAATGCGTATGAACTACGCAAAGAATAATTATAAGAATGTTTTCGCAATAGTAGAGAAATTCAAGGAATGTGAGTTCGACCGTATCGGTGCAACTCTTTCCTTCCAGAGTCTCTCACCTGTTGCGCTCAAAAATATCAAGCGTGTAAACTCCTCACTTGATTTCTATAAAAACCTTCTTACCGAATACAACAAGAAGAATATGAAGACATATTCCGAACTTATACTCGGTCTGCCCGGTGAAACTTACGAGAGTTTTATCAAGGGAATAGGAACACTTTTTGAAATCGGTCAGCATTTTGTTTTCGAGGTATACGGATGTATACTTTTGCCGAACGCTGCAATGGGGCAGAAAGACTATATAGAAGAGCACGGAATCAAAACTGTACGTTCTGAGATTATCCGTCCGCACTTTAATGACGATGCTTTTTCTGTGCCTGAATATAACACAATTATAGTGGAAACAAACACTATGAGCCGTGAGATGTGGGTTAAATCTACAGCATTTTACTATATGGTCAAAGCTCTGCACGGTAACGGTCTTGTAAGAGCTTTTGCAATTTATCTTTTCTACGAGTTCGGCATACCTTACGAAGTTTTCTATGACGGCATAATCGGATATTTTGAAAACAATCCGGATCTTTTTATAACAAAGCTTTATCATGATATCAAAGAAAAAGCTGATGAGCTTTCTCTCGGAATCACTAACCGTAAACTTCTGTTCAAGCCGTGCGGCGACATAGTCTGGGACGACCACGAGTATGTAGTTTTACAGGTGTTGGCACAACTTGACAGATTCTATGATGAAATTCTGCCTTATCTTCAGAGTTTCAATATTCCGTCAGATGTTTTTGAAGATCTGCTGAATTACCAGCGTAACATTATCCGTACACCGTTGAATGAAGAAAAAACTGTTACTTTAAAGTATGACATTCATTCTTATCTCAAGAATATCTACATCAACAACTATACGCAATTAGAAAAACGTCCGCACACTCTTATCATGAGAGACAGCGATCACATCTCCGATTGGGAAAAATTCGGAAAATTTGTCGTGTGGTACGGCAGAATGGGTTGGTCATCATATAAAGATGATATAACCGAAAAATAAACGGGAGGGAATCTGATGAAACAAAAGATTTATTTTGTGCAGATTGGTGTATCTTATCAGTCACCTTGTTTCCTGCCGTATTCTGTCGGTTGTATAGTTGCTTATCTTAAGAATAAGCCTGAAATTATTGAAAACTATGATATTCCCGATATTATCGTTATGCGCGAGAGAATACCTGATGTAATCAAACGCTTTGACAATCCGTCATACGTTGCTTTTTCCTGCTTCACGTGGAATATCGAATACAACAAAGTACTTGCACAGGAACTTAAAAAAATCTACCCTGATGTGAAAATAATTTTCGGCGGTCACAGTGTACCGTCAGACAGTTCCTTCCTTGATGAATATCCGTATATTGATTACCTTATGCATAACGAGGGTGAGGAAACTACTGCACTTTTTCTTCAGGCACAAAGTTGCAAAGGTGACCTCGCGGAAGTTCCTAACATTTCGTACAGAACTCCCGAAGGTAATGTAACTACAAAATTTGAGCATCCTTGTGACCTTTCAGGCTATCCCTCACCGTATCTTGAGGGAGTTTTCGACAACATAATGAAAGAAAATCCGACGGTTGAGTTTCACGCTACGCTTGAGACCAATCGCGGTTGCCCATACGGTTGCACATATTGTGAATGGTGTTTCACAAAAAAAGTGCGTCCGTTCCCCATTGAACGCATAAAAAAAGAAATAGAATGGATTGCCAAAAATAAAATCCGTTACTGCTACTGTGCGGATGCAAACTTCGGCATTCTTGACCGCGATGCTGAAATCGCAGAATATGTCGTTGAACAGAAAAAACTTTACGGCTATCCCGACGTTTTCAAGCCCTGCTATGCAAAAGAAAGTGATGAAACTGTTTTTAAAGCAGGTTATCTGCTTAACAAAAACCATATCGACAAGGGTGTCACCCTTGCGTATCAGTCACTTAATCCCGAAACACTTGAAAATATAGGCAGAAAAAATCTCACACTCGAGCATTTTTCAAATCTTTATGCACGTTATACCGAGGCAGGAATCCCGACTTATACCGAGCTTATTCTCGGTCTTCCCGGTGAAACATACGAGAGTTTCTGCAAGGGTATATGTGAACTGCTCGAATCCGGACAGAATAACTCTATGACTGTATACGAGTGTCAGGTATATCCTAACGCACGCATAGGTGATCCCGAATATCAAAAAAAATTCGGTATAAAAACTTCTAAGATACCGCTTCTCGGAATTCATTATAATCCAGAATTCAACGGAGTAGGTGAATATTTTGAAATCATTACAGAAACCGCATCCATGCCGAAAAGTGATTGGGTGAAGGCCTGTATGTTCAACGCTATTCTTCAGACTTTCCATCATCTCGGATTGCTGAGATACTTTGCTCTTTATCTTCATACGGAAAAGAATATTCCGTATTACGATTTTTACAACCATCTTTTTGATTTTATCTACAAAGAAAACGACGGATATATCAATTCATTTTTCAAAGACCTCTACAATCGTAAAGCTGATACCGAAAAAGCTGACTGGACATACAGCCGTGACGTCTTCGGCAAAACAGGTTGGTATTTTGAAGAAGGTGCTTTCCTCGAAATGGTATATCACAGCGATATTTTCTGGCAGGAAATTCTGCCGTTTCTGAAAAAATTCGAAATAGACGAAGAGCTTTTTGATGAGCTTTTTATTTATCAGAAAAGTCTCGTGCGTCTTCCTGACGTACAGCGTGTGGAGATTAAGTCTCACTATAATTTCTACAAGTATTTTGAAGCTATAGATGAGAATCTTAATCCCGAACTAAAAAAAGTTAACTGTACTCTGCGTGTTGAAGCCCACAAAAAAATTGCAGACTGGGCAGAGTATGCACGTGAGATTATCTGGTTTGGCAAGCGTTACAGTGCAACACTTCTTATAAATCCGAGAGAACTTATTGAGTATATGGAGGAGTAATAATGTCAAAGGTACTTATTATACAGCCACCGCAGTGGTATCCCGTCTCCCCTTATCTTGCTGTTCCGCTTCTTGCCGGCCAGCTTAAAAAGGGCGGCTGTGACGTGCGTGCTTATGACCTTAATGTTAACTTCTACAATCACATATTGACAAAAGAACACGCGACTTTTTGTGACAAAAAAAGCCGCGAACTCCTCTTATCGCTTGAAGCAGACTACAAGTCAGCAGACATTGAGGCGATCAAAAATAACGGAACTTATGCCGAAAAAACACGTTGCCTCAAATATCTGACAATAAAGAAATTTTATGAGGAATACGGTGATGAAATTCCCGAACTCATCAATTCTGTTGAAGATGCAGTGCGTATAACAAGAGATAAAAAGGATTTCTATATTCCCGAAAAGCTCACTTATGCAAAGCATATTATCAAACTTGCTCTGCGTCTGATTTCTATGCCGTACGCACCGAACGAAATTGATTTTGATAACTATTTTTCTAACCCGATAGTAAATCTTGACTGGGAAAATATAAAATTACAGGTTGAAGACCCTTCTGTCAATATGTTCTGCGATTATTTTGAAGAATTTGTCGAATCTGTAAAAGACAAGGAATACAACATTATTGCAATATCTATGACGGACCTGAGTCAGCTTGTTTCCATTTTCACCCTTACAAAAATGCTTAAGAAAAATACGGATGCTAAAATTGTTCTCGGCGGAAACTACGCAACTCAGATTTACGACCGAATGATGGATAATATAGATATTTTTACCGATTACATAGACTATCTCTTAATCGGTGACGGTGAGTCAGCAATTGTCAGCCTCTGTAATTATCTGGACGGCAAGTGTGACTTTTCCGAAGTATCTAATGTCGTCAGACTCAACGAAAGCAATGAAGTGGAGTCAACCGGACTTTCTTGTGCAAAAATTGATATGGACGAGCTTGCTTATCCTGATTATTCGGACTACGATATGTCACTTTATTTCACTCCCGACCCCACCTACCCCATCCAGCTATCCAAAGGATGCTATTGGGGCAAATGCAGTTTCTGCGACTATCCTTACGGACAGCAAGGTTACTGCCCGAAACACATCGACCGTATTATTGAGGAAATCAAGTACCATATTGACACTTACGGTGCTTCCAAATTTATGTTTGCAGATGAGGCAATACCTCCGAAATTCTACAACCAACTTGCACTTGCTATTATTGAATCCGATATAAAAATAAACTTCTATTCATTTGCACGCCTTGAAACCGGTTACACTCCTGAGGTTCTGAAAAATCTCTATGATGCAGGTGCCCGACTCTTCCTTTGGGGATATGAGTGTTACTCAGAAAGAGTTATGGCTCTGATGAATAAAGGCATTGATGTCACCAAACGCGAGGAAATACTTACAAATGCACGTGATGCAGGAATATGGAATAACGGATTATTTATGTTCGGATACCCGACAGAAACGCTTGAAGAAACAAAGCAGACAATGGACTTTATAAGAAACAACAGACGAATTGTCCCGAGTTGTACGCTGTCCAACTTCGCTCTTAAGAAAAACTCAAAGCTCGTTGAAAATATAGGTGAAAACGGAGTTGACGGATTTTCGACATCAGGTGAATTCTATACCGTATACAAGGATGTTATTGACGGAATTTCACAGCTTGATCGCCGTGAATTGCGCAGGAATTTTCAGTTCAGTTTCCTTGAAGAAAATGCACACTCCTTGTGGTCAGTCGTTTTTTCTGATTTTGACCATCTGCTTTTATATCTGTCCGAATATGGATGTGATTATGTCAGTTCTTACCGTTCAGATAAAAAAATCTGTCCCGAATTCAGGTAAAATAAAATGAAATTTACTTCCGTTACAATAATCGTGGGCACTACCAACGAAAAAGAGTCGTTGATTACCACGGTAGATACAATTATGGCTACATGTTGTGCTGACGATATCGATAAAATCCTGCTTGTTAAATCAAAGGATGCTTCCGACGACTGCAATTATGCAATTGGTCTGCTTGAAGAAAAATACAACGGTAAGGTTTTCTCTCTTGAACAGACACGTCCTTACGTCGGCGGTGCCATCAGAGATGGCTTTGATACAGTAACATCTTCACATACGATGTTGCTCCCGTCTGATCTCGCAATAAGCCTCGACTGTGTCAGCCGGATGATACAAGCCGTCAAAGATGAACCCGATGTTATTTCCAAAACATCAAGATGGTTAAAAAAAGACAGCTTTCACAACTATAATCCGTCAAGAAAAGTTTTAAATAAAGCTGCACAGATTTTTCTGCGTGTGCTGTATCTGACAAAGCTGACCGATTTCACGAGTCCGGTGCAAACCGCACCGACACAAGCATATCGAAAATCAGCGTGGCAGGAACTCAATTTTCCGTTCCTGCTCGAAATGGTGCTTGTCCCGTTGCGTCTTGGTTACACGTTTAAGGAAATACCTGTAGAATGTTTCACAAGAGAAGAAGGTTTTTCACGTAATTCCGTTAAGCAGACTGCACTTTATTTTAAAACAGCTCTTCGAGTACGTTTTACACCAAAATCAAAACTGACAAAGGAGCAGAAAAAATGAAATTTCTTTTTGCCTCAGTACCGCAGTGGTACCCAGTAAGCCCTTATCTGGCAGGAGCTCTGCTTGTAGGGCAGTTAAGAAATGCAGGTTTTGATGCATATTCATATGATTTCAATATCGACTTTTTCAACGACATTCTCAAAAGCGAATATGTAGCTGAATGTTATGAAAAAGCAAAAGAAATAATTTCTGATGACTACCGTGACACAATTAAAGAGACAAACAGTGTTTTTAAAGAGAAACTTGAAAAATCTCACGCAATCAGAAAAGACGAAATTGTCAAATACTTAAATAACAACATCGGTGAAGTAAAAAATGCACTTGAAGGAATCGATGAAGCCGTAAAAGTGTATAAAACTGATAATTTTTACAATCCCGAAAAGCTTTACAGGGCAAAGGATACAATCACAACAGCTCTTGATATTGTTTCTGCTCCGTATCTGCCGTCAAGAATAATGCTCGACAACTATATTGCAAATCCGGTGTTCACTTATGACTTTAAGGACGTCGACTACCAGTGCAAGCACAGTGACATCAATATGTTCCTTCCGTATTTTGAAAACAAATTGAAAAATATGGACCTTTCCGGATACGATTTCATCGGTCTTTCAATCACTGACCTGAGTCAGATTATTCCCGGCTTTACACTTGCAAGATTATTAAAAAAGTACACCAAAGCCAAGATATCTTTCGGCGGTAATTTTATATATAAAATTGCAGATGATTTAAAGAAGTTCCCGCAGATTTTTGAAGAATACTGCGACTTTCTTCAGATTGGTGACGGTGAAGCAACTTCAGTTGAAATTGCCGAATATATGGTCGGTAAACGTGAAATAACTGATGTTCATTCGCTTGTTTACCGTGACGACAATCTGCAGGTATGCTGCACACCAAAAGCACCGTGCCTGATGCTCGATTCGGTTGCATATCCTGATTTTGATTGCTACGATTTTTCAAAATACCTTTCGCCTGAAACAGTCATCCCGGTACAGCTCGGTAAAGGTTGTTATTGGGGGAAATGTACTTTCTGCGATTTTTATACAGGTCAGCAGAAATTTGATATGAAGAGCGTTATCCGTGCAGTTGATGAAGTTGAGTACCTTTCAAAAAAATACAACAGCACCCTTTTCAACTTCGTTGATGAGGCCGTTCCGCCTAAATTCTACAATGAATTCGCCAAGGAAGTTAAAAGAAGGAATCTTGAGATTTACTATTATTCTTTTGCAAGACTGGAAAAAACTTTTACTGCAGAAGTGCTTCAGAATCTTTATGACTCTGGTGCAAGGTTCTTTATGTGGGGTTATGAAGCTGAATCCGAAAGAGTTATGAAGCTTATCAACAAGGGTATTGATCTTAGCCACAGAAAAAGAATTCTTCAGGACTCCAAAAACGCAGGTTTATGGAATTTGTGTACATTCCTTTTAGGTTATCCGACAGAGACGTGGGATGAACTGCAATCCACAATTGATGTGATTTACGACCACGAATTGATTAATACCTGCACACCGTCAAACTTTGCACTCAAGAAAAATGCAATACTCAAAGATCACACATCTGACGTAGGCATAACTGATTTCACGGACAACGGAGACTTCCATATTTCTTATAAATATCTTTCTTCTACTCAGACAATGGAAGAAGTCAAAACAAAGCGTAACAACTTTGAAAAGAAGTATCTCGAAGACACCCGCGACCGACTGTTTGCTCACTCCTTTACGGAAAGCGACTCGATTCTTATGTATCTTGTAAAATACGGACGCAACTACGTCAAAGATTACAGATTACAATACAAAAGAAAAATATAGAAAAAAGGATTTTTACCGTGACAGGTAAAAATCCTTTTTAACTTTATTCTAACGTTACTTCGATTTCGTCAAGATAAATGTTACGACTGTCTTTTCTGCTGTACCACAGAACATACCGTGCGTAATCTTTCCAATTATCGTATTTGACTGTGTCGGTGATAGTATTATGACACTTTATTTTTTTGAGGCTTGCCTTATTACCGCACAGAACATCAGCGAAATAATCCTTGAAATTATATTCACAATCGAACTCAACATTTTCGTGCAACGGCAATTTAACAACACTTTTCTGGTATTTTAACAGATTTTCGAACAACTCATCATCGTCGAAAAATTCGTACAAAAAATCTTCGATTTCATCATAGAATTTATCAAATTCATACGCTGTATTCAAAAATGCAAATTCCTCGGGCAACCAGCCGACATCACCGAAGCGTCTGTCTACCCATACAGTACTGCACTTGCCCTCCACAACAGCTTCAAATCTGTTCTTGAGCTGCCAGAAAACTCTGCCGCAGACACTGTCCTTATTTGACAGCATATAATCAATAAATCTGCTGTAAAAATGCGAATACTCCACCCCTTTTTCGTGTTTAAGATAAAGGGCAAAATGAATAAGCAAGCCGTCGTGATGGAAGCACTGTACGGTTGCAGAATAGAGATTCATATTTATCCAGTCTGTCGGAGACATCGTATTGGTCTTGATAACAAGTCGGGAGTATTCTTCAATCTCCTCGTTTGTATCGATGATTGTGTGCGGTTCGCTTAACGGAATACATACATATTCAATGCCGTGCTTCTTCATATAATCGGGATTTCCCATAGTAGAAAACGGTAGCCACTCACAGTTATGAATGTATATCGACCCGTGCTGGCCTGCATTCAGCAAAACATCTATACCTTCAACAAGACTTTCATAAGTCTCACCCGGGAGACCGAGAATAAGCTCTGAATATGTCGCAATTCCTGCTTCGTTATACATATTAAGTAAAGAAGAAAATGACTCAACAGGGATGTTTTTACGGTGGATATTATTAAGCACCTCTTCGTTCATAGACTGAAAAGAGAGAGTCGCTCCCTTGTCCATACCGCATTCATTCAGCTTTTTGGATATTCTGAAAACCCGATCATTACTGTTTTTGGCACTTGAAACCTGAAAACGGTTGAGCACTCCTTCCTCGTTGTGCAGCCTGACCATTTCGTCAACGAATTTTTCGTCACGTTCAAACATTCCGAAATTTGCGTCGGCACAACCAAAACCTCTGATATTATTGTCAGAAAGCCACCTGAGCTCCTGCATTACCTTTTCCTCAGGGAAAAATCTTATGTGGCTGTTCAGGTTTCCCCAATCACAATAAGCACACCTGTACGGACAACCTCTGTTGGTTTCGATTATCGTATGAAAATCTATATGCGGATAATTCGTAAGAATAGAATCAAATACGCCTGTCAGGTAAGGTGACGGATAGTCGCTTCTCTCTATTTTCCGTGTCCTGCTGAGCATAACCTTTCCGTTTTCACGGTAAGCGATATTGGACACTTCAGAAAAACTTGTGTTATTTTTCAATGCCAGAAGAAGCTCTGCGAAAACCTCTTCACCCTCACCGTAACACATAAAGTCAATATACGGCTCATTTTCCATTAAAGATGTATCGGTAGAAATCTGATGACCTCCGAAAAATATAAAGCAATCCGGAAATTTTTCTTTTATTCTTGCGGCAAGAACCTTATTATACTCGTGGTTCCATATATAATTTGAAAAACCGAAAAGGAACGGTTCTTCCTTAATACGTGCAACCACATCATCCACCGGCTCACGTATAAAGATGGGCTCTTTAAAACTGTAAAACCCATCAATTTCCGTATTAGCTTTTGCATTAGCTATCAATGTACCTACAGCATAAGGCAAAAAGGTAGAGTTGCCGTGCAGATAATTGATTTGTGCCAGATAAATGTTTTTACTCATTTTTTCTCACCGATAATCAGCTCAGATTTGTAGAAAATTATACTATGTTATAATAAAAAAATCAAGGTCAATCATCCGCGTATTAAATCATATAACAAAACCCCTGAAAACAGGGGCAATAATTATATTTTTTCTTGCTGCTGAGAATTGTAGAGTTTTCTCGCATGGAAGAAAGAAAAAACAATACAGATAAAAGAGTATACTGAAAAAATAAGAAAGGTTACAGTCTCAGGCGAATCAGCAAGCATCGTGATATAAAGAGCGATCGTCATAACACCATTTATAATCATACAAACGGTGTATTCCACAAACGCAAACATCGTCAGGAAAAGAACAAGTATACCGAGCAGTGTTGTCGCACTGTCAATTAACACATATTCTGCACCGATAAGCGGTAAAACCACCCACATCACGGCAAGCACAGCGAAGTAACCGAGTGTAACGAAGCCTCTTTGCTTCCACGTCATCTTTCGCAACACTGTAGAATGTTCCCATTTGTTTTTGTTCCAACGAATGAACGTTATCAGCTGCATCGGGAAAGAAAACAAAAGTGCTGACAAAGCAGACGCATAGAGATTATAATAAACGTAAACAACTGTATAAAGCAAAGAATTTATACTGCCGATCAGGTTGCTGTAACGGTTGACACGTGACTGCAATACAGCAACTATGAGAGAGTTGTACAGCGGTAAAATCCGCAGAAAGCTCTGGTTAAAGTGAACACCCGCAACAGTAATAAGTATAGCTGTGCAACCCATCAGAAAATATATGAATATATCTTTTTTTGGAACGGTTTTCAGTGATTCTTTTTTCAAAAATTTTTACCTTCTCTCTTAAAACTACTTAAGCAAAAAACCTAATTAAATACAGGATCAGCATATGCACGGGGTAAAATGCGTAGAAACCGTACTGTATAATCTTGTTCGAACGACCCTTTCTGCCGCCGTAAAGCCATATAGGGATAAGAGCAAACACAGCAAAACCCTGTGTAGGAATTTCAAACATTTTTCCGAATATCTCGACCGGGAAAACCTGGCCTTCAAAAAAAACAATGTTAATAAGAACCATTCCCACAAGCTGTGCCAACCACGCAAACGGGAAATCTCTCAACAAGTAGAACATTACAACCGTGAGCATGCCGAGGAAGCCGTAATCCGTAAAGCCGATTACGCAAGCAAGACAAATGAGAATCAGCCACAGCACTGAAAGGGCAATGTTTTTAGCCGTTCTGTTTTTCTTAAGATTATCTATAACCGTTATTGCAACCAAACCGAGCAACAGCGTAAACAAAACGTTCTGGTGATAAGGATTGAACCATCTGCTGCTGTAAAAAAGATTAAACGGCAATTCAGATGCCAACGCAAAACCAAGAAGCCGCAAAGCATATTTTTTGAGATTCGAGGTATGTACAAAACCTTCAGCAATCTGGAAAGCAAATATCGGGAACGCCATTCTGCCGATGTAAGTCATCCAATCTCCGAAGCTCATAAAAGTAGCCCATACGTGATCACTTATCATCAGAAGAACTGCGATGATTCTCAACATATCGGAAGTAAGACCTCCGAACGGTATTTTTATTAAAGGACTGTTAATCGGGAGTTTTCCTTTCATTGTAAGCCTCCTTTATACTTAAATCTAAGGATATTGTAACATATAAAACAACAAAAATCACTATTTTTTAGCTTTTGAGAAAATTGAATTATTAAAATTTTATAACAAATACTCTGTTTACTTTATTGACTGTCAGTGCAACAAGTGTTATCATTAAAGTGCTGAAGAAAAGAACACATATGAAACAGACACTCGACAGCAGTTCTTCTTAGGCTATACTGATATTAAATTAAAGGAGTTGGCTTTATGGCATTCACATCAAGACTTTTAAGTTTTCTTCTTCTTATTCCGGCACTTTTCGGACTTTACGTTAATGATGCAAAAGATACCGAGGAAGCTTATCTTGCATCAATCGAAAGCATCCCCTACGAAAATACGATTGAAACAGCAATCCCGCAGACAGAGATTTACGATATGGTTGTTGACCACTACAACTCTCCTCTTCCTGAAGGAAAAACCGAGAAAAAAGCTATCATCATCGGTTATGACGGTTGCCGTGCAGATGCCCTCACACTCCTGGGTGGCAAATACAGCGGTATCACAAAGCTCCTCAACGACGGTGCTTCACTTAACCTCGCTTACTGCGGAGGTGTAAACTATCCTGACGGTGAAAACACTCAGGATACATCCACAGCACCCGGTTGGTGCTCTGTGCTTACAGGCGTATGGGCAGAAGATAACGGTGTTTACGGTAACGGACAGCCCAAATCACTTGAGTACAAAACACTTATGACTGAGCTTGTTGAAAACGGAACTATTGATTCTGCATCTTTTATCACAAAGTGGAATGGTCATTTCTCTAAAGACGATTCAACATACATCAACGAAAAGAATTATTGTGAAGAAAAAAATCTCAACGTTGCATTCAACAAAACATCCGGCAACGAAGGTAGTATGATTAAAGCAGCACAGGTGCTTTCTGCCGATGATTGCCCTGATTTTACGATTGCAATTTATGAGAATACAGACAGTAACGGACACAACCTCGGTTTTTCAATAAATAATCCATACTATAAAGCAGGATTCGAGCATTGTGAAAAGTTCGCATTCGACACAATCCGTAAGATCCAGGCAAGAGACACATTCGAATCTGAAGACTGGCTCATCATCATCACATCCGACCACGGCGGATTCGGAACAGGTCACGGCGGTCCGACAATTCAGGAAAGAATGGTCTTCATCGTTGCTAACAAATATTGATTGCAATTCCATAACATCCTCATCTCCTGATGGGGATGTTATTTTTGTATGGTTTTAAATACAACAGCATTTTGAGTCTTCTAACCACAATATGTTGTTCTTTTTTGTCAAAAAAATGCTTTTTACACCAATTTTTTGCGTTTTGATATTGAAATTGATAACTATGTATGATACAATCTATTAAATATTATCAGGAGAGGTGTACTTAATATGAAAAAAGGTAAAGGTTTCTTTAATGAATTCAAAAAGTTTATTTTAAGAGGCAACGTTGTTGACCTTGCAGTCGGTGTTATCATCGGCGGCGCTTTCCAGGCTATCGTTAAATCTTTGGTTGACGACATCGTTATGCCCCTTGTAGGTATGATTACAGGTAACATTGATTTTTCACAGCGTGTATGGAAAATAGGTGAAGGCGAGTTTGCTGCTACAGTTACATGGGGTAACTTCGTAACAGCTGTTCTTAACTTCCTCATTATGTCATTCGTAATTTTCTGCTTTATCAAGCTTATCAACACAATCACAGAAAAAGCAATCAAGAAAAAGGATGAACCTGAAGCAGAACCCACAACAAAGAAGTGCCCGTATTGCTGCTCTGAAATTGACATCAAGGCTGTTAAGTGCCCGAACTGTACTTCTGACGTAGAATAATTCTTACATAAACTTTCCGGGAGATGTTTTTTTGGATAAAGAAATTGTTCTCAAAAAAGCCATGTTCGGCGGATTTGATCGCAACGAGGTTATAAACTGCATCGCAAAACTGCAGGCAGAGATTCATAACGCACAAACCGAAGTTGAGGAAATGAAAACTCTTCAGGCAAAGGTAATGCAACTCGAAGCACAGATTGCTGAAAAAAATGCCGAAATTGACAGGCTTTCCGCTGAGATAAATGATGCTCAGAGCAATATACGCGTATCTAAAACATCAGCTCAGCTTATGCGGGAATCGGTCGAATATGCTGACCGTTATGTTGAAAGTGCAAAGGTTATTGCTGACAATATCGCCGAAAAAACAAACTCCAGCGTTGATGACGCAAAAGAAAAAGTAAGTTCCCTTCTTCTCGACATTACAGGGATATCCGATGATGTCCTTGCATTGTATACTAGCCTTGCAGATCTCAAAGCTGAATACGACGCGTTTATGGACCCATCCGAAAATTACCTAGCTGAGGATGAATTAGAAACGCCCGTTGAAGGTGATGAATCGCAGGCAGGTCCACTTGATGAGGAACAGAGCGAACCTGCTGTTCCTCATCAGGATGTGGAAGACACAATGGAACTTATACGCAAAGCTAAGGAAAGATATAAAAAACTTATATAAAAACGAAAATTAAACGCTACTCTTCTGAGTAGCGTTTTTGTTTTAGTTGTGGAAATATATTCGGTTGGTAACAAAGGTTGTTATCCCCTTGCCTACCCATTTTTGCATAGTTTCGGATGTATCAACAGTCCAACAAGCAAGTGGGATTCCTGCCTTTTGCAATTCTGCGATCTTTTCGGGAGTATTTGCTTTATGGTTACCGTTAAAGCTGACACCCATATCAGGATTCTTAAGACATAGTTCCATTTCTTCTTTATTAAGTTTTGAAACAAGTTTATAGAGCGTTATATCGCTGTTAAGCTCACGCACAATTTCTACCGCTTCACGGTGAAAAGAAATCACGGAACAGGTTTTTGTGAAGCCGTATTTCTCTATTAACTTCAGAAGGTTTTCAAGGCCCTCACGTGTATAGTCTTTTATTTCAATCATCGGCTTGACATTGAACTCAAGGCATGTTTTGAGTGCCTGTTCAAATGTCGGAATTTTAAGATTTGGATAATCCTTGACGTTCGCACCCTTAACAACGTTACACGGCACAAGGTCGTAATATGTATAAGACGAAACATTGCCTGACTTATCGCAGACTGTACCGATATCCTCATCGTGCATAAGCACCCAGACACCGTCCTTTGTCTGACGGACATCGATTTCAACATAATCAAAACCGAATTCTGCAGCTTTCTGAATAGCCGGCAGAGTGTTTTCAGGTGCCTGCGAAGAATATCCGCGGTGAGCAACAAGAGTGAGTTTTTCACGCTCGGTCTGCTTGATTATAACCTCCGTAAGAGGTATGGGCGGTTTTGCACTCAGACGCTTATTCGCGCTGCTGACCGAAAAAACAATCGGCAGAGCGATAACGACAGTAAGAGCGAGTGCAATCAGCGCAAACGGCCACTTTTTGCGTTTCATTATACGCAGTTTTCTTTTTAGTTGATCTTTGTTCATAACAATATCCTCTTTTGAAAATTATCCCATTATCGGTATTTCCAACAATGCAAAATTAAAGCAATTTAATATAAACATCACCAATGCAACAATTGTTACCGTATTATATATAACTGTGTTGTATTTTCCTTTACCTGTTGAAACAAGGATTGCAGATGCAAAAAGAGTAAGCATATCCGTAAAGTAAAATACTCGCTGTCCTGATGCATAGATTGATGAACTGAAACCAAGCACAACCGCACTTGCAACTGATGCCGCAAAAAGCAGTGAAACTATGATGCCAATCTTTTTATCATTTTTTATTAAAATCAAAAGCATACCTGCGAACAGAAGGAGAAGTATAAAGCACAAAACAATTGTCAGAACGCTAACAAAATCATACTCAGCGTTTTTGAAAAATTTTTCAAAACCTTTATCCGGAATTGTTTTATTGAAAACAACATAAAAAACATTCAGTGCTGTCGAAACAACAGTAAAGAATCCGATGAAAACTTTTGCAAATACTTTTATAGACTTATCCTTATTCGTTGATGAAACAGTAAAAACATTTTTCCCCGTCAGTGTTTGTTGAAATAATTTTCTTTTGCGATTCGGTAAAATTATTGTCTGACAAAAATCCGTTTTCATTATTAAGCCAAAGTTTCAAATCACTCGTCGCCCAATCCGAAGATTTTTCGTCAAAAGCTTTAAAGCAGATTGCATTAAGCGACCATGCAAGCGGAGTTTTTGAATCATCAATAATTTCCCAGATTATATCCTCACCGTAAAACTTTCCGAAAACAAAACAGTTCCCCTTTTTCAATCGGATTTCTTTTGTTAGACTCCCCTTTTCCACACTTACATTCTGCGGATAAAGCAACGAATACAAGTCCGCCTTGTGCTGTGACAAAATCACAGACACAAGGCAGAGAATTATCGAAACAACTGATAAAATTTTCAGAAAATTTTTGTTCATATTACAAAATCAACCATTGAGTGCTTTGAAGCTGTCTTTGTTGTTTTTATAAAGAGTTTTGAATACTTCGAAGTTCTTGTCATAAACAGCTCTGTTTGCAGGATTGGGTTTGAAGGTCTTGACTGCAGGAACAAATTCCTTAACCTTAGCAACATTCTCGATAACACCAAGTCCTACGCCTACCATAGCTGCTGCACCAACTGCACCGATATCCTGAGGACGGTTAACAATCTCAATTGTTTTACCGGTGATATCTGCAAGAATCTGACTTGTTACATCAGAAAGAGCACCGCCACCGACAAAACGGACAACACCTGATGTCTTGATCTTTTTATTCTGAGCTTCGAGCATCCAGTTAAGGTGGAAGCATACGCCCTCAATAACCGCACGGAGCATCTCTGACTTACCTGTATCAATGCTGATATTAAAGAACATACCTGCGGCATTCGGATCTTCAAACGGGCAGCGATTACCGTGGAGCCACGGAGTGAAAACAACTCCGTTAGAACCTGCGGGTACTTCGCTGATAACCTTTGTCATATAATCGTAAAGGCTCGTATACTCTGTTTCCGGATCTTCCGCAACGTCCATCTTCTGCTTAAATATACCGATCTCATCGAGGCAGAGATGGTCACGTACCCACTCAAGGCACTTACCTGCGGTTTCAAGCTCTGCAAAATAAACAAATGAATCAGGGTCTGCACCAACAATAGCGGCAATCATCGCTGAGGTGTCAACGAGCTGTTTGTCAACAACTGTACCTACCCAACCTGATGTGCCCTGATAGATATGTGTATCGCCGACAGCAACACTACCTGCTCCGACACCGATAAGCGACGAGTCGCTTCCGCCACCGAATACGGGTGTGCCCTCCGCAAGGCCGAGCTCTGCTGCTGCTTTTGATGTAACAGTGCCGACAACATCAGTTGACTTGAGTATTTTCGGAAGATGATCCATATTGACATCAAAAATACCGGTAACACTCTTACTCCAGCCTTCTTTACCCTTTCTGGTGTCATAAAGAAGAGTTGCGAAAGCAGAGTCCTCTGTCATTGCAAACTCACCTGTACAACGACTTATAAGGAAATCCTTAACATCAAGCCATTTGTATGTTTTCCTGTAATTCTCGGGCTCGTGTGCTTCAACCCACTTGTATTTGTAAACAGGGTCTTTTACGCTGCATGCAACAGCACCCGTTGCGATAAGAGATTTGAGAAGAGGAACGATGTTTGCACCTGCAATCTGCAGGCCGTATGCCATATATTTCTTAAGCTCTTCCTTAGCACGCTGATCCATATAGCTCATCGCTCTGCGGACAGGATTGCCATCCTTATCAACAAGAACAAGTCCCTGTGCCTGTGAACAGAAAGAAATACCCGCAATCTGTGATGGCTTGATATCAGTCTTGCTGAAAAGCTCCTTTGTTGTTGAGCACATAGCACCCCACCACTCGTTGGGATCCTGCTCTGCGCCGCCGTCACCAACCATATAGAGGTTGTATGCACCGTATGCGTTTGTAATGGGTCTGATTGTTTTGTCAATCTCAAAAAGACAAGTTTTCATGCCGGTTGTTCCGACATCGTATGCAATAACATAAATAGACATTTTCATAACCCCCAAAATGTGTTGTGTACATTGTAACATAAATTTTACCATTTGTAAAAAAATTTTTAAAAATCTCAAAAAATATTTTACTTTATGACTTAAATATGGTATACTTCATATTGGATATAAAGCGTTATCGCTATATTAACAAAACTATACATAATATCGGAGGAATTAACATGGCTGACAATTTTGCTATCACCAAGTATCTCGATGCTGATGCTGTTACAAGACAGCTCGATGCGCTTATCAAAAAACCGATTTACAGCGTCAAGCCCGAGGCTTTGAAAAAGTACGAAGAAGAGTACTTTGCAAAGAAATGTGCAAAATCAAAGGAAATGATTGAAGTTGCTAAGGGACGCATTCCCGGAGGCGTTCAGCATAACCTCGCATTTAACTATCCGTTCCCCCTTGTTTTCACAAAGGCATCGGGCAACAAACTTTACGACATCGACGGTAACGAATACTATGACTTCCTTCAGGCAGGCGGTCCGACAATCGTTGGCAGCAACCCTGAAAAAGTACGTAATAAGGTTATCGAACTCCTTAATGACTGTGGTCCGTCAACAGGTCTTTTCCACGAGTATGAGTACAAGCTCGCAAATAAGATCGCTGAGTGTGTTCCGTCAGTTGAAATGTTCCGTATGCTCGGTTCAGGTACTGAAGCATGTATGTGTGCTGTTCGTGTTGCACGTCTTGCTACAGGTAAGAAGAACATCCTCAAAATGGGTGGCGCATACCACGGATGGTCAGATCAGATGGCTTACGGTATGAGAGTTCCCGGTACAAAGAATCTTCAGTCTCCCGGTGTTCCGATGTTTGTATTCAAGCACACAGACGAATTTTTCCCGAACGACCTTGAAGACCTTGAGAAGAAACTTAAGAAGAACCAGCTCACAGGCGGTACAGCTGCTGTATTCCTTGAGCCTGTTGGTCCTGAAAGCGGTACTCGTCCCCTCAGCAAGGCTTTTGTTAAGGGCGTTGAGAAGCTCTGCCGTCAGTACGGCTCACTCCTTGTATTTGACGAGGTTGTTACAGGTTTCCGTATCGGTGTTTCAGGTGCTCAGGGCTACTTCGGCGTAGATCCCGACCTTACAATCTTCGGCAAGATTATCGCAGGCGGATATCCCGGTGCAGGCGGTATCGGCGGTCATAAGGATGTTATGGCTCACCTTGGTGCAGGTCTTGACGGTTCAGGTAAGAAAGTTAAGAAGGCTATGTGCGGCGGTACGATGGCTGCTACTCCCCTTTCTTGTGTTGCAGGTTACTACACACTTTGCGAAATTGAAGAGACACACGCTTGCCAGAAGGCCGGCGAAATGGGCGACAGACTCATCAAGGGTCTTCAGAAGTCCATTGAAAAGCATAACCTTCCCTTCGTAGCATTCAATCAGGGCTCAATCTGTCACCTTGATACAGTCGGTACAATGCACTATTCAATCGACTGGTCAAAGCCGTGGCTCATCCCCGACGTTCTCAAGCAGACAAGTCTTCGTAAGAAGGAAATGGAGCATATGGGTGCTGCTTATATGGCAGAGGGTATGGTTACTCTTGCAGGCAGCCGTCTTTACACAAGTGCCGCTTACACAGAGGCAGACATTGACGATGCAATCGCACGTTTCGACAGAGTATTCGACAACTGCGGCCGTATCGGTTAATTAGGAGAATAATTATGGCTTACAATATTCAGGAAGCAAAAGAGCTGGTTGTTGAAGCCGGCAAAAAGCTTCTCGAGACAGGTCTTATTGCACGCACATGGGGTAACGTAAGTGCAAGAATTTCTGACACTCAGTTCGTTATCACTCCCAGTGGCAGACCGTACGAAACACTCA
>JAZNCK010000118.1:0-3319 GCA_045587505.1 Acutalibacteraceae bacterium
AACTGCTGTTACGGTTTTCCACAACGGTGTTTTCTTCTTTGCGGGCTGTTCAAGAGCCGCTATTCTGTCAACAAGTTCCTGAGGTGCGGTAATATTATCAACCGCTTTGATATATTCTTTTTTATTCATCGTCAAAACCTCCGTCAAGTTCTTTTCGCAAGGCATCACGACCGCGGCTGAGCCACGACAAAACCGTGCTTTCTTTCGCGTCAAGAATTTTCCCGATTTCCTTTGCGGTGTAACCCTCATAATAATGGAGATAGATGGCATTCCGGTACTTTTCCGGCAAGGCTTTAACAGCCTCTAAAACATCTGATTTATCTTCATTCGGTTTGTTTGGAAAAACATTTTCAACAAGAGTTTCACGGCTTGACTTTTTCATTTTGTCACGGCACAGATTTATGGTAACTCGGATAAGCCATGCTTTAAGGTGTTCACTGTCCCGAAAAGCCTTGTTTGTTTCAAGAAGTTTGACAAAAACCTCCTGTGTAACATCCTCCGCATCGGAAAAATTTGCAGTGTTATGTAAGGCAACGCGGTAAACAGTGTCTGTAAATTGCTTGAAAGCAAACGAGAAAGCGTCCTTTCCCTTAATAAAAACAGTCATGACCATTCCTCCTTTCATATATAACACGATTGAATCGGACAATTTATTGCATATTCATAATATATCATTTATAAAAAAAGTAATCAAGCTTGTTCGGATTACTACCGTCACCCTATGCAGACAAAACGGCCACCGTCGGATGACGATGGCCGTTAATATATTTACGCAAAACTTATGCCTTGTTAGCTGAACCGAAGAGTTCGATCTTCTCTTTAACGCAAGCCTTGATTGCTTCTGCACCGGGAGCAAGAAGCTTTCTCGGGTCAAAGCCCTTACCTTCAAGATCCTTGCCTGCTTCAATGTACTTTCTTGTTGCTTCCTGGAATGCAAGCTGACACTCTGTGTTAACATTGATCTTAGAAACACCGAGAGAGATAGCCTTCTGAATCATATCAGCAGGAATACCTGTACCGCCGTGAAGAACGAGAGGCATTGTGCCTGTCTTTTCCTGAACAGCTGCAAGAGTTTCGAATGAAAGACCTGCCCAGTTTTCGGGATATTTACCGTGGATGTTACCGATACCTGCTGCAAGCATTGTAACACCAAGGTCAGCAATCATCTTACATTCGTTGGGGTCAGCACATTCGCCTGCACCGACAACACCGTCTTCCTCGCCGCCGATTGAACCAACTTCAGCTTCGATTGAAAGACCCTTTTCTTCGCAGATTGCAACGAGTTCCTTTGTCTTTTCGATGTTTTCATCGATAGGATAGTGAGAACCGTCGAACATGATTGAGCTGAAACCTGCTTCAATACAAGCCTTTGCACCTTCGTATGAACCGTGGTCAAGGTGAAGAGCAACAGGAACTGTGATGTTAAGTCCTTCAAGCATACCCTCAACCATACCTACAACTGTCTTGTAGCCGCACATATATTTACCTGCACCTTCAGACACACCGAGAATAACGGGTGAATTCATTTCCTGTGCATTGAGAAGAATTGACTTTGTCCACTCAAGGTTATTGATATTGAACTGACCAACTGCATAGTGACCGGCCTTTGCTTTTGTAAGCATTTCTTTTGCATTTACTAATGGCATAATTACACGCTCCTATAAAAATTTACAGAAAGTATTATATATTATTGTCACTTAAATGTCAATAAACCAGGACAATTAAAAAAGAAACCACTCGGCTGAGTGATTTCTTCTTTGGGGATTCATACCCTTTTTTGAACCCCATTATATCTCGATTCCTTTATAAATATAATACGGTTTTGAGAATATATAGTAATCCTCTTCCTGTGCTGATTTCAGATTATCAATAAACTCATCATTCAAAAATGTCAATAATCAGCTTGCGGATTTCAACGACCGCGATATTAAATGCCTGTCGGATAACTCTTACGATTTTTTCAAAGAAGTTTTCCGTTTCAAGCTCACCATTCTCTCCCTCGGCAGAATAACAACCGATGTTGTTATTCGTTATTTTGTTGCCGTAGAAATCTGTCATACAACCGTCCTCAACCTTAAATCCTGCACCGATTAGCGGTGAGCCCTCTGCAAGCTGATATGCTTTTGTCGGGTCATCGCCACCCACAAAGCCCGGAAGCGTGTTCAACGCATCCTTATCAAATGCCGGATTGAAGGTGTTGTAATAACAGTTGTTTGCAAATACGTTATTCGAATTCTTAATTTCGCTGTTTACATAATAAAACTTGTGTCCGTCTTTAAAAACTATAATATTGTTAGCAAACAATGAATCATAAATCTGAGTCATCTGAAACTCAGGACAATTGATTATCGTGTTATTGTAAAAACTAAAATTCCATTCACCGTCAGACACGCCGATTTTGTTTCTGCCCTGATTGTCATTAACGGACAGACAGTATCTTACCGTGTTGCCTCTGTTACCGCCACTGGCAGGATTGTTACACATAAAGCGCATATTATCGTGCGAATAAATATATTCGTATGTACAGTTGTATGAGCCGTGATCAAAATCAACCGTCATTCCGTCGCCATAGTTTTTCTGTCCTGCTATTTCGCAGTAGCTGAAAGTGCAGTTTGATGAATAATGAGTCCACATTGCAGCGGTAAAATACAGGATTTCTCCGTTTTCATCAAGACCGACTCCCTGACAACAGTCTATGGCACGGCAATGGGATACAAGAGCACCGTCACAGCCTTCAAGAACAACTGCTTCGCCGTCCATATTGTAAAATTCAAACTTCTTTACAAGTGCATTCTTGTTCAGATCCTGAGAGCCTGTGAAAAAAATACCGTTGCCTACATCATATATTTTGCAGTTTATCGCCTGAAAATCGTTAACAGGATACGGTGAGCCGCCGTAGCGCTTGATAACAATCGCTGCTCTGCCCGAAATCGGACCTTCTGTATAATTGTCACGGCAGGTTACAGTATAGTTCTGCATATCGTGAATTTCGCAGTTTTCTATTCTGACACCCTTTGATTCTTTTGTAACTCCGTCTCCCCAGATACCGCCACCATTGTGTGCAGTAATTTCAAAACCGGAAACAGTTACATAAGAGCAGTCAAAAAGCTTCATAACCGCATCTCTGGCATCGGTGTTGAGATGTGGTTTTTCTCCCTCACCGTAAGCTGAAACAACAATCGGATTATTCTCCGTTCCCGAACAGGTCAGCGTAATTGCGCAGTCGTATTCTCCGCCTGACTTAAAGAGAATTCTATCCCCTGCCTCAAGCGTTAACGATTGGATATTATCAACAGTTTTCCATGCAGAAACTTCGGAC
>JAZNCK010000119.1:0-2923 GCA_045587505.1 Acutalibacteraceae bacterium
CTGTACACTGTTTACGGTGACGGTATGCTTTTTGAGCAGAACAAAGAAGTAATATTTGCAGGAGAAGGCGGTAATCCCGACAGCATAATCAAACTTCAGTTACTCAACGAAAACGCATGGCCGATTATGAGCTCAAGCACAAGAGTTAATGATGACGGTACATTTGAGGTTTCGTTTGTTGCACTGCCCGGTAGCTACAAAGAATACACTGTAGTGCTCACTGAAGACGGTGACGAATTTGCAAAACTTGAAAACGTGGTATTCGGCGAGCTTTGGCTTGCAAGCGGTCAGAGTAATATGATGTTCCCGCTCGGTCAGTCAATCAAGGGACTTGAAATGATGAACAGCGGCGAAAAGCTGAGCAAATGGCTGAGAGTGCTTGTTGAGCCTGCATATCCAACATATAACGGCACAAATGCAATACCTGCAGACCCACAGAATGATATTATTGATGCAAAATGGATTTGCGGAGACAATCCTGAAATATACGGTATGAGTGCGGTTGCTTACTTTTTTGCAGAAAAGCTTATGGATGAGCTTGATATGCCCGTAGGTATACTCAATTCATCACTCGGCGGTTCATCAATAAGAAGCTGGCTTTCAAGAGAAGCTATTGATGCTGACAGCTTGCTTAAAGAAGAGATGACAAAAAAGGGACAATACATCGAAAAATTGAATTGGGACGAAAACAGCACCGATATATATATTGATATGACGGCAAACTACAACCTTCGTACACACGCTTACCGCAATTTCCGTCCCTCAGGTCTTATATGGTATCAGGGTGAAACAGACCTTATTTATGATACAGGCTTCGACTTGTACACCCGCAGCTTTGATGCACTGCAGCAGATGTATACCGACATGTTTGAGTATGAAGACGGATTCTTCCCTATTGTTTACACACAGATCGCACCGTACGATTACGGCGGACATAGAATATCTGAATGGAATCTCAACTACACAGAGATTCAGTCTGCACTGCCTGAAAGCCGTGCTATGATAACGCTTTATGACCTGTCTCTCACCTATCAGCCTGCAGTTGGAGTGATTCACCCGTCAGCTAAACAGCCTGTCGGCGAACGTATGGCAAACGCCGCACTCGGTATGGTGTACGGCAAATCGGAAACTTATACTGCCGCTTCGGTTGAATCAAGCGAAATAAAAGACGGCAGTATATACGTGACTCTGGATAACTGCGGTGACGGAATTGTTGCAGACGGCAACACAATAAACGGCTTTGCAATCTGCGGTGAAGACGGTATATACGTACAGGCACAGGCAGAAATCGTATCTGCTGACACTGTTAAAATATGGAGCGAAAACGTTACCGAGCCTGTAAGTGCAAGCTATGCATACTGCACACTGAACACATATTCAAGCCTGTACTCAACTGTTAACGGAGAAAAATACCTGCCTGTAAGTCCTTTTGTTACAAAACAGATTAATAACGCAGTATACTGGACAGATAAAACATGGGCTGATTGCGAGCTTGAAAAAGCATGGCATCTCCTCCCCGACCCCTACAGCGCAGAATTTGATACATGGAAAGCGGAAGGTGCAGAGGTATTACTTAACAAAGAAAGTGCACACAGCGGTGAAAGCGGATTAAAAATTACATCAACAGATAATAAATTCACAGTAAAGCCGATACAGATTTATAATATTGATGGAAAAGACAAGCCTTTCCAGGATACAGCTACCGACTGGAGCAGCTACGGAAAAATCAGCTTCTATGTACGCAACAACGGCAACAGCGATATTACACTTGATGCTTTCAGAATTTATGTTGATGCTTACTTATGGTATTCACCTGCTGTTGAAGGTACAAAAGACAGCTCGTATGTAATTCCTGCTGACGGAGAATGGCACAAGGTAACGCTCGATCTTGATACTCTGTATCTGTCAGGCAACGAATGCGGATTCACTTACGCAAATGAAAAGCTTGACTATGTATTCAAGTTCCAGCTTGAATTTTCGGGTAAAAACGCAGATATAAGCATTGATGAATTCAATTTTGCACCTTCTGCCGAAACGCTCGGAACACGCTTTGAAGCAAGCATTACTGATGCAGACAATCCGTTTGAATTTATAAGCGCTCTATTTACAATGTTTATAGGATTTTTTGCAAATTTGTTTAAATAAGAAACACATAAAAACAGCCGTTCATCTTGTGATGAACGGCTTGATTGTTTATGGGATTGTCAGTGATTAAAGAGAAATTTCCATTGCACAGTTATAAAGATCCTTATCAATGGTCTTGCTCATCTCAAGAGCCTCGTTGATATCGTGATCTGTAATCTGCTCGCCGTGCATTACAACAACACGGTTACTCTTACCTTCATGAAGAAGGTGAACAGCCTTGTAACCCATCTGGCTTGCTGTAACACGGTCACGAACTGAGGGTGAACCGCCACGCTGAATATGACCGAGAACGATTGAACGAGCCTCAACGCCTGTTTCTTCCTCAATCTTCTTAGCGATTTCATCGACAGTAATACCGTCACGGAAACGAACGCCCTCGGCAACCATAACGATGAAATGATTCTTACCTGTTGCCTTAGTACGCTTAATCTTCTCGATAACGTTTTTCTCTATATCATAGGGAATCTCAGGAATAACAATTGCTGTTGCACCTACTGCGATACCTGCATTGAGAGTAAGGTAACCTGCACGGGCACCCATAACCTCAACGACCATACAACGGCTGTGACTTTCGATAGTGTCACGAAGGCGGTCAACAAGAGCCTGAACAGTGTTAAGACAAGTGTCAAAGCCTATAGTATAGTCTGTGCAGACGATATCGTTATCGATAGTACCGGGAATTGCTACGCAGGGAAGACCGAAGTTTGAAAGGTCGCGTGCACCGCGGAATGAACCGTCGCCGCCGACAACAACAAGACCTTCGATACCGTGCTTCTTT
>JAZNCK010000120.1:0-8257 GCA_045587505.1 Acutalibacteraceae bacterium
CAAGTTTGAAGTTGGTAAGGCTATCGAAGTTAACCCCGGTACAGATATCACTGTTATCGCTTGCGGTTCTTGCGTATACCAGGCTTACCAGGCTGCAAAGTTCCTCGAGAACGCTGACGGACTTAAAGTTCGTGTTCTTGATATGCATACAATCAAACCTCTTGATAAGGAAGCTGTTCTTAAGGCTATCCAGGACACTCGCCGTATCATCACGGTTGAAGACCACACTATCCTTGGCGGTCTCGGCTCTGCTGTTGCAGAAGTTATGGCTGAAGCAGGTAAGGGTTGTGCATTCACACGTCTCGGTCTTAACGACCAGTTTGCTCCTATCGGACTTCACGAAGACATCATGTCTATGCTCGGTATCGACTGTAACGGTATCATCAATGCTGTTCGTGAAGCTATGAACAAGGACTTCGAAGAAGACGACGATTGGGACGACGAGGTATAATTGAAAGGGAGGTCTACACATGGCAAATGAAGTTTTATTGACCAATAAAATCTTCCTCAATGCTGCTCTGCCCCTCTTGAAGGTTATCGCAAATGACGTTCCGAGTCTTGCAAAGAAATTCGAGAAGGTTCACTGCATTTATCAGGTAAGTGCTCTTGACCCCTCTGCTCCCGAAGGCAAGTACGCTACACATTTCACTGTTAACGCTGGCGAATGGAAAGTATGTGCTGACAAGGTTGCTACAAATGCTCATATCGAGCTTGAGTTCAAGAACATGGAGACAATGAATGCTTTCTTTAAAGGTAAGATCGGCCCCTCTACCCTTCCCAAGATGAAGGGTGTTGTAAAGAAGCCGGTAGAATTTGCTGCTTTTATGATGGTTCTTCTTAAAATGTCTTCTCTTCTTACCATTACAGAAGCTCCTGAAGACGAAGAGACACAGAAACTTGCAGTTAAGTGCTTCTTCTACCTTCTTTCTTCAGGTATCAGCCAGCTTAACAAGCACGGCCACGAAGGTGTTCACGATTGGGCATCCAAGAGTCCGGACAGAGTTTATGCCTGGGCTGTTGACGGCTATCCCGAGGTTTCAGCTTTCCTTCGCGTTAAGGCAGGTAAAACCCGTTCGGGCCGCGGTACTTACAAGAGAGCTATGCCGTTCTTCACAATGAGATTCGACTCACTTCCGAGTGCTTTGGGTATTCTTCTTTCAACAGACGATATGCTCGAATCCACAAAACAGGGTAAACTCATTATGGATGGTGCTCCTGAATTCGGTGCACAGATCGGTGACTTTATGATGCAGGTCGGCGACTACGCAAAATAAGGCTAACATATCAAGCGGTATCGGAAATCCGATACCGCTTTTTAAAAAGATTTCAAATGGAAGTGAAAAATTTTGAAACATTACGAATCTATGATTATCGGTCATATCACTCTTGATCACAACATCGATCACCTCGATAACGAGGAATACATCGTAGGCGGTGCGGTTACATACTCCTCCGCTTCTGCACACGCGCTCGGTCATAAGGTTGCGGCAGTTACAAAACTCAACCAAAAAGATGCAGACAGACTCAGCAATCTGACTGTGCCGGAAGAAGACATTTATTGTATTTATTGTGATTCTTCAACCAATATGTATAACAAATATTTCACTGCTGACAAAGAACGTAGAAAATGCATGTGCTTAAGTGTCGGCACACCGTTCAGCATTGAAGATATACCTCAGGATATTGAAGCTGACATATACCACTTTGCGGGTCTTCTTTACGGTGATTTTACAAGCGAAATGATCAAGGAGGCTGCAAAAAAAGGTAAGGTTGCCGTTGATGTACAGGCATTGCTCCGTCACGTAAATACTGATGATAACACTATGTTTTTTGAGGACTGGGCTGACAAAAAAGACGTACTCCCCTATATCACTTTCTTAAAAACAGACGCTGCGGAAGCTGAAATTCTGACAGGTCTTGAGGACAGATACGAAGCTGCCAAGCTGCTTTATGAATGGGGCGCAAAGGAAGTTATTATCACGCATAATACAGAAGTTATTGTTTATGACGGTAAGGACTTTTACGCTGTGCCGATCAGAGCGAGAAATCTCTCCGGACGCACCGGCAGAGGAGATACGACTTTTGCAGCATACATGACAGAGCGTCTTACAAGACCAATCAACGAGGCTCTGCTTTATGCAACTGCTACGGTTTCCGTTAAAATGGAAACCCCCGGACCTTATAAAGGTTCGAGGGCTGATATTGAAAAATATATTGATGAGTTTTATTCGGATATAAAATAATCAGATACTCAATACTGTTATGCTTACAGCCGCAGTGATCATACCTAAAACGGTGATCAACTGCGGTTTTTCTTTGAAGAAAATGAATGAGTAAATTGCTGAAAGGAGCAATACACCACCGTTTTCAACAGTATAGAGAACCGCGGTGTTTACCATCGGTATAACAAGAACAAGGATGTTTATTGCAAGTGCAGCACTTGCAAGGCAAAGAACAAGAGGAACAATAGCCTTTTTCTTCATGCCAAAAACTTTAAAAGTGTTCTTCTTCTCTTTGAACGCAAGTTGGATAAAGGCAATAACTCCCATCAAGCCATATGTAAGAATAATCATTTCATTTTTCTGTGAAACATCATAATCCGACTGGACTTTGAGAAGTGTACCGTACATACCGTTACAAACGAAAAGTAAAGCACAGAAAACATAATAAACCCACGGTGTATCCTTAAGTTTGATTTCCTTGTAATTCATAAGTACAAAAGAGACAAGCATAAGTCCGATTGCAACATACTGATGCACATGCAACGTATCGCCGAGGAAAACAGTTGTGTACAACAGCGGTACAAGGATACCGCCAAAAAGAAGAGCAACATTCATAAAAGCGTAAGAACCTTTGGAACTTGCCTTGATAAGCGAAGTGTTGTATCCAAACAAGGCAATCGCATTAATTACACTGAACAAGAGAGTCAGCGGAGAAACCTCAAACTTAAAACCAATCCACGCCCACGTAAAAACGGCAATCGCAACACTTTCGAGTATACAGAATACAGGTGATGCATTTTCGCTTTTGCCGGTATAATTGTTTGTATACAGCGTACAGAACAAGGTCTGCAGACTGTACAGAACAACTATAAGTAAAATAAGAAGTGCAGAAGTCATATTTATTCCCCTTTACGGTTTCACAAGATTCAATAGAAAAACCACTTCCGAAGAAGTGGTTTTCTCTGGTGCCGGTGACCGGGGTCGAACCGGTACGGTATCGCTACCACTGGATTTTGAGTCCAGCACGTCTGCCAATTCCATCACACCGGCACATAACGGGATTTATTATATACTAATGCAATTTAAAAATCAAGTCTTTTTTTCAATTTTGCACTGCATCATAAATAACTTTTGCAATTTCGTTAGCCATACGGTCCGTTTTTTCGTCAAAAACTCGATTATCTTCTTCTCCGGTTATAAATCCGACCTCAAGGAGTATCGACGGCATATTGGTGTTGGCATTGACATAATAGTTATTTGCCGTCCAGTCCCGATAACCCGCCTTTACTCCTCTGTTTTCAAGACCGGTTACTTCGCTGAGTGCCTTCAGCATATCTTGGGCAACATTTTTTTCGTCTCCTTTTGCACGTCGGGCAATCCACGCTTCCAGTCCCGTACCCGTAGCAGAGCTGTTGCGATGAATTGAAACAAATATATCTGCTCTCTTCTTGTTTGCTGTCCGGCACCTGTCCTTGAGCTCAACTCTGATGTCATCTTCGCGTGTCAGAACTGTTCGTACACCCATTTTTTCAAGTTCATCCCTGACTTTAAGAGTAAGTCGCAGATTGTCATCCTTTTCAAAGCGCTTACCGTCTGCAGACATTGCACCGACATCGCTGCCACCGTGTCCCGCATCAAGACAGACTATGACCTCGTTATCATAATGTACAGTAACAACCTGTGAAAGACATTTGACAGCCACAAGAAAACTGACCATAACAAGTATCACGGCAATCATAACCGACATATTCTGTTTTTTTGCCGTTTTTTTCAATATCGTTTCTTCCTTTCGGTTTCGTACTGTTTTATTATAACATAACTGTCTTAAATTCGCAAACAAGATTGACTTTAGTACATAAATGCGTTAAAATACTTTCAATATGTTTTTGGGAGGTCCTGAATATGAACAATACAGAATTCAAGCCATGCTTAAGATTTATGGTTGTCAGTGATATTCATATCAAAGATGAGCATAGTGTTGAGCGTGAGCGTTTTGAAAAAGCTATCCGTGATGCATACAGCATTGCACGCAGTAACAAGTACTATCAGAAACTTGACGTTATCGGTATGGTCGGCGACTTTGCTGACGGCGGCACTCCGACACAGTTCAAAGCTGCAAGAGATATCGTTGATGCCAACGTCGACTTAAGCGAAACAAAGGTTATTGCTTCAATTGCAAGTCATGAGTTTATGCACGATGGTGTTGAATCAGGATATAAGAACTTCCGTGAAATCTTTGGCGGTGAGCCTGATACACACGCAGTTGTAAACGGTTTCCATTTTGTTTCCATCACTCCGTCAAAGGGCTGCAACTACCACGACGACAAGAAAGAATGGATGGCAAAAGAATTGAAAGCTGCAGCAAAGGATGACAGAAAAAAGCCTATTTTTGTTTTCCAGCATCCTCATAATTCAGGTACGGTCTACGGCAGTATTCTCTGGGGTGAGGACGACCTTATTCCGATTTACATGCACTATCCTCAGATTCTACATTTCTCAGGTCACTCACACGCTCCTATCAACGACCCCCGTTCCATCCATCAGCAGCACTTCACAAGTCTCGGTACAGGCACACTCAGCTACTTTGAGCTTGATGAATTTGATAAAATTTACAGCACAATTCCCACTAATAAAGACAAGGCTGCACAGATGCTTATCGTCGAAGTTGATGAGGATAACCGTGTACGTGTTTATCCGTATGATGTACTTACAGGCAACTTCTTCCCGTATGTATGGGAAATCGATACTCCGTCTGATCCTTCCACATTCCTGTATACCGGAGACAGATATAAAACGACTGCAACACCTTACTTCTCAGACGATGCAACAGTCGAAATTTCTGCAATTACCGAAAGTTCCTTCCGTGTTGATTTTCCGCAGGCAAACCCTGCTGAAGGCGATAAATATGTTAACAGCTACGATATCATCGTCAAAAATGCTGACAACGAAATCGTAAGACAGTTCAGTATATGGTCTGAATATTATTTTTATGATATGCCCGAAACACTTGGCGTCGACGTAAATGGCCTTGATTCTGACAGTGATTACACTGTTGAGATAAGAGCAAACAGCTTCTGGATGACATCTTCAAAAGTCAATATTAAGGCAAATGTTCACACTAAATAATTCAGAAGGTGACGAAATTGAATAAAGTTAAAGAATTCTTAAAACGCAAGGATATTGAATTTTCCGCAAAAAGATACGGAATTGATGCATTGGGAGCAATGGCACAAGGCCTTTTCGCCTCACTTCTTATCGGAACTATCCTTTCAACTGCAGGCAAACAGTTTTCGATTGATTTCCTTGTAGAAATCGGTGATTTCGCCTCTGCTGTTAAAGGATGTGCAATGGCTATCGCTATCGGAAACGCATTAAAGGCTCCGCCGCTTGTGCTTTTTTCTCTTGCAACTGTCGGTTACGCATCGGATACGCTCGGAGGCGCAGGAGGTCCACTCGCAGTACTTTTTATGACAATTGTCGCTGCTGAGCTCGGTAAAGCAGTAAGTAAGGAGACAAAGCTCGATATTCTCGTTACTCCGATTGTGACGATTGTTTCAGGCTGTGCTCTTTCTATGTTATGTGCACCGTACATCGGCAAGGCGGCAAGTGCAGTCGGAAATGCAATTATGTGGGCAACTGAACTTCAACCGCTATTTATGGGAATTATCATTTCTGCGATTGTGGGAATAGCACTCACACTTCCTATAAGCAGTGCGGCAATCTGTGCAGCACTCGGTCTCACGGGACTTGCCGGTGGTGCAGCTCTTGCAGGCTGTTGTGCACAGATGGTCGGTTTTGCCGTTATGAGTTTCCGTGAGAACAAATGGGGCGGACTCGTTTCACAAGGTCTCGGTACAAGTATGTTACAGATGGGCAATATCGTTAAAAATCCTAAAATCTGGATTCCCCCTACCCTCGCCTCTATGCTAACAGGTCCGATCGCAACGTGTATTTTTAAATTAGAAATGAACGGCGCTGCTGTTTCGTCAGGTATGGGTACTTGTGGTCTCGTCGGACAAATCGGCGTTTATACGGGATGGGCAAACGATGTTGCATCCGGTGCAAAAGAAGCAATCACTGCTTTCGATTGGTTCGGACTTGTGATGATAAGTTTCGTGCTTCCTGCAATTCTTTCTGTAGTTTTTTGCGAAGTTCTGCGCAAAATCGGTTGGATCAAGGAAAATGATTTGAAATTAGGATTATAAAAATAAGGACGGCAATCGCCGTCCTTATTTTATTGTAAAATCTAATCATTATAAACCAATAAACATCTGATAATTTTCACCAACACATACATTAAGTTAATATTCAGTCAGATTTTATTATTTTTTCTTTATGGGGTTAAGCGGAGCTGTATGCCAGATGTCACGAGCGTACTCATTGATTGCACGGTCACAAGCAAAGCGACCTGCTCCGGCAATGTTCATAAGTGACATTCTGTTCCATGCATCTCTGTCCTGGTAGAGCTTTTCTGCCTTGAGCTGTGCTGACTTGTAATCCGCAAAATCTGCAAGCACCATATATGGGTCATGGTGTACAATGGTTCCGCCGATTTCCGGGAAAGTCTTACCGGCGATACCGTTGTTGATAAATTCAATTACTCTGCGAAGGTCAGCATTGTTCTGATAATAATTCATCGGGTTATAACCGACACGCTTGAGCTCATTGACCTCAGGCGTACTCATACCGAAGATGATAATGTTATCTTCACCGACAGCCTCGTGGATTTCAACATTCGCACCGTCCATTGTGCCGAGAGTAACTGCACCGTTAATCATAAGTTTCATATTACCGGTACCGCTTGCTTCCGTACCTGAAAGAGAAATCTGTTCGCTGATATCTGCAGCAGGCATCAGTGCTTCTGCCATAGAAACGTTGTAATCTTCAAGATAAACAACCTTGAGTCTGCCTCTTACATCAGGATCGTTGTTAATAAGGTCACCGAGTGCACATATGAAGCTGATAATCTTCTTTGCCATATAATATCCGGAAGCTGCTTTTGCCGCAAAGATATATGTGTGCGAAACAAAGTCTCCGTCGGGATTTTCCTTAATTGCGAGGTATCTTGAAAGAATGTGGAATGCATTAAGGTGCTGACGCTTATACTCATGAAGTCTCTTAACCTGAACATCAAAAATTGAATTCGGATCAAGTTCAATGCCGTTCTTTTCTTTGACTATCTTTGCAATCTTCTGCTTGTTACGGAACTTGATTTCCTCGAGCTTCTTAAGAACTTCCTTGTCATCTGCAAAGTCTCTGAGCTTTTCAAGATGAGCGCCGTCATAAATAAACTTGTCGCCTATAAGTTCTGTCAAAAGTGCTGTGAGCTCGGGGTTTGACTGGCAGAGCCAGCGTCTGTGAGCAATACCGTTCGTAACATTCTTGAACTTATCGGGAGTTACGGAATAGAAGTCTTTAAATACGCTTGCTTTAAGAATTTCTGAGTGAAGAGCTGAAACACCGTTAACACTGTGTGAACCTGCAACAGACATATTTGCCATACGGATAACTCCGTTAGAAACAATTGCCATACGTTCAACCTTGTCTGCGTCACCTGTTGATGCCCAGACGAAGCTGCGCCAACGGTTGTCGATCTCCTTGGTAATGCCGTAAATTCTCGGAAGAAGACGTTTGAAAAGATCTTCGGGCCAGCACTCAAGTGCTTCTGCCATAACAGTGTGGTTTGTGTACGCAATCGTATGTGTAACAATCTTCCATGCATCATCCCAACCGTATCCGCATTCATCAAGGAGAATACGCATAAGTTCGGGAATTGCAAGTGTCGGGTGTGTATCGTTGATGTGAATTGCAACCTTTTCAGCAAGATTGTCAATTCTGCCGTAAATACGAAGATGATTGTTTATGATATCCTGAATTGAGGAAGAAACAAGGAAGTACTGCTGTCTTAAACGAAGACTCTTTCCTTCAGGATGATTATCTGCAGGATAAAGCACCTTGCTGATAACCTCTGCCATCGCATTCTGCTCCATAGCACGCATATAATCGCCCTGATTGAACATATCCATATCAAGACC
>JAZNCK010000121.1:0-25144 GCA_045587505.1 Acutalibacteraceae bacterium
GTCATAATAACACCTCATAAAATTATTTTGGACGATACATCCAACTATACCAATATTTTACCACAACAAAGCAATTTGTCAATAACAACATTCAAAAAAGTCAGGTTGATAGTTTAGCATAATTTGCCATTAACTTCTTAGTTCCGGTCTTATCGAACGCAATCTCAAGCAAAGTATCGTTGCCGACCTTTTGTGCAGCAAGGATAACCCCCGTTCCAAAAACTTTGTGCTTAACAGTATCGCCGACCTTGTAATCTGATGCAAAAGTCGGTTGTTGCGGTTTCGAACTTGAAGTCTGACCACTGAATCCACGTTTAATCGGTTTACCGCTTGTAAAATCATCTCCAAAATCTTTATAAGGCTCAGCATCAGCACTGCGTCTGAATGAACTGTATGAAGTAACACCTGTTCTTTCAGTCAGATCCTGCGGAATTTCATTAAGAAATCTTGACGGAGGATTGTGTGATGTAGAGCCAAAAATCAAACGTGTTCTTGTATTTGTAAGATAAAGCTTCTGCTTTGCTCTTGTTATGCCCACATACGCCAGTCGTCGTTCTTCTTCCATATCCTCAGGATTGTAAATTGACTGTGAACCCGGGAAAACACCGTCTTCCATACCGATGATAAAAACATATGGAAACTCAAGGCCTTTCGCAGAGTGCATCGTCATCATCACAACTGCATCAAGATCTGAATTGTAGTTGTCTATATCTGTCATAAGAGCAATTTCTTCAAGAAAACCGTTGAGTGTAGGCTCTTCAGCTTCTTCTTCATAACGCATTAGATTGGCTTTCAACTCGTTCAGGTTTTCTTTCCTGTCCTGAGCCGTATCTTTGTCTGCGTTAAGGGAAATATAATATCCTGTTTTATTAAGAGTAAACTCAAGAAGCTCTGAAGGCTTAAGCTCTTTAGACGCTTCTGTCAATTCATTGATCATTGAACTGAAATCAATTAGTTTCTGAGCAGCTCTACTTAATGCAGGATAGTCTTTTGCATTTGAAATAACTTCAAACATACTTATCCCTATACCTGCAGCTATTTCCGAAGCGTGATTAAGTGTAGTGTCACCTATTCCCCGCTTAGGTTCATTTATAATTCTGCGCAGACGTACGTTGTCCGCAGTATTATTTATAAGGGTAAGATACGCAAGTGCGTCCTTGATTTCTTTACGTTCATAGAAACGAAGACCTCCGATAACTCTGTAAGGTACACCTGCACGCACAAAAGCGTTTTCAATAAGGCTTGACTGAGCATTCATTCTGTAAAGTACAGCATGGTCACACATTTTTTTACCACTTGCTACATTTTTCATTACCGTATCAGCAACGAAACGTGCCTCTTCACGCTCATCATATGAGGTATTAACAATAATCTTATCGCCTTGACCGTTATCGGTCCAAAGATTTTTGCCTTTTCTTTGCTGATTATTTGCAATAACTGCATTTGCAGCATCGAGAATAGTCTGTGTTGAACGGTAATTCTGTTCAAGCCTTATTACCTTTGCATCACTGTAACGTTCTTCAAAACTTAAAATATTCTCAATTGTAGCACCGCGGAACTTATAAATACTCTGATCGTCATCACCTACAACACAGATATTCCTGTATTTATCGGCAAGGATACTCGTAAGCACATACTGTGCATGGTTTGTATCCTGATACTCGTCAACAAGTATATATCTAAATTTATTCTGATAATAGTTTCTGACCTCTTCATTACCTTCAAGCAACTCAACGGTTTTAAAAATCATATCATCAAAATCCATAGCATCAGCGTTTTTAAGGAGCTTCTGATAACACTCATAGGCTCTGCCGATTGTTCTGAGCCTTACATCAGAACCAGCCTGATCTATAAATTCTTCAGGAGTTATTAGCCTGTCTTTCGCTTTGCTTATTTCACGCAGAATCACCTTGTGTGATAGCATTTTGTCATTGATATCAAGAAGTCGTTGAACTTCTTTCATAACTCTTTTGGAGTCATCAGTATCATAAATCGTAAAATGATTCGTATAACCGAGCAATTCACCATGACGTCGAAGAATACGGGCACAAGATGAATGAAAAGTACTTGCCCATATATCATTAGCCGCATCGCCCAGAAGTGAACCGAGGCGGGCCTTGAGTTCACCGGCAGCTTTATTTGTGAATGTAATGGCAAGAATCTGCCAAGGTTGCGGTGCATCAACCGTAAGAAGGTCGTAAACATCAAAAAGGTCAACACTCGGGTCTTCAAGATATTCACGCATAAGTGCAACATCCTGCTGTGTCGGTTCAAAGTCACACTTGTCCGAATTGTAAGCATTTCCGTATTTGATCATATTTGCGATTCTATTAACAAGAACCGTTGTTTTACCGCTGCCTGCACCTGCAAGAAGCAGCAAGGGGCCTCTTACTGTATAAATAGCCTCTTGCTGCTTATCATTCATTTTAGAAAAATCTTTTGCAATTATACGGCGGCGAAGTTCAAGAAATTCGTCTCTAAGCATAATTTATGACCTCTATTGTTTAGATAGAAATAACTTTTGCCATCTCGTAAAGATCCATATCGATGTGTTTTTTCATATTAAGTGCTTCAAAAATATCGATATCAACAATCTGATCTTTCTGCATAGCAACAACTCTGTTACCGATTCCGTTCATAAGAAGCTTAACTGCGTGATAGCCCATAAGACTAGCAGATACTCGGTCTCTTACAGTCGGAGAACCGCCACGCTGAACGTGTGCAAGAACCATTGCCCTTGACTCTACACCTGTTTCTGACTCAATTGCCTTAGCAAGTTCATCGGCAGAAATAATACCGTCAGCCGGAATACCTTCGGCAACAATAACAAGGAAATGAGTCTTACCTGTTTTCTGAGTGCGGCGGATTCTGTCAAAAACATCACGCTTAAGATCAAACTCAATCTCAGGAATAAGAATTGCAGTTGCACCGACAGCTATACCTGCATTAAGAGCAAGATAGCCGGCACGTCTGCCCATAACCTCAATAACAGAACAACGATCATGTGATGCAGATGTATCACGAATACGGTCAACCATTTCCATAATTGTGTTCATACAAGTATCATAGCCGATTGTGTAGTCGCAACAAGCTATGTCATTATCAATTGTACCGGGAACACCTACGCAAGGAATTCCGCGCTCAGAAAGGTCACGTGCACCTCTGAATGAGCCGTCACCACCAATAACAACAATACCTTCAATTCCGTATGCATTACAGATTTCAATAGCCTTATTCATACCTTCTTCGGTTGCAAACTCCTTACTTCTTGCAGAGCGAAGAACGGTTCCGCCTCTGTGGATAATGTCGCATACTGAGCGAATTTCCATAGGTTTAAGGTCACCTTCCATAAGTCCCTGATAACCACGGTTGATAGCATAAACCTTAACATTATTTTCACAAGCTGTGCGAACAACTGCGCGAACCGCAGCATTCATACCCGGTGCGTCACCGCCACTTGTCAATACACCGATAGTCTTCATTTCAAACTTCCTCCTTAGTGATTCAAATTAAAACATTCTGTATGATACACCAGAATGAAAAAATTGTCAAATAAAATAACAGTTTTTACCTTAAAACAACATTTTCATCGCCCAAAACCACCTTGAGTTCTGCGATCAGCGGATCATTAACATCAACAAAACACTTAGCAGGCAGAGCTCTGTATTCTTTCTTGTCGGTAAAATAATAATAAAGCGGAGTTCTTCCGTCAAAAATCGCAAGCAATTTTTCTGCCTGAAGCTGTTCAGGACATCCCTCTGTTTTAAAACGCAGGAACAAACCGCTTCTTTTTTTCTTTACGGTTTCCTGTGACTGTGCAACATCATTATTTTTAGGGTAATACGCGTTTTCCTGAGTTGCTTTATCAACTGTTGTCATGTACTCACAGACAATTTTAGGAGGTTCATCATCACGAACATCAAGTCTGCCGGAAAAGACAAGAACATTACCCTCTGCAATAAGCGATGAATTCTGCAGTAATGTTTTCGGGAATACAACAACCTCGATTGAGCCTGTAATATCTTCAACATCAAGAAAAGCCATTGTTGTGTCACTTTTGGTAACCTTTTTCTTAACGTGAGTTATTATTCCCATCATTTTCACTCTTTCGCCGTCTTTATAATCTGCATTATCAGTATTCACAAGATTAGAAACAACTGCACATTTAAGGCTGTCGGCAAGATGTGTAAACTCCGACATAGGGTGTCCTGAAAGGTAAAGTCCCGTTGTTTCCTTTTCCATTCGCAATAACTCGTACAAAGGGAACTCGTCACAATAACTGATTTTCGGCTCACCGGCAACAGAAGCATCACTACCCATATCAAAAAGACCTATCTGACCTTCAATATTACGTCGCTTCTTATTATCAAGTTCATCAATAAACTCGTTCATAGCCATATACATCTGACGACGGTTAGCACCAAGACCATCCAAAGCCCCGCATTTGATAAGACTCTCAACTGCACGCTTATTAAAATCAGAACCATGCATTCTTGAACAGAAATTATAAAATGACGTAAATTTACCTAATCTTCGCTCATTGATGATATTCCTGATAAAGTTTCTGCCTAAATTTTTGATAGCAAGCAAACCGAATCTAATGCTACCATCACTAACAGCAAAACCTTCAGAACTTTCATTGACGTGAGGCGGAAGCACTTTAATCCCAAGATTTGCACATTCGTTTGTATACTCTGAAACCTTACCGGAGTTATCAAGTACACTTGAAAGAAGAGCTGCCATAAACTCACACGGATAATGGCATTTAAGATACGCAGTCTGATATGAGACATACGCATAGGCTGCTGCATGAGACTTATTGAACGCGTATGATGCAAAAGATGACATATCATCAAAAATATCGTTTGCAACTTCTGCCGGAATTCCACGTTTGACACAACCGTCACATTCAACACTACCGTCATCGCGAACAAGACCGTAAATAAAATTCTTACGTTCCTGCTCCATAACATCGTGCTTCTTTTTCGACATCGCACGTCGTACTATGTCAGCACGTCCGTATGAATAACCGGCAAGTGAACGAAAAATCTGCATTACCTGCTCCTGGTACACCATACATCCGTTTGTAACTTCAAGAATATCCCGTAACTGTTCAGTTTTATAGACAGTATCTTCAGGATGATGACGATTATTGATATACGTGTCAATCGAGTCCATCGGACCGGGCCGGTAAAGTGAAATAACAGCAATAAGATCTTCTATATTGATTGGCTTAAGTCCTACAAGCACAGATTTCATTCCCGCCGATTCAAACTGGAACACACCTTCAGTAAGTCCCTTGGACATCATTTCAAAAGTAGGTTTATCTTCCGTACTTATTTTGTTAATGTCAAAACCCTTATCCTTCGATCTTATCATCTTTTCGGCGTCACTGATAACAGTCAGCGTTCGCAGGCCGAGAAAATCCATTTTAAGAAGTCCAAGCTCCTCAAGCGTTGTCATTGTATATTGAGTTACGGGTGAATCGTCATTAAGTGCGAGAGGCACATAACTTGATACCGGATCTCTTGTTATAACAACACCTGCGGCATGAGTTGAAGAATGTCTCGGCATACCCTCAACCTTCATTGAGGTATCGATAAGCTCTTTTATTTCATCGTCGGAATCGTAAAGTTCCTTGAATTCCGGAGATTTCTTTAGGGCTTTTTTTATTGTTATTCCAAGTTCACGAGGAACTTGTTTTGAAACATTATCAACCACATTATAAGCTATGCCCATAGCACGTCCAACGTCACGGATAGCGGCACGTGCTGCAAGCGTTCCGAACGTAACAATCTGTGCAACATGGTCAGCACCGTATTTATTTATTACATAATCGATAACCTCTTCTCTTCTCTCATAACAAAAATCGACATCAAAGTCAGGCATACTGACTCTTTCAGGATTCAGAAAACGTTCAAAAAGAAGATTATACTTCATCGGATCAATTCCCGTAATTCCTATACAATACGCAGCAAGACTACCTGCACCGGAACCTCTGCCCGGTCCGACAGGTATACCTTTTGACTTTGCATACCGTATAAAATCATGAACTATCAGGAAATAGTCCACATAACCCATTTTATTTATTACGTCAAGTTCGTAATCAAGTCGTTCAAAATATTCAGCAGGCGGATTATCACCGTAATTATGGTACATTCCTTTATAACACTGCTCTTTGAACCAATCAAAATGATCTCGTCCCTCAGGAACTTCGAAATGAGGCAGTTTTGTGTTACCGAATTCAAAATCAAAATTACACATATCCGCAATCTTCTGCGTGTTTTCGATAGCTTGCGGAATGTGAGAGAAAAGTTGAAACATTTCCTCTTCAGATTTCAGATAAAACTCATCCGTCTGAAACTCAAGTGAATTCTCCTGACCAATAGTTGTGTTTGTAGCGACACAAATCAGAATCTGCTGTGTTTTGCTGTCATCGCGATTGACATAATGCGTATCATTCGTGGCAACGAGCGGAATACCCGTGTCCTGCGAAAGTTTAATCATCAGAGGCTCAATCTGTAGCTGTTCCCTGATTCCGTGATTCTGAAGTTCTAGATAGAAATTACCATCGCCAAAAACCGACTTATACCATAAAGCCTTTTCTTTGGCACGTTCATAGTCACCAGATATAAGTGCACGCGGTATTTCACCTGCTATACATGCTGACAAAGCAATAAGCCCCTCACTGTGTTCCTCAAGCAGCTGACGGTCAATCCTGGGCTTTGTATAGAATCCTTCTGTCCACGCTTTTGAAAGCATCGCTATAAGATTCTGATAACCTTTTGCATTCTTGCAAAGTAAGACAAGATGATAACGTTCACTGTCAAGTGCATGAACCTTATCAAAACGGGATCGTGCAGCAACGTAACACTCACAGCCAATAATTGGTTTAATTCCTTTGGCTTTAGCTTTTTTATAAAAATCCACAGCGCCATACATAACGCCGTGGTCAGTTATTGCTATTGATGTCTGACCCAACTCAATGGCCCGGTCAATAACACTATCAAGGCGACAGGCACCATCAAGTAAGCTGTATTCCGTATGTAAATGCAAATGTGTAAAACCTGACATAGCACTGCCTCCTTAATTAAGATTATTTATACTTTTCCGCAATACTTACAAGTTTTGCGAGTCTATGGTTAACGCCGGATCTTGAAATGGGAATCGTCAAAGCCTCACCGAGTTCCTTCAGAGACATATCGGGGTTCTCACGTCTGAGAATAGCAAGCTCTTTGAGTTCATCCGTCAAAGAATCAAGACCCTGCTTTTTTTCAATTATTTCAATTGCTCGTACCTGAGCAAGACCTGCTTCAATCGCTCTTGTCATGTTTGCTGATTCAAAATTCATTTTTCTGTTTATCTTGTTACGGACATCTTTCTGAACTTTGATACCCATCAGATACAGACTCGAATTAGGTGCACCCATCATAGTCAAAAGATCCTCTATGTTTTCGCTGTCTTTAAGATAAACAACATGAGAATACTTTCTTAAAATGTATTTTGCACTGAAATTCAGATTAGTAAGCACTTTTAGCAAATCACCGCTAAGTTTATTATGCTGAGCAACAAATTCAAGATGGTAACCCTTATCAGGATTCAAAACAGAACCACAGGTTAAGAATACTCCACGCAGAAAAGCACAATAACACTCATCATCTTCAAAATTACCGTGATTTATTCTTAATGATATTTCACTCGACGAGTGGTCAAAATATTCAATTAAACGTCTTCTGTCCTGAACTGAATTAATTTTTAACACGTACTTACCGCTTTTTAATTGAGTAACCGTGCATTTAATACCCGTAAGTTCATTGATAACCGAACTAAAAGAGTTTATTACACATTCATAGTCTGAGGCACAAGTAACCGAACGTGTACCAAAAGTCTTACCAAAAAGCAAAAAACCATAGGCATACGCACGTTTTATTGAAAGATTTTCGGTTTGAATTGCAGATAATTCTGCTTTAACATCAGCTGTAAAAGACATATTTCACCTGTTACTTTTCTATATCCCTGTGTTTAATTGATACGGAGTTACCTTTTGCACTAAGGCTATCTTTAATCTGTTCAGCAAAACACACAGAACGATGTCGACCGCCCGTACACCCTATTGCAATAACCAACTGACCCTTTCCTTCTTCACGGTAAAGAGGAACCATATATTCGATAAGATCGTAAAGCTTTTTAAGCACAATTTTAGATTGCTCAAATTTCATAACAAAGTCACACACATCTTTTTCAAGTCCTGTTCTGTATTTAAGAGCAGGAATATAGAAAGGATTAGGCAGACAACGAACATCAAAAACCAGATCAGCATCGTTAGGAATACCGTACTTGAATCCAAATGACATACAGCATATTTTCATCGATGAATCCGGGTTATCAAGAAAAATATCTATAACTCTTTGCTTGCATTCAGTTACCGTAGTTTTAGACGTATCGATAGTATAATCCGCCATTGCACGGATATTTAGCAATATTTCCCGTTCTCTCTCTACGCAGGCTGAAAGTGAACCGTCACATTTTTCAAACAAAGGATGCTTACGTCGAGTCTCCTTGTAACGTCTGATAATGACATCATCGGCAGCATCGATAAAAAGGATTTTATAGCTGTAATTCATACTCTTAAGCGCGTCAAAAATTGACTGAAAATCCTCAAGAGCTTTCTCACCTGCACGTATATCAGTTACTGTTGCTACCTTTTGGTTAGTATCATGGGATGTGTTTAAAAACTGAGCGATTGTAGGAATAAGTGAAGGCGGCATATTATCTGCACAAAAATACCCCAAATCTTCCAATGCATCGGTAACAGCTGATTTGCCGGAACCCGACATACCCGTTACTATCAACAATTCCATATAATCGCTCCCTTTTTATATCTCTTCTATAAGTCTGACTTCAGGTTCAAGAAGAACACCAGTTTCTTTCTGCACAATTTCCTGAACCTTATGAATAAGCTGCATCACATCATCCGATGTCGCTCCACCTTTGTTGATTACAAATCCGGCATGTTTTTCACTTACCTGTGCACCACCTACAGATGCTCCTTTAAGTCCGCATTGTTCGATAAGAGCACCTGCAAAATACCCCTGAGGACGTTTAAACGTACTGCCTGCGCTGGGATATTCAAGAGGTTGTTTATCTTTTCGACGCTGCAAAAGATCCATCATCTTCGCTTTTATTTCTTCTTTTACACCGCTTTTAAGTCGCAAAATAAGTTTTGTAATTACAAAACCGTTATGCTCATAGGCGCTTGTACGGTATCCGAGAGAAAGTTCCTCTCCGTTAAGCTTACCGAAGTTGCCGTCGGAGTCGATATGTCTGCATGAAACCAGAACGTCTTTCATTTCTCCGCCATAAGCACCTGCATTCATATATGCAGCACCACCTGCCGTACCCGGGATACCAAAAGCAAACTCAAGACCTGAAAGTTCATTTTCCAGTGCAAAGTTACATAGCTTCGATAAAGTGACGCCGGCATCGCATTCAATCATACCGTTACCTAAATAAGTAATCATACTGTCTGAACGGCACATGTTGATCACAACAGTTTTAATGCCTTTATCGGATATAAGCATATTACTTCCGTTGCCAATAATCATCGGCTTAACACCCTGTTTTTTGCACTCTTTGATAACTAAAGCAAGATTTTCATCCGAATTCGGAGTTATCATAAGATGCGCATTTCCTCCGATTTTAAACGTGGTGTATTCACTCATCGGAACATCAAACTCAGCTTTACAGCCAAGCTCAGTTGCCAACTCGTATATATTATTAAAAACCATAATAATACCCCGTCAGAATTATTCAACAAGCGCAGCGCCGATGATACCTGCATCGTTACCGAGAACTGCTTTACACACTTTAGTCTGCTTCTTTGCATACTTAGTATAGCGTTCTCTTTCAACAAAATCTCTGATAGGATCAAGAAGATTATCACCCTCGTTACTGATACCCCCACCGATACAGATAACGTCAGGCTGGAAAGTGTTTACAATATTTGTTACGCCGACCGCCACATACTTGATGTACTGATCAACAACCTGCTTACCGGCTTCATCGCCTGCATACATGGCATTAAAAGCAGTTCTGCCGCTTACATTATCAAGGCTGCCTTCTGAAAGTTCCCACATCTTACTGTCCGGGCACTCCTGCATTTTTGCCTTTGTCTGCGAAATAAGGGCTGTTGCCGAAGCATAACGCTCCCAACATCCTTTTCTGCCACAGTTACACTGCTCACCGTCAACTACGATTGTTGTGTGTCCCATTTCACCTGCAGCATCGTTTGTGCCGCCGAGAACTTTACCGCCAACAATGATACCGCTTCCGACACCGGTGCCAAGCGTAACAGCAACAAGATTCTTTACACCGTTGCCTGCACCTGCATACGCCTCACCAAGAGCAGCAGCATTAGCATCATTCTCAAATACACATGACTTGCCAACTCTTTCCTCAAGCATTCTCTTTGCAGGAACATTATTAAAATTGAGGTTATTAGAAAATTCGATTGTTCCCGCTTCTTTATTAACTGAACCGGGAGTACCGATTCCGACGCTTGCAATATCATCCATTGTAAGTCCGGCATCATCAACAGCAAGACGGATAGCTTTTGCAATATCATCAAATATTTCTTCGGCAGGACGGGGAGCATTTGTCTTAACCTTACCTCTGCCGACTATTTTATAGTTGTCATCAACAACACCAACTGCTATATTAGTACCACCAAGATCTACACCAATTCTGTACATATTAAATACCTCCAAAATTAAAAATTATGCCAGATTTCAAGTTCATCTTCCTCAGGAATGATATCATCTGTCATTCCGAGATTATGAAGAAGCTGTCGTGCTGCGTTATAACCCATTTTCTTCTGACGGTTATTCATTGCTCCTGCTTCGATTATAATTGAAATGTTTCGACCGGGAGTTACGGGAACCACCGATATCGGAACACTAACACCAAGAATATCCATTGTTTCACTTTCAAGTCCAAGACGGTCATAACTCTTTTCAGGATCCCACTGTTCAAGTTGAATAACCATATCAATCTTTTCAGTAACTTTAACAGATCCGACACCGAAAAGTCGTCTTGCGTTAACAACACCAACACCTCTCAATTCAATAAAGTGTCTGATGTTTTCCGGAGCGGAACCAACAAGAGTTTTACGCGAAACCTGTCTTATTTCAACAGCATCATCAGCAATAAGTCGGTGACCTCTCTTTATAAGTTCAAGAGCAATTTCGCTCTTACCGACACCACTGTCACCAAGAATAAGTACGCCTTCACCGTACACCTCGACAAAAACACCGTGACGGGTAATTCGCGGAGCAAGCTCAACGTTAAGATACGAAATCAATGCTGACATACAGCTTGATGTTCCGTCTGATGTTCTTAACAAAGGAACTTCATACTTTGTTGCAAGTTCAATAAATTCCGGAACAAACTCCTGATTTCGGGTAATTACAACAGCAACCGGTTTTTTTGATAACAGTCTTTTTATTTTTCTGGACCGTTCTTCATCCTTTGAGCTGTTGATATATTCAACTTCTGCAATTCCGAGAAACTGAATACGTTCCGGATCAAAATATTTTGAGAAACCGGAAAGAATCAGCCCCGGGCGATAAACATCCGGAGATGTTACCATAATCTCAGTAAGCGGACGTGGGGTATAAACCGTTTCAAGTACGTGCGTTTTTGCTATTTTAGCAAGAGAAATAGAATACTTTGTCGCCAACCTTTTCCCTCCTGACACCACGAGTATATATTTGTTTACACATATTGTTTATTATACTATATTTATCCGCCAGTTCCAATACTTTTTAAAAAATTTTTTATTTTAAATTAAGTAAAACAGCCTCACTTAACCGGTGAGACTGTATCAATAAGCAATATTAAAAATTGTTTCCAACAGATTCAACGTAAGGTCATGAAAATTAAACCACAACAAAGAATCGTTAATCAGCATAAAAGCAACACTTAACAAGGAAAAAACAAAATAAACTATCCTCATTACAATAAATCTGTTGACTAACATAAAAGAAATAACAAGTGCAGACAGTAAGAATAAACATACCGTTACCAGCAAAACTATTCTCATAGTAAAATCGGCAGAATCAAAAGACATCAATGTTGTACCGATTATCACAGCAAAGAAAATTGCAATAACAGTGAATATGCTACAGCTTAACACAGATGCTCCCAAAAGTAAACGTTCAAGAGTATTCTTTCGATCAGCATCGTTCTTATGCAAATTCTGAACAGAGCCCTTCGATTCAATATCCATACTATCTGTCTGTTTTATATCTATATATTCATATTTAGAGCATTTATCAGGAGTTGTGATGTTATGCCTGTACAATAGACAATAACCATTCTGACCGATCGAATCAGTAAAATGTTTACAATCATGGCAAGAACCCGAATCATTCAATTTCATCACACCTCCACAAATTTTTAATTGATTATATCATAATTTCGTGAAAAATCAACATTTTTATATAAATCGATCACACATTATATTATTTCAGCAACACGATTAACGTTATATGTTGTAATGTTAAACACATCTACACAACACTGTTGCACACAGAATATAAATAAGCAGGAGTCCGAAGACTCCTGCTATAAATCATTTCCAGATAAACCAGATCATCAGATATCCCGTAATAACTGCTGCAAGTGTAAACGGGACACCATACTTCATAAACGTTGTAGACTTAACTTCATAACCCTCTTTACGAAGAATTCCGATACCGGTGATGTTTGCACTTGCTCCGATAGGAGTAAGATTACCGCCAAGTGTTGCACCGCAAAGAAGACCGTAATAAAGAAGTTTCGGCTCAATTCCGATATCTGCTGCAATAACCGGAACAATGGAAAGCATAGTTGCTGTATAAGGAATATTGTCAATAAATGCCGAAAGGAATACGGACATCCATACAATAATCGTATATACAAGGAAAGTTGAGCCTGAACCCATACTTGCTATCGCATTACCGATAACATCTATAACTCCGGCATTTTTGATGCCACCGATTACAATAAACAAACCGGTAAGAAGAACAATTGTATAATAGTCAATCTCTTTAAATGCATTTTTAACAATGTCATTGTTTTTCTTGATAAACAGTTCTCTTATAATACCAATAAAGAAAAAGGCAATACAGATGATACCGTTTGTAATTGCAGGCTTATAGAACTGACCCTCAGCTGCAGCATCTTTATATGGAATGAATGAAACTGCAATAAGTGCTACAACTGTACCTACAAGAAGGAAAGTCGGGAATTTATCTTCCACAACTGTTCTTGAATCAAATGTTATTTTGCCTTTTTCCTTGCGAAACATAAACCAGATAATAGCAGCACTGACAACAGCACCTGCTTCAACGACCCAAAACATACCCGGCTTGCCGTTATCCACAAAGAAATCCGAAAAATCAAGGTTAGCTGCCTTACTGAGAAGTATTGACGTTGTATCACCAACCAGAGTTGCAGCACCCTGAAGATTCGAAGAAACAGCAATGCAAATTATTGATGGCACCGGCGATATATTGAGTTTCTTACAGAATGCCAATGCAACAGGTGCAATCATAAGTACGGTAGCAACATTATCAACAAATGCTGAAATAATTCCGGCAAAAAGCGAAACAGATATAACTACCCATTGGACATTAGGCATCTTGGAAATAAGTACATCGGACATCAACTGCGGCATTTTGGATTCTATGAAAAGATATACAGTACCCATAGTACCTGCAATCATCATAATAACATTCCAGTCAATTTCCTTTAGTGCATCCAGAAAGCTATACGAATAGGCACCTGTACTTGTCGCAAAAAAGCCTTCACCGAATAAACTCGGATTAAAAGATGCAATTGCTCCCAAAGCAACAAATATCGCTGCTGATGCTACAACGATATGCGGACGTATCTTCTGAAATGCCATCATAAGAAGATACGTTGTTGCAAAAATAACTAATGCAACAATTGTAATCTGACTCATAAAAAACTCCGTTCCGGTGAATTATGTCTGCAAAAAAGAATCCGCCTGTATAAAAGCGGATTCTGTCTGAATTCTGATAGAACAGTAAAAAACATAGAATATCAAAATCCAACCCATAACAAATAGAATGTTAAACATTCTATGACAGACTCCACCACTTATTTTGGGTTGTGAATGAAGTATAATCCAATTATACTGAAAAGTCAACGAAAATTACTTTACTTTTTAATATCATTATTAAAAACCGGATACATGCGTCTGTATACCGAGTTTAACTTTCTGAAATACTCCATGTCGATTGAGTTTATCGTTTCCGTTGTGGTTCTGAATCGCCAATTCTTTTCCGGAACTCCGGGAATATTCATTCTTGCATCACTTCCGAAGCCACACATATCCTGAAAAGCGATCACAGCTGTATTTGAAGAAGATTTCCATACTGCTTCGATAACCTTACGACAACTTTTTGAATAATAGCCACCATTACCCCAGTTACCATCTTCAAAACCAATATAGTCAAGCGCAAAACGACGCTGACTCTCATCAGCTTCCCATAACCAACCGAGAATTGTGTTATTATCATGAGTACCTACATAGTTAACGCTGTTTTTATCAGCATTATGCGGTAAATGCAGCGAATCGCCGTTAGGATCAAAACCGAACTGAACAACTTTCATACCCGGGAATCCGGTGTCAGCTAAAAGTCTGACCACGTCATCACCAAACTCACCTAAATCTTCAGCAATTATCGGAGCATCGGGGAATTTTTCAAAAACTTTTTCGAAAAACTTCATACGTGGCCCGGCTACCCACACACCATTCTTGGCAGTTTTACTATCAGCAGGAATCTCCCAATAACTTGCAAAAGCGCGGAAGTGGTCTATTCTGACAACATCATAAATGCTCAGCGCATTACTGAGGCGTAAAATCCACCAATTAAAATTTTCAGACTCCATTTTTTCCCAATCATAGAGTGGATTACCCCATAACTGACCGTCCTCTGAAAAATAATCAGGCGGAACACCTGCAACCTTTGAAGGTCTGAGCGTTTTTTCATCAATTTTGAACTGACTGAGATTTGACCAGACATCCACACTATCCATCGCAACATAGATCGGCATATCACCTATTACTGCGATTCCGTTACGGTTTGCGTATGCTTTGACATCATTCCACTGGTCAAAGAAAATGTACTGTACAAATCGCCAGAAAGCTGAACATGCTTCAAAATCATAACGATGTTTCTGAATAAAAACGTCATATCTGGCATACTCATCAGCCCATTCCCACCACGGTTTCTGTGCATTAGCTTCTTTCAAAGCCATATAAAGTGAAAAATCGACAACCCAGGGATTCTTCTCTTCAAAAATCTTGACTTTTTGAGCTGTATCAGCATCAATACGACTAAATGCATTTTTCAGAAGTGCAAGTCTCTTCTCCCCTGCAAATTCGTAATCAGCCGTATACGGCGAGCCTTTATATATGTTTTCATCAACCTCTTGCTGAGTACAAAGTCCGCATTCACACAACTTCTGAGGATCAATAAACATAAAGTTTCCTGCAAATGCAGAAGATGAGCAGTATGGAGAATTAGATTCATCAACCGGATTAAAAGGCAGAACCTGCCAGTAACCGAACCCCATTTCTTTTATTTTATCAATAAAAGCCAGACAGTTTTTATCAAATACGCCTATACCATATTCGGACGGAATTGAAGAAACGTGCATAAGTACGCCCGAACCTCTTTGTTTTAACATATAATCAGTCCTATATCTCTAAATAAAATTAAGTAAAAACACTCCGCGCTAACGGAGTGTTTTTTATTAGCTAAGTATTGAATCAATACTTGAAGTCTTTGTAGATAACGTGTGATGAACCGGTAGCCGTTGCAGAAACGCCCATAACCTTCATACTTACGTCCATATCCCAATCAACTGTAAGACTTACGATATTACCTGTAGAAGCATTGATTGTAGCTTTTACAACAGCTTTTGAATACTTCTCAGAAATGTTTGCATTTGCATCTGTACCTGCAATTGCATCATACATAACAGATGCAGTCTTATGATCAAAGTATCCCTTGTCTTCTGTACCTACACAGATACCGCACTTATCAAGTGAGCTATTAGCAGCTGTTGTCGGCTTAGACTTATTTGCAGTACTTGAACCATTCTTGAGATTAAGAGTAACTACATAATTAGCACCTGACTGTGTACATGTAGCTGATGTAACATCAGCAGTAGTAAGTTTACTGTTGTAAAGGAATGCAACATCTCCCCACTTACCCTTTGCAACTGACTCGGTGTAAACATTATCAGGTCCGATACCCATAAACTGATAAATCAAGCCCTTAGCAAAGCCGAGAAGCGCCGGCATATCAATATTTTCATTGTCAGATTTTCTGGTCTTATTAAAACCGACCTTTGCCTTTACAGCCTTTGCAACCGCTGCATTATAATATTCAGTGATTTCTGCAACTGACTTAGGTGCAACAGTACCTGCAGGCTTTGACTCACTCACGGGAGCTTTATCAGTAGCCTGAGTCTTATCCTCAGTAGCAGGAGCCTGTGTAGCATCTTCTGTTGCAGTATCATCCGATGCTGCAGAATCATCAGCAACTGACTCATCTTCAGAAACTGTACCGTCATCTGCAACTGTATCATCTTCAGAAACTGTGCCGTCATCTACTACGGTATCATCAGAAGGCTCAGCATCGCCGACTGTTGATGAAGAAACATCGCCTGCTGACTTTGCAGCCTCAATCTTAGCATCAGAAATAGTTCCCACTGCAGAAACCATCGTGATACAAAGAGCTACAACGCAAAGAACTGCAGTAATGCTCTGAATAAGTGTGTTTTTAAAATCCATTTCAATTACCCCTTTCAAAAGCAATTATCGTTAATTACATTATACTAACTTAATTTGTAAAAGTAAAGTATTCCAACCGTAAATTAAATCAATTGTTTTTTGTGCAAAATACATCATTATATAAGAACTTTAGAAAGAAAGTCCTTACATCTGTCAGTTTTCGGGTTAGTGAAGAAATCTTCCGGGGTATTTTCTTCAATCATTTTACCCTCATCCATAAAAATAACACGGGTAGCAGCCTCTTTAGCAAATCCCATCTCGTGAGTAACAACAACCATCGTCATACCCTCTTTGGCTAGATTCTGCATTACATCAAGCACCTCGCCAACCATCTCCGGGTCAAGAGCAGATGTAGGCTCGTCAAACAGCATAACCTCAGGCTTCATCGCAAGTGCACGAACAATTGCAATTCTCTGTTTCTGACCACCTGAAAGCTGAGACGGATATGCGTTTGCTCTGTCTGCAAGACCGACTCTTTCAAGAAGCTCCATAGCCTGCTTTTCTGCTTCAGATTTGCTCATTTTGTGAAGCTATGTAGGCCCACGTGTAAGATTTCTAAGAATTGACATATGAGGAAAAAGATTGAAGTGCTGAAAAACCATACCCATTCTCTGGCGGTGAATGTTGATATCAACCTTACTGTCGGTAATATCAGTTCCGTCAAATTCAATTTTACCTCCGGTGGGCTCTTCAAGAAGGTTCAGTGAACGAAGAAATGTCGATTTACCTGAGCCTGACGGTCCGATAATTACAACCACTTCGCCTTTATTTATCTGCGTAGAAACTCCGTCAAGAGCATGAAGCTCACCGTAAGTTTTCTGAAGATCAGTTACTTTGATAAGTACATTATCGCTCACTGTTACGAAGCCTCCTTTCAAGTAATGACACCAACTTGGTAAGTATCATAACAATTACAAGATAAATAATAGCTACCGCTATCAAGGGCATCATTGCTGTGAATGTAACACCACGTATCATATCACCCGCACGTGTAAGATCCATCATTCCGATGTAACCTGCGACAGATGTTTCTTTAAGTAACACAATAAACTCATTAGCAAGTGTAGGTAATACAGTTTTGAACGCCTGCGGAATGATAATGTAAATCATAGTCTGTGCATAGTTAAGACCGAGCGATCGGCCGGCCTCCATCTGTCCACCGTCAATGGACATAATACCGCTTCGGAAAATTTCCGCAACGTAAGCGCCGGAGTTGATACCGAAAGCAAGCACAGAAACCATAAGTTTATCGTTAGATGTTCTGAATATGATAAAGTACATAATCAACAACTGAACAACAACGGGTGTACCACGGATAACCGTGAGATAAATCTTACATATTCCGTTGAGAAGTTTCATTATAAAACCACTCAGACCGTGCATTTTGTCAGCATTTTTATCGTAAGTTGAACGGATAATAGCAATAACAATACCGATAAGAATACCAACAAAAACTGCAAGCGCAGTAATCTGCAATGTTGCGACAAGACCGTCTGCCAAGAGTTTCCATCTGTCGTCTTTAATAAAGTTTAAAATAAAATCTGCTTTAAAATCTTCCCAACCCATAAGTAAGGATTCTTTCAAGCTACTAAAAAAATATCCCATCCGATATTCCCTTTCATAATGCCAAATCGAGGGAGTCCGACTCCCCCGATTGTTAAATAAACTCAGTAAAAATTATTCAGCAGGAATGTACTTTTTAATAATACCGTCAATTGTTCCGTCTGCCTTGAGTTCAGCAAGTGCCTTATTTACATCGGCAAGAAGTTCTGTGTTATCCTTAGCAAGGCAGATTGCATAATCTTCAACTGCATACTCAGTATCAAGAACCTTGAGACCTTTATTTGCAGCAACAAATGACTTAGCAGGCTCGTTATCAATAACAACGCAGTCAATCTTGCCTGCAACAAGAGCTGCTACAGCCTCTGCACCTGTTGTGTACTGTTCAACTGTACCGTTAAGAGACTTGTCGTCGTTGATTTCACCTGAAATATAGATATCACCTGTTGTTGAAAGCTGAACACCAAACTTATATGCAGCACCATCAGCATAGATATCATCAACCGTCTTGATCGGTGAATTCTCAGGAACGATAATTGCCTGAACAGCAGTTGCATAAGAATCTGTAAAGTTAACCGACTCCATACGGTCAGGAGTTACTGTAATACCTGACATACCGATGTCAGCCTTACCTGCCTGAACAGCGTCAATAACTGAGTTAAAGTTCATGTTTTCAACTACAAGTTCACGACCGAGTTTCTTTGCGATAAGACCTGCAATTTCAATGTCGATACCTGCATAATCGCTGCCCTCTATGTATTCATATGGCGGGAAATCAGCACTTGTAGCAAGGATGAGCTTTTCACCTGTAGCTTCATCTTTACCGCAACCTGCGAGTGCAAAAATACCTGCAACAACAAGGACAGCCATAATTAAAGTCAAAATCTTTTTCATAATATACTCCTCCATAATTTTATTTGCGGATTAAATATAACATCAAAACACTTTTATGTCAACTGAAAATGAATTATAATTCACTGTTTTTTGATTTTAAACACCACTTTAAGCACGTTTTCACTTTTTTCGTGAAGAACATTCGGCATATGTGCATCTTCTTCGAAAAGAACAACCCCCTGTTCCCCTCCCAAAAGGACATATCCCATTGATTCGCCTGTATAAAAAGCGATGTCTCCGCCATTTGAAAACTCCTCAGAAACCTGAGTAAGAGAGGCAGTATCAGCCCAATGAATTTCTTCTTTACCTTCAAGAACTATCTGCAAATCAATATACTTCTTGTGATTTTCAAACTTTCTTTCAACATTAGGTTCAGTATCATATCTGCTGACTGCTGCAAAAAGATCGTCTCCGTGGATATCATATCTGCCCGGTAACATTTCAGTCTTTCTGAAATCAGTCAGAAAATTCACAATATCCTGAGCGTACGGTATTTCCGCATACTTGGTGAGTTTATCAATTGTTGTTACTATCATACTTATACCTCGGTTCTTATCTGATTTGTATTGACATTGCAAAGTTTTGCATAGTGTCCGTTATTTGCCATTAGTTCACTGTGAGTGCCCTGTTCGGTTATTCTGCCGTTTTCAAGAACAACTATCTTGTCCGCCTTCATAACCGTTGAAAGTCTGTGTGCGATTACAACAACAGTTCGGCTTTTAGAAAGATCATCAATTGCCTGCTGAATTAGCGCTTCAGTTTCGTTATCAACTGCAGATGTCGCTTCATCAAGAATCAGTACTGGTGAATTTTTCAGAATAGCCCTCGCAATTGCAATTCGCTGTTTCTGACCGCCTGAGAGACGGACACCTCTTTCACCGATGAGCGTGTCATAACCATCAGGCATTGTTCTTATAAAATCGTCTGCTCTCGCTATTCTTGCAGCTTCAAGAACTTCTTCTTTTGTAGCAACAGAATTACCGTAAGCAATATTTTCAAATATTGTACCGTTAAAAAGAAAAACATCCTGCAGCACAATTGAAAGGTTCTCTCTCAATGACTTGATTTTAATACCCTTTATATCGTGACCATCAAGAAAAATACTTCCTTTAATAGGGTCATAGAAACGTTCAAGCAGAGAAACAATCGTAGACTTTCCGACACCCGTTGCACCGACAAATGCTATCATCTGACCTGCTTCCACTTTAAACGACACGTCATTAAGAACGGGTTCTTTTTCGTTGTAGTAGAAACTGACATTTCTGAACTCAATGTTACCTTCGGCTTTTCTTAAAACTTTTGCATTCTCACTGTCCTTAACATCCGACTCCATATCAAGAATCTCAAGAACTCTTAAACCTCCGGCATAAGCATTCTGTGCATCTTCAACAATTCGTGCAAGAACCGCAAGAGGTGAATAAAACAAAGAAAGATACATAAAAAATCCGACAACATCTGCCGTCGTAAGAACATTGCGCATAGCAAGCGTACCACCTATTCCCATAACCAAAACCGTACCGATTGATGTAAGGAACTCAATTGACGGGTGAAAAATTGCAGCCGAAAAATTCGCATTTATATTAACCTGACTGTATGTTTTACAATAGTTTTTCATCCGCATAAATTCTGACTCTTCTTTACCGAAAGCCTGAATCTCCTTAATACCTGAGATATTGTCCTGAACAACACCGTTAAGTTCGGCAAGAACCTGCTGATTTTTCTTAAATTTCGGCAGAACTTTTTTGGAAAATTTTGTGCTGACAAAAATCAGAAAAGGAACCGGAATAAGTGAGATTGCCGCAAGTATCGGGTTGATTGTAAAAATCATTATAGCAACAAGTAAAACAATAAGAATATTTGAAAGAAGATCAGGCAAAGCATGCGCTATAAGAGTTTCCATATTGCGTGTATCATTGATAACACGGCTCATCATCTGACCGGTCTGTTTATCAGTAAAATAACTCATTGAAAGTGTCTGTAATTTCGAGTAAACATTAAGCGTAAGGTCTCCGACAAAATTCCAGGCTGCAATATGTGCTTGCCATTTAGCAAAAAAAGACAAAACTGCTTTGATTATGTACGCACAAAGAATAATTGCCGCATAATAAACCATTGTGTTAGTGGAAGCAGTACCATCGGTAAGAACAGCCGTCATTCTACGAACCATTTCAGGAGTAACAAGGCTAACTGCCGATACACCTAAAAGTGATAAAACAGTTATAATCAACGGCACTCTGAATGGTTTTGCCATAGATATAAAGCGTTTAAATTCTTTCATTAAATCACGTCCTTTTGTGATTTTAACACATAGTTAAAACCAATTCAAGAAAAAAATCACTCACAGAAAACTGTGAGTGAAAAATTTAATACATTTTTTCTCTTTTCTTTTTACGAATTGTCCTGTATACAGCATAAACAGCAACAGCTGAACAGAATGTGATAAGACCGACATAAATTGACGTATCGTCGTTGCCCTCAATCTTTAATCCATCCCAGAGTGATGTCATAAGCATAAGTGTTTCCGGAGGAAGATTGTGGTAGTACTGTGTTTTCGGCATATCTTCAGGTGCAGGGTAAAGAATTACTTCGTCTTTAAGTGAATAATCCTCACTGTTTCGCACAGCCTTATTCGGAGTTGCGTAACAGATATATTCCGCATTCGCAAGCGCTACATCCTCTCTGAGAAGGAAGTTGATGTAAAGCTCTGCACCTTCTTTATTCTGACATCCGACAGGAATGCATACAGAATCAACAAATATGTTTGTTCCCTCTTTCGGATAAACGAACGCAAGATCAGGGTTATTATCTTTCATTGTAAGATAGTCTCCCGCATAGTAAGCTGCAATTGCTGCATCGCCACTCTCCATTTTATTATAGACATCATCCATAACATAAGAACTTACAAGCGGTTTTTGCTCCTTGAGTTTATCATAAGCTTGATGCCATTCGTTAGAATCAGAGGTGTTAAGGTCAATCCCCAGAAGACACTGTGCAATACCGAAAGCATCGCGGGAATTGTTAAACATAAGAATCTGACCAGCGTACTTTTCATCCCACATAAGATTCCAACTGTCAGGCGTACCTTCAACCATCTTTGTGTTATAGATAAGACCTACCATACCGACATTGTACGGGACCGAATACTCATTATTCGGGTCAAAATACAGATTCTTATACTCATCCATAATATTTGCATAATTAGGGATGTTGTCAAAATTGATTTTTTCAAGAAGTCCTTCAGCAATCATTCGCTCTATCATATACTCCGATGGAATGATAATGTCGTAGTTTGCACCGCCACCCTTAATTTTGTTGTACATATTCTCATTGGAATCGTAGGTGGTGTAGTTAACTTTGATGCCGGTTTCTTCCTCAAACTTCTTGTTAACATCCATCGAGCCTTCGGCACCGTCAGATATATACTCGCCCCAGTTATAAACGTTAATTTCTGTACCCGCAAGGTGACTGTAATCTGCCGCAGAAACACTCGTAGGTGCAACCATAAGTGCAACGATTATAACAACAAGAAAACAGGAACTAATCTTTTTAATCATTTAGCTCCCCCTTTCTTATGTGCGGATTCACTCTCATCAGACTTTGACTGGAAAACATTTACCAGAACAAGCAGAATAAGAATTGCTACAAAAATAAGAGTTGAAAGTGCGTACATATCCGGAGTAACGCGTTTTTTAGTCATAGAAAAAATCCTGATAGGCAAAGTCTGGAACTTTGGACCGCTTACAAAATAACTTATAATGAAATCATCAAGTGAAAGTGTAAATGCCATAATAAATCCGGCAACAATACCGGGTCTGATTGACGGAAGAACCACTTTCATAAATGCTTGCAATTTTGTACATCCGAGATCCTGAGCTGCTTCTGCAATATGAGCATCCGTCTGCTTTAATTTAGGCATAATATTGAGTATTACATAAGGCAGACTGAATGTAACATGTGCAATAAACAGAGTCCAGAATCCGAGAATACCGTTGATTTTCAGCGCTGTACCTATGAATACAAATAAAAGCATCATTGACACACCGGTTACAATCTCCGGATTCATCATTGGAATATTTGTAACCGAAAGCACACTTGTTTTAACAAAACCTTTTTTCATCTTATTGATTCCGACAGCAGCAAGTGTACCGATAAACGTTGATGTTATTGCTGACAGTATTGCCAGAATAAGAGTGTTGTAAAAAGCCTGAATTGTGGCCTCATCTCTGAAAAGCTCAACATACCACTTAATTGATACACCGTTCATTACACTGGTGCTGTTTGAGGCGTTGAAGGATAACACCATAAGCATAATAATCGGAAGATAGAGAAAAAGTAAAATAATTGCAAGATACAGTTTAGAGGCAAGTGACATCTTGTTCATATCATCATACCTCCTCGTGCATTCTCATCCTCATCACCAAACTTATTCATAATTGCCATACAGATAAGAATAAGTACCATAAGAACGAGTGACAGAGCAGCACCGAAGTTAAAGTTGTTTGAAACCTGGAACTGCATCTCAATAATATCACCGATAAGAGCAAAACTTCCGCCACCGAGTTTCTGTGAAATATAGAATGTGCTTACCGAAGGAACAAAAACCATTGTTATTCCGGAAACAACACCGGATAATGTTGCCGGTAACATTACATCCTTGAAAACGATGAATTTGTTAGCTCCAAGGTCCTGAGCAGCTTCTACCAGACTCTTGTCAAGTTTAGTCATTACCGTATAAATCGGTAATACCATGTACGGCAGAAAATTGTATACCATACCAAGAATTACAGCACCTGCAGTATTGATCATATGAAACGGACCAATTCCGATTTTGCCTAGAAGTGTGTTGATAACTCCTGTATCCTCAAGCAAAGTCATCCACGAATAAGTCCTGAGAAGAAAATTCATCCACATCGGTACCATTACAAGCATGACCATCGTACTTTGTACCCTTGCTTTTGAGTTTGCAATAATATAAGCAAGAGGATACGCAATAAGCAAACAGATTATTGTCGCAACTATACCATACCAGATTGAACGTAAAAACGTGGTTGTATAGTCACCGAGTCTTGTGATATTCTCGAATGTAAAATCTCCGCTTGCATCTGTAAAAGCATAATAAAGAACCATTATAAGCGGTACAACAATAAAAATTGCTGACCAGACAATATGCGGAGATGTACAGAGTTTCTGAGTAAGAGTTGACTTTTTATTCATCATTTACTCCTCCTCAACGATATCTGAAAGATGCTCCAATTCGTCACTGAATGAACTATAATCGCCGTACAAGCCCGAATACTTGGACTTTTTCATAATATGAATAGCGTCAGGTTCAATATCAAGACCTATTTTTTTACCTACAGGTTCATAATCAGTAGTCTGAATCATCCATTTGAAACCACCGATATCTACGATAATTTCAAAATGTACTCCTTTAAAAGTAACGGAAGTTACAACACCGGTAAGAATTCCTTTTTCAACAGGAACAATATCAACATCCTCCGGGCGGACAACTACATCAACTGATTCACCTGAACCGAATCCTTTATCAAGACACTGGAACTGTGCGCCTGAAAAAGAGCACTTGAAATCTTCAAGCATCTTACCGTCAAGAATATTACTTTCACCGATAAAATCAGCAACAAAGGCATTTTTCGGTTCATTATAAATATCCTGAGGTGTACCTATCTGCTGAATAACACCGCCATCCATAACAACAATTGTATCGGACATCGAAAGTGCTTCTTCCTGGTCATGTGTAACATATATGAATGTAATACCGAGTCGCTGCTGGATATTCTTGAGTTCAACCTGCATATCCTT